>CAYLXG010000051.1:6366-9300 GCA_964387445.1 uncultured bacterium
CATGACTGAAGACAAAATACAGGGGACCGCCCGCCCTCCGCAGGGGAAGGTTGAGCCATGAAAGGGAGGGAAACCGCACGCCGTGGAGCGTTTCAAATGGGAAGTGGCCCATGGCACAAATCACCACCGGAAGGAATTTTAGTACATCGATGGATCCAGGGGGACGACCGCGGTGGGGCTTCCCCATAACCCCTTATCGGTGTATTATCACCGGGCAGAACGAAAGGAAGATCAATGAAAGAGGAGTTCCTCAGAAGCAGAAAGTCCATAGCCGTCCGTGACATCACCGGCATCACTATGCCCCTGGGATCGGTGGAGGGAGAGCCGGTTCCCCCATGGGTCTCCGAGGGCAGGGAGGTATACCGGCGCGGTCTTATACTGGCACTGGACCAGGCGGTGAAGAGGGCGTTCCCCGAGTGCAGGCTCTGGGTGGAGCATTCCATCAGCCTGGGCTACAGGTTCAGGATAGAGGGCCTGGGCACAGGAGGGGAGGAAGACGCCTGCGCGGCCGTGGAAAGGGAGCTTTCCGCCATAGTGGAGGAAGCTCTGCCCATCGATCACTATATCCTGTCTTCGGAAGAGGCATTAGGTCTTGTGGGCGAACACTCCCTGCTGCCCAGATGGCACAAAGGGAAGGATGACTACAGGGCCAATGCACTTGGAGATTCCTGGGCCTTCGCCATGGGTCCCACGGTTCCCGATACATCCTGGCTCACCGTATGGGAGCTGAAGCCCATGGAGGGCGCTTTCCTCCTCCGCTTCCCCGGAAGCGGCAGCTGGCCTGAGATCGCTCCTTACATGGCCAGCCCGAAACTCTCCCGGGAGCTCGATCTGGAGGAGAAGCACATCTCCAGGATGAGGGTTCACACGGTGGACATGCTCAACCGCAGGATCAGGGAGGACAGCGGCAGGCAGCTTGTGATGATGAGCCACTTCTACCAGAACCGCAGGATCGTTCAGATAGTCAGCAGGCTGGGGGACGAATTCCCCCACAAGCGGATCGTGATGATAGCCGGACCCTCATGCAGCGGGAAGACAACTTTCACCAGGATGCTGGCCACCTACCTCAGGGCCGAGGGGTTCGGCACCAGGATGATCAGTGTTGACAACTACTTCCACAACCGCTCGGAAACCCCCAGGAACAAAGACGGCAGCTACGACTTCGAATGCCTGGGAGCGCTGAACACCCGGCTCTTCGGCGACCATGTCTCCAGGCTGGTATCCGGGGAAACGGTGAAGCTGCCGGTCTTCGATTTCCATACGGGAACCAGGCAGGACGACGTTGAGCCCATGACCCTCCGGGAGGATGAGTTCCTCCTTATAGAGGGCATTCACGGCCTCAACGACAGCCTGACCCCGGGGGTGGACGCCGGAAGGAAGTTCAAGATCTACATAAGCGCCCTCACCACTCTTAACATCGACAGGCTCACCAGGATGTCCACCTCCGACGGAAGGCTCATGAGAAGGATAGTAAGGGACAGCTTCCGCCGGGGGTACTCCGCGACGGAGACCATCAACGGATGGGCCAGCGTCAGGAGGGGGGAGAGGATGAACATCTTCCCCTACCAGGAGCAGGCGGACATGATGTTCAATTCAGCCCTTCCATATGAGCTGCCGGTGCTGAAGCCCTACCTCGTTCCCCTGCTTGAGGATGTTGAGGAGGGCTCCCCGGCCTGGAACGACTCGAGCAGGCTTCTCAGGCTTCTGGACTGCGTGGAGCACATAAGCGAAGATGTAGTACCCAGATTGAGTATTCTCAGGGAATTCATAGACGGACTCCTTCTCGATTGGAGTGAATGATGCATATCCTGCTGGTGTTCCTCTGCGCCTGGAGCCCCAGGTTCAGCCCCATGGTCCTCACCCGGCCCCTCGCCCCCTCCCTTGAGCCCCTTTACCAGGAGTTCGAGCTTGAGCCGGTGGATGTTCTCCACTACGATCTTTCCATTGACATCGACCGCGCCCAGGAGACCATAGACGCCGTTGCTGAGGTAACGCTGATTCCCACCGAGAGCGGTCTTACGGAGTTCAAGCTCTACCTGAAGCAGCTCACTGTAACCGAAGTGACCGGGGCGGCTTCCTATGACCATGTGGAGGACTCCCTGTTCATTGCGCTGCCGGGTCCGGTATCCCCTTCGGATACGGTGGAACTGGTTATCTCCTACGGCGGTACGCCCCCGGAGGAGTCCTGGGGAGGTTTCCACTTCCACCCCTATGTCACCTACCACATGGGTGTGGGGTTCATCACCGACCCCTCCATGGGAAAATACATGTTCCCCTGCCATGACAGGCCCTCTGACAAGGCCACCTTCGATTTCCACATCACTGTGCCAGACACGCTGTATGCCGTGGCCAACGGCGATTCCGCCGGGGTAACCGACAACATGAACGGAACCCTCACCTACCACTGGACCATGGCCCAGCCCATGTCCACCTATCTCGCCGCCCTGAGCGTTGCTGACTACGCGGTGCTCCACGATTCCACCGACGCCAGGATCTTCTACTACGTCTACTCCTGGGACGTGGAGGACGCCCTGGGTTCCTACGTACACGTTGACCAGATGATGGCGGCGTTCGAGGACGCATACGGGCCCTATCCATGGGACTGCAAGTTCAGCTACGTTCAGACGCCTATAGGAGACATGGAGCACCTTTCCCAGGTCTACCACCTGGCTTCGGCGGTGAACGGGAACACCAACTACGACTGGCTGCTGGCGCATGAGATGGGACACATGTGGTGGGGCAACTGCGTAACCGAAAGGTACTGGACCGACGTGTGGCTGTCGGAGAGCTTCGCAACCTACTCGGAGGCGATCTGGATGGAGACATACGGGGAGGAGGAGTACCTGGACTATGTGGTGAACAACATCATGAAGCCCTATCTGAACAGTGGTGAGCTTTTCCCCATAGTGGATCCCCAGACCCCCGGGGAGCTCT
>CAYLXG010000051.1:9310-15378 GCA_964387445.1 uncultured bacterium
GATGATCAGGGGGGACCCCCTATTATTCAACGCCTCTGAGACCTCTTTCGCTTCCCACTCATACGTCACCGCAACCACCCAGGACTGCCTCGACCATGTTGCCGCCCAGTACTCAGACATCGACTGGTTCTTCGACCAGTGGCTCTACGGAGAGGGATATCCCATCTACGACATGGGGTACGCCTGGGAGCAGCAGGGCGCCCAGTGGCTCCTCACCATCACCGTGGACCAGATCCAGACGGTGGACAACTTCTTCAAGATGCCGGTGGAGTTCCTGGTGCACGGATCCTCCACGGACACCCTTGTAACCTTCATGAACGACCAGGAGAACCAGCAGGAGTCCTTCCTGCTTCCCTTCCAGCCGGTCACCGTGGAGTTCGATCCCCAGGCGAAGATCCTCAGCACAGCCGTTCTGGGCATCGATGAGCAGACCTCGCCTCCCCCGGGTGGTGTAAGCACCATGTACCTGGGCCCCAACCCCGCCTCTGGCCACTCTTCGATCAACTGGGGCGGCACCGGGGACATGGAACTTGTCTTTTCAGTGTACGACCTCAGCGGCAGGGTGGTGCTGGAAGGCGTTCTGGAACCTTCGGAGAGAAGCCTCGACCTTTCAGGCATTCCATCGGGGACCTACATAGTGGACGTTAGCGCGCCGGGCGGCATACGCCAGGCGGCAAGACTGGTGGTACTGGGAGAATAGGAGGAAAGATGGCCGGCGAAGAACTTCTGGAGAAGGCCGAGAGGGAGCTGGAGAGCAGGGAGCAGGGTAAGCGCCCGGAGAAAGCCCCCCGGAACAAGCCCCCGGCATTTCAGCACTGGATCGCCGCTGTGCTGCTCCTGGTGCTTGCGGGAAGCGCCTGGCGGGCCTGGAATGAGATCAGGCGGATGAACACCCCGCCGGACGTACCAGAGGAGGTGCTGGTGGAGAACATGGGCGGCTATCTCTTCGTAACCGTATCCAAGCTGAACTCCCATATCGAAGGCAGTGGGGAGATACCCGCGGGAGAGGAGGATTTCCTGGGGTGGGACGATCCCTCCGTGGAGTACGCCGTTAATGGAAGCGAGTACTCAGTATCTGTGATCCACACGGACACCACCCTGGTATGGCATTCAGGGGAGGACCCCGGCAAGTATCTCACCGAGGATGCGTTGAGGCGTATGGGAATAGCAGACTGACATGGAACAGATAATGACACCCGTTGTGATCTCAGCCGGGCGAGGAGGTTTTGCATGAACAAGGGTTTCACACTGATCGAGCTGATGATAGTCATCCTGATCATCGGCATACTTGCTTCCATCGCCCTGCCCAGGTACATGGACATTACCAAGAAGGCAGAGGCCGCCAGGGTGATAGCCGACTTCAGGGTGATACTGGCGGCTTCCCAGATGTGCGTCACCCAGACCGGGGAATACCCCCCCGACTACTACCCCGGGGGTATTCCGAACCAGCTGAGGCCCTACCTGGCAGACGATTTCTCATTCGATCTGAGGCCTGAACTGGACGTGAGGTACGACTGGGAGAACTGGGTAGTAAACGGACGGCCCAAGCATCCCCACACCGGCATACTCTACGGCGTTTCGGTCACCACTACTGACATCGCCCTGGTGAACGCCATAAGCGAGCTTTACGACGGCGGTTTCCAGTACTCGCTGAACAGCAACTACACCTTCGTGATAGAGTTCATCCCCGAGGACATGTAGCCTTCATCGGCGGTTCGCCGACTTCTCCCGAAGGAGCCTGTCGGTCCTTCTCACGGCCTTCACCCATTCCAGGGCAACGGGAACGTTCAGGGAATAAAGGTAGTTGTACTCCGGGTAGCATGACGCGGCGCAGGCATGGCAGGGGAGAGCATGGTCACCCAGGTTCCGGAAGGCCTTCTCGAACCCGACTTCCAGGGCGTTCAGCATCCCCGGGTACTCGCCCATGAGAAGTGAGCACGGGTACACGGTGCCGTCCACGTCTATGTTGCAGTAGGTCCTTCCCGCCCTGCATGACGGTCCGTAGAACCGCTGGGGCAGCCTGGTCCTCCGGTAGTCGGGCCACCGGGACGCGGCCTTCAGATACCTGGAGCTCAGCGCTATGGGCGCTCCGGCCTTCTTCAGGCGGTACAGCTCCATGAACGCCTCGGAGTACTCCCGGGGGTCGGGCATCATCTCCGCGGTGTTCCCCCCCAGGGTGTCGTTGTGGTGGAGGGTCTGGAAGGTGGTGAGGAAACCGTACCTCTCCGCGGTCTGCATTATCTCCGGAATGAAGCGGATGTTGTTCTTCGTAAGCACGGTGATGGACCAGAGGCGCACCTTTCCCGAGGCAGTCTCGAAGGCCTTCATCACCTTCTCCCAGCTTCCCGGCTCCCTGTTGGCGTCGTGGGCCTCTCTCGGGCCGTCGTAGGAGAGTACCAGATGGTCGATGTTCGACAGTATCTCCCTGCGGGATGGTATCAGGTACCCGTTGGAGTCCAGGCTCACGTATATCCCCATGGACCTGGCGTGGGCGCAGAGCTCCACTATGTCGCTCCGCACCATGGGCTCACCGCCCCACACACCAATTCGCATCGTTCCCGCCCTGGCCATTTCGGTGATGATCCGCTTCCACTGCTCCGTGGAAAGGTCAGGCCGGCACCTGGAGGGGATCTGGCAGTATGCGCACCTGCTGGGGCATCTGTCGGTAACGGAAACCATTACGTTCAGGGGTATCCTGGCCCCGAAAACGCTTCTCAGGGCCCCCAGGCCCATTCTCAGCTGCCCTGCAAGGTCCATGTTCCCTCCGGTGGTGTGTGAAAACTGCTGCGGCGGTCAGTTAATATACTAACGGAATAGGGAGGGGCGCTCCGGAGTACCACCCCCATGGAAGACGGCCATTGACAACGAACCGCCGTCTGAGAATTATCCAAGCAGTATCCTGTTCACAGTGAAACAGGAAAACGCCGAAAGGCACGAAAGGGGAGGTAGTTTTGAGAAGATCCTCAATCATCATGCTGATGCTCATGGTGGCCGGAGCCTTCGCAGGCACCATCAATATCACCAATGACACAGGCAGTTACGATTTCTATTACGTTTACATTTCTCCCTCTGATTCAGACTCCTGGGGCGACGACTGGCTGGGTTCCACCGAGATCATCTATCCCGGCAACACCAGAAGCTTCTCTGTGAGCAACAACACCTACGATGTGATGGTCGAGGACGAGGACGGCGACACCTACACATTCTGGAACGTCCGCGTCAACGGAACTGTTAACATGGTGGTAGACCTTGGCCACCTTGGTGAACAGAACTGGGGCGGAGGCTCCTCCAGCTCCAGCTCGGCAGGGCTTGCCCCCATCACCATCGAGAACGACCTGGGCAGCTGGACCATCTGGTACATCTACGGCGATCCCAGCGATTCCCCCTGGGGCGACGACCGTCTCGGTTCCGAGCTCCTCCACCCCGGCGAGACCATGACCTTCTACGTTCCCGCAGGGGACTACTACGACTTCAAGGTCGTTGACGAAGACGACGACACCTACACCCTCTGGGAGGTCTGGGTGGACGAAGACGGCTTCTACTGGAGCGTCGATCTCTCCGACATGGACTAGAAAGGCCTTATGGCCTGAAGGAGGGGGCTCACACGGCCCCCTCCTTCTTTTGTGCGTAGAGGCAGAAACCGGCGAAGGGACAGATGCCGCACCTGGGGTTCCTTGCCCTGCAGACCTGCCTTCCATGGGTGATAAGGCGGTGGCTGAACATCGTCTGTTCCTCCGGGGGTATCAGACCCTTCAGGTCCATCTCTATCCGGTCCGGGTTGTCGCTCCCCGACAGGCCCAGCCTTCCGGAGAGCCTTTTCACATGGGTGTCCACGGTAATGGAAGGTTTGTGGAAGACCTCCCCGATTATCACGTTGGCGGTCTTCCTGCCCACCCCGGGGATATTCACCAGCTCCTCTATGGTGTCCGGCAGGCCGTTGTCCCTTATCCATGCGGCGGCGCCAACGATGGACTTCGACTTGTTTCGGAAAAGGCCTATGGTCTTCAGCAGCTCCTGCACATCTTCAAGTTCAGCTTCGGCCAGGGACTCCATGTCCGGATAGCGTTCCCAGAGGCCGGGAGTGGCCTTGTTCACCGCATCGTCGGTTGTCTGAGCGGAGAGGATGGTGGCTATCACCAGCCTTTCCGGCATTCCCTGGTACTGAAGCTTGCAGAAGGCCTCCGGATAGAGTTCTTCAAGGCCCTGGACGACCATTTTCGCCCTTTCTTCCCTTTTCATCGGGGCTCCTTTCCTCCATAATCACCGGACACGGAAAAACTGAAAGGTCTCACATGCCGTTCAATATTGCCTCTGATGATACCGAAATCCAGGGAGTGCTGCTGGGGAACGTTGGTGTGTTTCCCGACGAAAGGGGAAGCTTCAGCGAGGTGTTCCGCTCCTCATGGTTCCCCCGGTGCAACTACCCCGGGGAGACACAGCTCAACCTTTCCAGGACCGTTAAGGGAGCTCTCAGGGGGCTTCACTTCCACCGCACCCAGCATGACTGGTGGATACCCCTCCAGGGGGAATTCCAGGCGGCACTGGCGGACCTGAGGAGATCCTCTCCCACATTCGGAAGGACAATGGTCTTCCGGATGTCAGGGGAGGATACACGGTGCGTGCTCATCCCCCCGGGGGTTGCCCACGGTTTCCTGGCGCTTGGCAGCGCGGCGCTTCTCTATGCCGTGGACAGGTACTACGACGGCTCCGACGAACAGGGAGTGGCCTGGGACGACGGGAAGCTGGCGATCCCCTGGCTGAAAACCGAACCCATCCTTTCGGAGAGGGACCGTATCAATCCCTCGCTGGAGGAGCTGGAAAGACAGGGGCTTCTGCCGGATTAGATCTCCCAGTCGAAGGATGGCTCCGGCATGGGAAGGGCTTTGTCAAGCATCTCCAGCAGCCCCGGAGAGGCGTCCACCTGGTCGGTGAAGGGAAGCAGCGACGGCCTGGCCGAACCGTTCCAGAGCCTTGTAAATGCGTTCACGGAACACTCCAGCACAGGCAGCCCATGGGTAAAGCCACGGGAAGCCTCCGTTTCCCCTGAAAGGTGAACCGTGTAGTCACCTTCGCAGCCCCTCCAGCCGGGGGAGCCCATAAGGTGCTTCCCCACGGGGTCGTGGAGCCTCAGATTGAAGGATACCGGCTTCCCGGGGCAGTTCATCCCGTTCAGGGATCCCTCCACGGACAGTATCCTGCACTGGGTCCAGGAGAGGGTCCGCACCTCGACCCTTCCTCCGGGGGCCCCCAGGGTCCTTCTGCGGCTGGCCAGGGGCTTTCTGAGCAGCGGCTGCACCTGGATGCCCGGTGGCTCCGAGAACCTCACCAGGTCGATCTGATCCCCCATGGAAGCCAGCACCAGCATCAGGTCGGTGAACTCCGCGGGTCTTCTGAAGTTGAGCCACCCTACCGAGACAGGGCCGTTCTCTCCCTCCATCTTCTCGATGAAAAGGTGATGGGTCAGCTTTCCGTCCCTGTTCCGGAAGCCAAGGGCGAAACCTCCGGGGGAGGTCTCCATTGCCACCCTGGTATAGGCGGGGGTGAGATTAAGGGAACCGTGGAACCTGTACCTTTCCCTTCTGTTCTCGTGGATCTCCCGCCAGTCCTCCCCGGTGAGCCTTACTGGCCTGGAACTCAGCTCCCCTGGAACGGCGATCTCCGACGGGCGGACCTGGAGTATCCTCCAGTAGGGCATGTTGGAGAATCCCAGCCTGTTGTAGAAGCCCTGCTCGAACATCCCCAGCCCGGCGCAGGCGTCGCCCCTCTCGGCGGCTTCCGCCAGCAGCGAGGCGGTGAGTCCGCCGCCGTGGCCCATCCTCCGTCCGTGGATGGCAACGTTCACGGAGTTAATTGAACAGAAGTCAAGCTCCCTGCCGTGGAGACAGTGGTGAAAGCCGCCCCTGCCGGATGTGGCCAGGGCCACCGCCCTTCCCCCCTCCAGGGAAACCAGGGCGCTCCCCGAGGAGATGAACTCCCCGGCCGCCTTCTCCATTCCCTTCTCGAGCCAGCCGGAGTCCCGCCAGGTGGTCAGGCAGTCCTCCAGGTGCTTCTCGGGGTCGTATCGTACA
>CAYLXG010000052.1:0-2095 GCA_964387445.1 uncultured bacterium
AGGCCACCGCGTGATGGGTGTAGAGAGCGCTTTCGATATTACGTTTGTGGGAGGGGCTGTGGAGCCAGTCGCTGAGTACCTTTTCCGGTGTCAGCTGACCGTGGGCTATGTTCTCCCCGGCGTAGAGGTATTCCACCCTGGCGCTCCTGAGCCTGTCGAACGGACCCAGATAGTCCGGTGAGTAATGGGAGAAATAGCCCCTTTCCCTCATATCCTGGGCGTGGTTCAGACAGATGAAGTACAGATAGCCGTCCCACTCCAGCATGTGGAGACCGTTCCTCACACGGTACCGGTTGACGAGCTTGACAAGTTCCCTGGCATTCTCGTGAACATAAAGGGGAACCGAGTCCCGTCTTACTACGCGAAGCGCACAGCCGCCGAGTATCAGGAGGATCAATAATACTGGGAATATTCTGGCCTTGTTCAACGCGCTCCATTCCTTTAATCTGCATGCATTATACAAAGCGGATCGGCAATGGCAAATCTTGCCTTGGAGCTCTCCGTCCGTTAGCATCTGGTATCATTTTGTGAACGGGGGTCACGATGAAGGATAATGGAGCCTTCAGCTTCAGGGTCGAGCTGAGCATGAGCTGTCCCAGGTGCGACAATCCCGTACCGGTGGACGGGCCGGTGGGAAAGGCCTGGTGCCGGCACTGCGGCGGAACGGTGGAGATAGAGCGGTCATACTGGATCGAGCAGCTGGGTGAAGCGGCGGACGAGATGCGGGACACCCCTGTGGGAGAGGGAACCGGCTCGACTTTCTTCGGGACGAACAGGGGCAACCTCACCCTGGGCCGGCTGGATCCCTACTGCGACAGCTGCAAGACCGATTTCGAGAAGCCCTGGGAGCTTGCGCCGGGCAATTACACCTGCCGTTCCTGCGGTACTGTCTGGCCGGTCTCCCCTCCCCCCTCCTGGCTAGTCGAGGCGGTGCCCTCTATACGCCTGCTGATAAACGCCATGATCGAACGGGAGGGAGGAGAGGAAGATGCCCCGGCGTTTTCCGAGCCTGTTTCCCTGTCATGCCCGTCATGCTCCGGCAACCTTGAGCTGGACGGCTCGTCACGCCTGGTCCGCTGCGGCTACTGCAGCAGTCAGATCTATCTGCCCGACTCTGTCTGGATGAAGCTCCACGGCGGCAGGAGGAAGCGCAGGTGGTTCGTTGTCTGCTCCGGCTGAGGGAAACGGCAGGGTCTTCTACAGGTACAGCCCGAAACGGGCGATCAATGTCGACACGGTCTTCATCGTGGTACTCTCCACCGCAGGCGACGTCCTGCTGCATTACGGGATATGGCCCCTTTCCATTGTACTGGGAATAGTGGTGCTGAAAACCTTGAAGGACCTCCTGTCGGAGGCGGTGATCGAACTCGAGGACCGGATGCCCCATGTGGTCTACCGCAGGATGTCCGCTTTCGGAGCACGGGAAAAGATCATACCCGCGGGGGAGATAAAGGGAGCTTCCTCTCGAATAACCAGCATGTGGAGGGGGAACGTCTCGGAGAAGCTGGTACTGGAAACGGAGAACGGGGAGTATACCCTGCACCCCAACTCCGCCGGAGCCGACGCCTCCATGGGTGTTCACGGCGATCTGCGCCGTATCCTTGGTGAATACGAGGAGTATCAGAGGGGCATCATCCGGGCCGCGGCCCGGGAGTCCCGTCCCCGTGCCAGGAAGGTAAACAGGCCGTTCTGGGCCATGATCGAGATGAGTGTAAGATGCCCCAGGTGCGAAACACCGGTGCCTGTGAACGGCCCGTGGACCTCCGTTCCATGCCCCGGGTGCGAAGAGCTGCTGGAGCTGACCCCGGATACCTGGAGGGACCTGCTGGAGGACGTAAGGGGTTCCATCGTAAAGGAACTGGAGCCTGGCGAAGGCACCGAAAGTGTCATTATGGGGGTTTTCCACACATCCCTGCGCTATGCCAGGATGGATCCTTACTGCGGTTCCTGCAAGGAGGACTTCCCGGCGCCGGTTCCCGGGGACAAGTGCCTGACCTGCTCCTGCGGGGAGAAGATGGAGCTGATGGAGCCTCCAGGGTGGTTCAGGGGAGTGATAAAGGGAGTTGAACACATCGCCGGGGCAACACGGTCCACC
>CAYLXG010000052.1:2105-15275 GCA_964387445.1 uncultured bacterium
GGAGGCGTTATCCGAGGTTTCAGGTACATCGTAGGGTCCACCAGGTCAACCGAACCCGCTGAACACTCCCCGGAGCCGGTATTCATCACCTGCCCTTCCTGCGGAGCTTCCTTCGAGACTGCGGGGGAATCCAGGAACCCTCTATGCGCCCACTGCGGAAGGGCTTTCGTGATCCCGGCCGACCTCTGGATGCACTTTCACCCTGCGCCTGTGAAGAGAAGGTGGTTCGCCTGGTTTACCGCATCGGTTACTGCTGAGGCTGCTCCGGATTAGCCGCTGAGCGCTTCGCCGTTCTGTACCTCTGTATGTCGCGGTCAAGCATGTAGAGGCACACGCTGAGGACCGTGGCGTCGTCGACCAGACCCACGAAGGGAATGAAGTCCGGCACCACGTCCATGGGATTCAGAACATAGAGCAGGGCGGCGGCGGCGGCGGTGATGGTCCACCAGGGCACCCCCCTGTAGTTCCCTCTCCAGTAGTCCCTTATCATGTCCATGAGTGTTCTGCCGTCGGCTATGAACTTGCCCAGGGGACCCCTGAACTTCCGGCCTATCTCCTCTTCCTTCTGGAGAACGGTCTCTATGTCCGCATCGGTTATCTTCCGGCTTTCGCCTTCGATGATGCCCCTGGCCTCTTCCTCGGTTACCCTTCTGTCTTCCATTTTTCCACTCCTACCACTTCCTGGCTTCCCTGTCCAGGAATGATCTGACGAATGCCCAGGGGACAGGAGGCCTCTTCCTGAACTCCAGCGTGACCCTGGTGCCTCCGTTCCCGGGCTCCATGGCGTAGCCCACCTCCATTGTCCTGGTGAGAAGCGTTCCCTTTCTCTCGTCGCCTTTTATAGCAGCCGACGGATGGTCCTCGAGCCTGCTCATGGCGATGTCCAGTATCTCCCGTGGGGTGGTCCTTATGCTGTATGTGAGGGTTCTTTTCGATTCCATTCTTTCCTTGCTCTTTCCCGGTGCGTAATACTATACCGGAATCTCTGATACTGAAGGGTATCCCGATTCTGTCACATACCTCAGTAGCTCATGGCGTCGGGTGCTGCGGCGCTTCCCACCACCTCGATGAAAACGCCGTTGGGCATGCAGGCGGACATCTCTCCCGGAACCTCGATCCAACCGGTTCTCACACACTGCCTGGTGGGGCAGTCGGACTCGGTGATGGCTGCCCTGCCGCTGCGAATCTCTATGGTTACCTCTCCCCTGTATACCAGAGTATCCATGAGGATGTCCAGTGTGTCCTCCCCTGAAAGGCTCACTATCCTGACTCCTTCAGGGCCTCCGGAGGCATCGGGAGCGCCGCTGGACCACAGCCAGGTGACCAGGATCACCGCCAGGAGGATTAAGCCGTCGGCGGGCTTAAACATTTCCCGGTATTACGTCGTCAAGATGCTTCTCGAACAGCGAGGCGGTTCTTCGCAGAAGTTCCATTCCCGTGGCTGGAGCGTTCATCCTGAAACACGGGTAATACCTGGAAAGATGGAAAGGGGTGTTCCTGCCGCAGGTGTCCGCAACCCATTTCGCCGCTTCAAGCACCTCTTCCTCGCCGTCGTTGTATCCGGGGATGAGCAGCCAGGTAAGCTCCAGGTGGCAATCGCTTTCCGCCACCATGGCGATGGAACTCTTCACGGTTTCCAGGTCTCCTCCGCAGATATCACGGTAGAAGCTGTTCCTGAAGGACTTGAGATCGATGTTCCAGGCGTCGGTCACACCGATCAGGTCCGCCAGCGGACCGGGGTTCACATAGCCGTTGGAGACCATAACCGCGATCCCGCCCCGGTCCCTTACATGGGGCGCCGTATCCAGGATGTATTCGTACCAGATGGTGGGCTCTGAATAGGTATATGCTATGCCGTTGCTCCTGGAGAGGGCCAGTTCCACCAGTTCTTCAGGTGGAACGTACATGGTGGCCGGGGACTCCTCCTGGCTGATGTGCCAATTCTGACAGAAGAGACAGGTGAGATTGCATCCGTTGGGCCCGGTGGAGAGCACCCTGGAACCGGGGCGGAACCTGGATATGGGCTTCTTCTCGATGGGGTCCACGGAAAGTGTGGTGCACATTCCGTAGCCGGGGTTCTCAAGACCCCTTACCCTGCAGAAGCCCACAGGGCTTTCGTTGGTGAAAACGCAGCCCCTGGGACATATATCGCATATCACTCCGCCGCCCAAGGAACCTCCCCGAACCGGTGCACCAGGCAGTTGCCCTGCCCGTCTTCGGCAATCACTATCATACCGGTGTACAGGCTGTCTGGAAAAGACCCCACGGCCGCTGGACCCCCCACCGCGGCCGCGGTGGCCATTGCGTCGGCGGTTGCGCAGTCCGGAGCCACAACTGTGGCGCTTGCGGCGGCGCCGGAGGGATAGCCTGTGTTCCGGTCCAGCAGGTGGCTGTACCTTACTCCGTTCTCCATGAAGAAGCACTCGTAGTCGCCGCTGGTGGCCACGGCTCCATCCGTGATTGAGACCACACCGGCCAGGGAGTCGCTCCTGGGGTGCCGAACGCCAATGTTCCAGACCCTTCCGGTGGAACCGCCGCACCTTACCTCTCCGCCAACCTCCACCAGGCATTCCTCGGCGCCCATTTCCATCAGGAGGGTCCAGGTCCTGTCCACCGCCCATCCCTTGGCCACCGCACCGAAGTCAAGGAGACCCCCCGGGCGGAGGAGAATGGAATCATCGGTGATCGCGACCATGTGTTCCCAGCCGGTAACGGCCAGGGCCCCATCTATGCGGTCAGGGTCGGGAACGGAATCCGCTGATGGGAACCCCCACACATCCACCAGGGCTCCCAGGGAAGGGTCGAAAGACCCACCTGTTGCACGCACAAGGGTATCGCTGAGCCGGGCCAGCCTGCCCAGTTCGCTCTCTGCCGGAATGCTCCCTTCCGTGTTCAGACGGTGGAGCTGTCCGGTGCCGGAGAAACTCCCCAGCTGCACATCTATGTGGTTCAGCAGCGAGTCCGCCGCCGACATCATTCCGGGTATCTCTTCCTCCGGAGCCCTTACCACAACAGTGGCGAAGGTGCCCAGGGAGGGGAAGGTACGCCTGCCCTGGGGGCTCTCCCCGTTCAGGAACCTTACGGCAAGAGCGGCAGCAAGGGAGAGGGCGAGAACTCCAGCAAGGATGCCCGGAGCCCTGTTGCGTCTCAGCGTCCGCCGTCCTCGGGGCCGTAGCGGGTGTGATAGCTGCAGTACTGAGAACCTGAAGTGGCGGGCTTGCCGCACACCGGACACTTCCTGGCTGGGCCCTTCTTCTTCTTGGGCTGCGGTTTCCTGTTGGGAATGAGGAACTCGGTCACCCTTAGAAGCCCGGCAAGGGCAATGGAGAATATGCCCCATTTCCCAAGCTGCCAGAACCCGGACTCAGGGCCCAGGAAGAAAGCGGCGCACCACATGAGCCCGCCTGCTATCACAAGGAATCTCTCGAATGCTCTCATCACCCTCCCTTCCTAGAGAAGATCAGTGAAGCTTATGAGATGGTTGGCAGCGAGAATGCCGATTCCCGCCTCCATGTAGTCGTCTGTAAAGAGAAGTGCAACGCCGCCGGCCTCAATGAGGATGTTCACGATGGGAAGCCCTTCCCCGGCGCAGGCCTGCCCCCAGCCCGGGAAGACCAGGGACTTCCAGGCGCAGTTGTTCTCCTGGACCACTGTCTGAACGGTCCGGGGAGGAAGGGGAGCGCCGTGTATCTCCGGAAGGGGGCTCTGATTCACCACAGGGAAGCCCAGGGTGCCCACCTCCACCTCCCGGACCGGTGTAATGGCCCAGAAGGCCATGGGATCCAGACTTCCGTCAAGGAGGCTGTCAACCCTGGTCAGGGGAACGGATACGGATATCCACCCCATCTCGTCGGGGGTTATGAGGTCGATCTGGAAACGGGAGATGCCCCCGGAGCCATGGGTCCGCATGCGGCTCCTTATCACCGAGAAAAGCCTCTGGACAGCGTCGTTGTATATGGAAGCCGAGTAGCTTACCTGGCCCTGGATCATCACCGCTTCAGGGGTAACCGTATCCGCAAGCATGGAATGCCGGGTGCACTGGAAGCTGATGCCGGCCCGTGCCGCAAGCTGCATCGTTGTCTCCCCCTGGGAGGAAACCGTTTTTATGCTGTAGACGCTGATCCTGGGCTCTCCGCCCACGAGGTCCTGCACTATCCCGAACTCGAGCGGGGTCTGCGCCAGGGCATATGCTGACAGTGCTATGATGAGAAAGGCTCCGTATTTCAATTGCTCCTCCGTGTGTTGTCCACCCTGATACCGAAAAACCTGCGCCAGTTGTCTCCGGCCACCTTGTTCACATCTTCCGGGCTCCAGCCCCTTCCTCCAAGGGCCTCGATCACCAGCGGCCAGCTCTCGGCTCCGGTGATGCCCCCGGGCAGGGTCTCTATTCCGTCGAAATCACTGCCGAACCCAACCGAATCCAGCGAAGTGAGCTCCGCAACGTACTCGATGTGGTTCAGTACCGAATCGATAACAGCATCTCCGCCCTTTTCCTCCAGAAAATCGGGAACGAAGGTAATGCCTATCACGCCGTCTGAATCCGCTATGGCCCTGAGGTCGTCGTCGGGAAGGTTCCGGCCCTTGCCCTGGCAGAGCCTCCGGGCATTGCAGTGGGTTGCGCAGAGGGGGAGGCCTGTCCTTATCAGACTGGCCCTGGACCGGTCGTTGAGGTGGGAGACGTCGATGGCGGTTCCGTCGCCGGCGAATTCCATGGCGAGCTTCCTGCCGGGGTCCGTAAGGTCCATTTCGGAGCCTATTCCCCCTGCGAAGGGATTGTCTCCGTTCCAGGTGAGGCTTGCCACCAGGGGTCTTTCCGGAACCCTCCAGCCCTCCCAGAGGGGCAGGCATCCCTCTATGGCGAAGAAGAGCTTCGTGGGGTGGTGCCCCCGAATGGCCAGGAAGGTGTCCACCCCCCTGTCCCAGATCTCCTTTTCCCTTCCGCTGTAGGGCTCGCAGCACACGGCCATTACCTGATGGGTTACACCGCCTTCGGCTAGTCTGGGTCCATCCAGCTGGGCCGAGGGATTGCCCGAGGCAAAAAGATCTCGGGTGTCCCTTTTCACCAGGGTGTCGCAGTGGGCGTCGAATATTCCGCTGTTCACTCGGTCTCCACCGTTTCGCCCTGCGGTGCGAAGAATATGCCGGTGAACACCCTGGAGAACTCCCCGGCCCTGGACATGAGAAGGAGTATCACCGCCAGAAGGATGAGATAGATGATCACCCTGCTGCCCGAGCTCCTGGGCCCGTGTCTGTTCCTCCAGTCTTCGTGGTACGACATCAGCGTATCAGGCGGGTCTGCCTGAAGCTGTGGGGGATGGATGGGAATACAGGCACGTGAAGCGTGTCGTTCCACACAACTACGAAAGAATCTGAATTTACGCTGAATTTGCTGGTGGTGAATACCCTTCCGGTGGACTCCTCGTACTCCCTCCACCTGGCCAGGAACTCCAGCTGCTTCGCCTGGGTGTTCAGTGCACGGTTCAAGCCGTCCACCACTTCGTTTAGGTCCTTGCGCAGCGATGCGGGCTGCAGGATGTAGAAGTCCATGAGCTTCCATCCCCAGAGGGCCACGAATACGAAAAGAACCATCCAGAGCAGGCATCCGGCCTTGTTGTCAACCATTTTTCCTTCCTTCTCACCAGCCTGAAAGGCATCTTCGTGCTATCTGTGCGGATATTTTATCAACAACTCTCTCCCTGGCGGCTTCGTAGGTTTCCGACGCCGGGTCGTAGAGGATCCACTCCGACAGGGTCTCGTCACTGATAATGTACTCATTGTCGCCATCTGAATCCATGCTCACGGTTACGCGGATCTCAAGACGGTACTGCTCAACCTCCTCGGAGCCGGTGTAGCTCACCGCCGTCCTTCCGAAGTAGTTCACAGTTCCTTCTATGGTGGCATCGGGGGTTTCGTTGTCTATGGACAGCCTGCCGTCGCGGACGATGGCGTCGGTGACCAGGGTGGTTATCTCCTGCTCAATGCCGTACTCCGTAACGGTGCTCCGAAACTGCCTCACCCTCACTGACTGTATGCTCTCGGGAAGGGAGCCCCTGAAGCTGTAGGCGCAGCCGGCGGCCAGGGCCATCAGCAGCGCCGCAAGACTATATGCCCGTGTGGCCAAATCCGCCAGAGAATCGGTCTCCACCAGGGATACCGGTTCCACCTTCGAGAGCACCGCCTGGGCGATCCTGTCGCCGCGGCTCACGGTGAAGGGTTCGCTGCCCAGGTTCACCAGTATGACACCCACCGTTCCCCTGTAGTCTGAATCCACGGTTCCCGGGGAATTGAGAAGGGTTATTCCGTGCTTAAGGGCCAGACCGCTCCTGGGACGGATCTGCCATTCGTACCCCACGGGCACCGCAACCTTCATCCCGGAGGAGACCAGTGCCCTCCCCCCGGGGGGTATGGTAAGGGGCTCATGGATGGCCGCCCTGAGGTCCACCCCGGCGGAGTGCTCCGTGGCCGGCCGGGGAAGGGGAAGACCACTGTACTCCTTGAGAAGCTCCACTTTTACCCGGGTCATTCCACCTCCAAAAAAGAGGCGGCCCGGGGGGCCGCCTCTGGCTCTTGAACTAGCTTTCCAGACCGCTCTGGTCAACGTCCTTCATCAGAAGGTCGATCTTGCCGTCGTCGCGGATCTTGTTCACCTTCACCCGAACCCGCTGTCCCCTCTTCAGGACAGTGGATACATCGTTGATGCGCTCATTGCTGATGTTGCTGATGTGGACCAGCCCGTCGGTGCCGGGCATTATTTCCACGAAGGCGCCGAAGGTCTGTATGCTCACCACGGTTCCCTCGTAGACCTTGCCGATCTTGGGGGTTCCCACGAAACCCTCTATGAGTTCCAGGGCGTGGTCGGCCTTCTCGCCGTCGTTGGTGAGGATGGTCACGGTGCCGTCGTCGTCGATGTTGATCTCGGCGCCGGATTCCTCGGTTATGTACCGGATGTTCTTGCCGCCGGGGCCTATGAGCTTCCCTATCTTGTCGCGGTCGATCTGTATGGTGATTATCCTGGGGGCATACTGGCTGAGCTCTTCCCTGGGCTTTGAGATGCAGGCGTTCATCCTCTCCAGGATGTGAAGCCTGTTGTCCCTGGCCTGGAGGAAGGCTCCGGTGAGGAGTTCCTGGGAAACACCCTCCACCTTCAGGTCCATCTGGATGGAGTTGACCCCCTTGGAGGTGCCTGCGATCTTAAGGTCCATGTCGCCCAGGTGGTCCTCCACCCCTGCGATGTCCGAAAGCACTATGGACCTTTCGCCGTCGGTCACAAGACCGAGGGCGCTGCCCGCCACATGCTCGCTGCTGGGTGCTCCTGCGTCCATCAGGCAGAGCGATGCTCCGCACATTGTCGCCTGGGATGATGAACCGCTGGATTCCAGGATGTCGGAAACGACCCGGACGGTGTAGGGGAAATCCTCGGGAACGGAGTCTGCCACCGCGGTCTCCGCAAGATGGCCGTGACCTATCTCCCGCCTGCCGGGACCCCTGACGGGCCTTACCTCTCCAACGCTGAAGCTGGGGAAGTTGTAGTGGAGCATGAAGTTCTTCTTGTACTCTCCCAGCAGGGCGTCGATGCGCTGTTCGTCGCGGTCGCCGCCCAGGGTGGCTGCACAGAGGGCCTGGGTCTCGCCCCTGGTGAACAGGGCCGATCCGTGGGTCCTGGTAAGCACGCCCACCTCGCAGGAGATATTCCTGACCTCAGTTCTCTCCCTGCCGTCGTACCTTATGCCGTCGGTGAGAAGACGCATGCGGACATACTCCTTCTCGGCCTTGTGAAGTGCCTCGGAGGTGTACTTGCCGTAATCCTCGTCGCTCTCCTCCACCGGGAACTTTGCCTCAACGGCCTCCTGGGCCCTTTCCTTGGAATTGGCCATGGCCTGGGCCATGTTCTCCTTGTTGCCCCGGCCGTAAACCCTGGAAAGTTCGTCGGCGACTATCTCGTAAACTATTTCATAGAGACCTTCGGGAAGGGCCTTGGGTTCAACCGGCTTCTTCTCTCTTCCCACGGTCTGCCTGAGCCTGATCTGAAGGTCGTTGATCTTCGAGGCCTCGGCGGCGGCCATGGAAATGGCTTCGGCAATAACATCCTCGGGGAGTTCCCTGGAATGGCCCTCCAGCATCACGACTTCCCTGCCCTTCACCGCGACAACCAGTTCGAGATCGCTCTCTTCCATCTGGGCAACGGTGGGGTTAAGGACTATCTCGCCGTCGACCCTGCCTGCGCGTATGGCGCTAACAGGACCCTCCCAGGGGATGTCTGAGATCATCAGGGCGGCGGAACCGCCTATGAGGCCAAGGAGGTTGGGGTCGTTCTCTCCGTCGGAGCTGAGGACAAGGCAGTATACCTGGGTCTCGTCCTTGAATCCGTCGGGGAAAAGGGGTCTCAGGGGCCGGTCGATGAGCCTGGCGGTAAGGACTTCCTTCTCGCTGGGCCTTCCTTCTCTCTTAAAGAATCCTCCGGGGATCTTGCCGGCGGCGTAGGTCCTCTCCCTGTACTCGATGGTAAGGGGGAAGAATCCCATGTCCCTCATAGCGGGTTCGCTGCACGCCGCCACAAGAACGGCGGAATCCCCGTACTGCACGTAAACGGCTCCGTGGGCCTGTTTGGCCATCCTGCCCGTTTCGATGGTGAGTTTGCGTCCTGCTATCATCTCTTCAACGATTGTTTTCATGCTTTCCTTCTTCGTTCACTTCTTGCCCGGGCCGTCGCCCGGTTTTCACCACGGACCCGTTTCTCGAGGTTCCCTACCTTCTCAGACCCAGTTCCTTGACCACGGTTCTGTATCTCTCCACGTCCCTTGACTCCAGGTAGTTCAGAAGCCTGCGCCTCTGACCCACGAGCTTCAGCAGACCCCTGCGGAAGTTGTTGTCCTTGGGGTTCGCCTTGGCGTGCTCGGTGAGCTCCTTGATCCTCGCGGTATGTATTGCGATCTGAACCTCGGTCTTGCCGGTGTTCTCTTCGCTGCCCCCGAACTTGATCGCAAGCTCTTTCTTCTGTTCGCTGCTCAGTGCCATTCTTTCAGTACCTCCATTGAGATTTCCATATCGTTCTTTATCTTCTTTGTCAGTTCCTCAGCCGTTGAGAAGGTCCGTGGTTCCCTCAGGAAGGAAACGAACTCAACCTTCGCGGCGGCTCCGTACATGTCGCCGGAAAAACCGGGCACATGCACCTCTACCAGGTTCCTCGGTGGAACAACGAAGGCCACTGCCCCAAGGGGGCCTGTGCCCATGTCGGCGAAGACTGCGTAGCTTCCAGCCGGTGGCAGCAGTTTCGAACCCGGCACCCTCACATTAAGGGTTGGAAAGCCGAGCTTTCTGCCCAGTCCACGGCCTCTGGAGACCACGCCAGCTGCTCCATAGAGGCGACCCAGCAATTCCGAAGAACCCCGGAGGTCACCCTGCTCCAGGAGTTCCCGTATCCTTCCGCTCTTCACCGGTATGGAACCCACGGTGAACGGTTCCACCACCCTGAGGTCGAGACCGAAACGGCCCAGGCCTTCCTTCAGGGTCTCTATGGTTCCAAGGGCCCGGTGGCCGTAGCGGAAGTCGTACCCTACTACAAAACCGTCGAAGGGGCCAATCGCCGCCAGGATGCCGGGAAAATCACCGTGGGGCATCCCCCGGGTAGCCGAATCGAACGGAAGGGTAATAATACTAGATATACCGTTGCACCGCAACATTTCATAACGTTCTCCGGCGGTGGTCAGCCTTCCCCTCCAGGTGCCCCGGCCGGTGACCTGCCTGGGGACGGGTTCGAAGAACACAATCCCCGGGTCCTTACCCGCTTCCTGAAGCACACTCATGTGTCCCAGGTGCATGCCGTCGAAGGCTCCCAGCGCCGCGTATCTCATGCGAGTTCCTCCGGCAGGGCCAGCACCGTGGAAGGGTGCACCAGGCCTTCCGAACCGCTTCCTATCGCTATCAGGTCCCCCGAGGGTCCCAGAAGGGCGGCGGTTCCTGTGAAGTCACGGGATATGTCGTTGCCGTGGGCAACGGATCTGGCTTCCTCCATGGAGAGTTCAACTGCCCCCATCACCCTTCCCGCTGCTTCGGCCATGGTAAGGAGCGAGACTGAACCGCAGGGGTCTGCGGAAGCTTCATTCAGTGAGAACGGGCCGGATGCGGTCCTTCTGATGCCCTCCGCAGCGGCGCATGCTCCAAGGGATTCGCCGAGGTCCCTGACCAGGGCGCGGACATAGGTTCCAGGGGAAACCGTTGCGGAAAGCGCCATTCTGCCTTCCGCAAGCTCTCCCCTTTTCCAGTTCGCTACAGTTACGGTCCTGGAGGGCATCTCCGGCGTTTCTCCGTTCCTGGCAAGGGCATAGCCCCTTTTCCCGTCCACCCTTACCGCGCTGTACAGGGGAGCCCTCTGCTGAAATGTGCCTGTGAGGGATTCAAGGGCTTCGTCGACCATTTTTCCGGTGAGATGGGAGCAGTCGCATGTGCCGGTGACCTGCCCTGATGTGTCCAGAGTGTCGGTGGAGATTCCGAACACCGCGGTGAAGGAGTAGTCCTTGGTGCCCCCGGACAGGTAGGGCGCAAGTCTTGTGGCCCTTCCCAGGAGGACCACCAGCAGCCCAGTTGCGTCGGGGTCCAGGGTTCCGCAGTGACCGTACTTTCGGAACCCCAGGGCCCTGGCCACAGCGCCCGCGGCCTTCCTGGAGGTAACTCCAGCGGCCTTCTCAAGCAGGAAAACGCCGCCGGTCAAGACCGCTGGTCACCCGTGTCCAGTGAACGGATCAGGGAGAGGACCTCCTCCCCCCGCTTAACCGAATCATCCCAGACGAACCGGAGGGTGGGCACCGTTCTGGTGCCCATCCTTCCGGAAAGGTGCTTCCTTATGAAACCGGAGGCCCTGATCAGCGACTTCATTGTATCCGAGGTCTCCCCTCCCCCGTCCTCAAGAGAAGAGACGAACACCCTGGCGAAGGAGCCGTCGGAGGAGAGTTCCACCCTGGTTATCACAACGCTGTCGGTCCTGGGATCGGACATCTCCCTGGCTATTATCTCCGCCAGGTGCATCCGTATCAGGCCGCTGAGCTGTTCGTTCTTCCTCTGCTTCACTCCAGCTCTCTCGCTATCTTTACGATCTCGAAGCTCTCGATGGTGTCGCCGACCTTGATGTCGTTGAATCTCTCAAGGCCTATGCCGCACTCGAAGCCCGCAGCCATTTCCCTGCGGTCCTCCTTGAAGTGCTTCAGCGAGGAAATCTCGCCCTCCCACATCACCACTCCGTTGCGCACCAGCCTTGCCCTGGCGTTCCGCTTGATCCTGCCGGCAATGATGTAGCAGCCTGCTATGACGCCGATCTTCGGGACCTTGAAGGTGTCCCTGACCTCCGCTGAACCCAGGAACTCTTCCTTCTCCTCGGGCTTGAGCAGGCCGCCAAGGGCCTTCTTGACCGTATCCTCCAGGTCATAGATAACGTTGAAGGTGCTTATCTCGACGCCTTCCTCAGCGGCCTTCTCCCTGGCACTGAGGTCCGGGCGGCCCTTGAAGCCCAGGATGACAGCGTTGGATGCGGAGGCAAGGTCAACATCGCTCTCGGTTATTCCCCCTGCTCCGCTGAGGATCACGCTGACCCCCACTTCATCGTTCTGGAGCTTGGAAAGGGTGTCCACGATGGCTTCGGCGGAGCCGGAGACATCGGACTTCACTATAACGTTAAGGACCTTCTCGCCGTCCTCTGCGGTGGACCAGAAGTCCTCGAGGCTGACCTTGCGCCTGGCGTGAAGGACCCTCTCCCTCTCGACTATCTGCCTTCTCAGGGCAACCTTCTTAGCCTCGGACTCGCTCTCGACCACAACGAAAGAATCTCCCGCGTCGGGGACTCCGGGGGATCCCAGGAGCTGGACCGGATAGCCCGGCGGGACCTCCGACACCTCTTCGTCGTTCTCGTCGAACAGTGCCCTTGCCCTGCCGGAGTACTGGCCGGCAACGAAGCAGTCCCCTTCGCGGAGAGTGCCGTCCTGCACGAGGATGTTGACGATGGAGCCCCTTCTGGGGTCAACCCTTCCCTCCAGCACCGTACCCTTTGCGAGCCGGTCGGGGTAGGCTTCCAGCTCCATCATCTCAGCCTGCAGCAGTATCTTCTCCAGGAGGTCCTCAATTCCCTCTCCTGTGATGGCGGAGACCTGTGCGCACTGAATGCTTCCGCTCCATTCCTCCACCAGAACGCCGTTCTTGGAAAGGTCCTGCTTCACGAAGTCGGGGTTGGCGGTGGGCAGGTCCATCTTGGTGATGGCTACGATGATGGGTATCTCAGCCGCCCTGGCGTGCTCTATGGATTCCTTCGTCTGGGGCATCACCCTGCTGTCGGCGGCGACCACCAGGACCACGATGTCGGTGACCATGGCACCCCTGGCCCTCATTGCGGTGAAGGCCGCGTGGCCCGGGGTGTCTATGAAGGTTATCTGCCTGTCATCGTCCACATTGGCCACATAAGCGCCTATGTGCTGGGTAATGCCTCCGGACTCGGTGGATATCACGTTGCTTGACCGGATGCGGTCCAGCAGAGCGGTCTTGCCATGGTCGACATGACCCATGATGGTAACCACCGGCGGCCTTTCCTCGGCCTCGCCCTCCCCGGCGGAGACCCTGGCCTCCTCCAGCCTCTCGGCACCGAACTCTGCGACTTCCTTGATCTTGAAGCCGTGTTCCTCGGCAACCAGGGCTATGGTGTCAGTGTCGAGCCTCTGGTTCGCAGTGGCCATGACCCCCAGGCCAAGGCAGGTGGCTATGATGGTGTTCACTGGAATGCCGGTCTGGGCGGAAAGCTCCGACGGGCTGGTGAACTCCGCCACGTTGATCAGGGTGTCGTCGCCATCGGCAACGGCGCGCTGCTCGTGCCTTTCCTGCTTTTCCTTCTTGTACCTGGTCTTCTTGCTCTTGCGGGTCTTGGTCTTTCCCGCGTCCATCTTTGCAAGGGTCTTCTTCACGTTCTTCACGGTCTCCGCGGAGACCACAGTCTTCTTCTTGCGCCTTCTGCGCTTCCGCTTCTTCGTCGAAGCGGATGAAGCGCGCGCCGGGTCCATGCCAGCGGCACAAGGCAAAAAGGATTTTCAGGCGCACGCCTATGCCGATATGCTCCAGGAGAGCTATGGCGGCGGGAGCGAGGGCGTCGCCATGGCCGGGCTCGATTTTTCGGGTCAGGTGAGCAGTTTTAATTAT
>CAYLXG010000053.1:0-15131 GCA_964387445.1 uncultured bacterium
ACGGACACATTCTCATATCTGATGATCTCTTCTTCCATGGTGCCTGTTCCTCTGGATATCAGGTTGGACCATTTCGCGGATGAGGGGTTATGTGTTTCATTTCCTATCATACGCATCAATCTGCACTTTAGGTAATGATCCTCAATAGGGGATCAGTGTCACGTTTTTTTGCTATCCGTCATTCTCTATTTGTATCATACAGCCAGCTGGCATATTCGGGTGTTGCATCCTTCATATCACGGTATATCCATATGTCCCTGGCGAAGATGGGCAGCAGGTATACCGCTCCCCCCAGGAATACGGCGAAGAGGTCAAGGGAGATGCTTCCCAGTATCAGCTTCCTGTTCCATACGAACCTGATGCCCTCCATGACCTGTTTCACCACCTGACCCCTGTGTGTCCGCGGGGCCTCCGGGATAGTCATGGAAAGCAGAAGAAGGATGTACACGATTGTGGTGAAAGCGCTGAACAGGTACGCCGACGGTATGCTCCATGTGATTATGAATCCCCCCACAGCCGGTCCCACCACCATGGACAGCTGAAAGAGGGTGGTCCTCCACTTGACGGCGCCCTCGAACTGGCCGGGGGGAACCAGCAGGGGAAGCAGGGCGGTCCTGGCGGGGGTGGCGACCCTGTGGAAGGAGGCGTCCAGGAAGAGCAGAACGTACATCCACCCGATGGCTCCGCTCAGGTGGCTGAAGAGGGCCAGGGCAAGGGAGGTGAGGGTGGTTCCCAAAAGCCCGGCTATCATCACCTTCCTTCTGTCGAAAACATCCGCCAGGTAACCCGCGGGCAGGGTGAAAAGAAGCATTGGAACCGCCTGGGCCAGCCCGATCAGCCCCAGCATCATGGCCTGGTCGGTCCTCTGGTACATCTCCCAGCCGATGGCAAGGCTCTGGGCGGCGGTGCCCACGTTCACCAGCACCCCCCCGAGAAGAAGGCTTCTGAAGGCTGGTATGCGGAAAACCTGGTATGGATCGTGGCGGTCCTGTTTCATGGGTCTCACTGGGAAAGGTTCAAGGCAGTATTATGTGAAAAACCGGAGAAACCCGTTTCCTGAAGAGGTGAAGCAATGGTAATGATACTGTTCGGTCCCCTGCTCCTGGCAGGCTCTCACATCGTGGTGTCCTTCACGGCGGCCATAGGGCTTCTGATGCCGTTCATACCAATTGCAACGATATCTGCAATAATGGGATACCTGCCGGCTGCGAGTCTCTGACAGGCATCGCTTCTTGACTCTGAATAAGTATATGCTAATATTTGCATAAACTATCAGTCAGGGGGACGAATGTACGATCATGCCATCAGAACCGCTGACCTAGCCAAGTCCTTCGGCGAGGTCAGGGCGGTGCAGGGGGTCTCCTTCCAGGTGGAGAGAGGGGAGTTCTTCGGTTTCCTGGGGCCCAACGGAGCCGGGAAGACCACCACCATAAACATGCTCACCGGCCTTGCCCGACCCGATGGCGGAACCGTTTCCATCGCCGGCATCGACTGCACCAGGAATGTGAAAGCCGCACAGCACCTTATCGGAGTGGTTCCCGACGAAAGCAGCCTTTACCCTGAACTCACCGGCATGGAGAACCTCAGGTTCTGCGGAGCCCTCTACGGCATGACAAGGGGATCCAGGGAGAAGAGGGCCGATGAGCTGATCTCCCTCTTCGGTCTGAAGAAGGCCGGCGGAAGGAAGTTCGGCGGCTATTCCAGGGGAATGAAAAGGAAGCTGACGATAGCCGCGGGCATCATGCACCGGCCGGAGATTCTTTTCCTCGACGAGCCCACCACCGGGATAGACGTTGCCAGCGCCAGGGAGATACGGACAATGCTCTCTCAGCTGCATTCGGAGGGAACCACGGTTTTCCTCACCACCCACTACATAGAGGAGGCGCAGCGTCTCTGCGACAGGATCGCCTTCATCGTACAGGGCAGGATAGTGAAGATGGATACCCTCGAGAACCTGCTTAAGCCCGTGAAGGGCAGGCACGTGCTCGTTCTGGCGGCTGAGGGTCCCGTGGGGGACATACAGGATCTTTTCTCCACTGAGTTCCCCGGGCTTCGCTTTTGGGTGGACTCTGGAAGCAGGATCTCCGTTGAATCCCAGTCTCCCTTCCCTATAGCTCCCCTCACATCCTTCCTCGAGGAGCACGGGGTCTCCGTGCTGGAGGCCGCCAGAAGGAAACCCTCCCTGGAGGATGTGTTCGTATCGGTAACCGGGCTGGGGGGGGAGGCGATGAAATGAACGTTCTGATACCGCTCAGGGCGATAATGGCCAAGGACATGAAGGCATACTACCTGAAGCCGCCCAACATAAGCTGGGGGATCATATTCCCCCTGGCATGGACCGGAATGTTCTTCATTCGCTCCGGCGGCTCCTTCGGCGACATACCCTCGCTCCTTCCCGGGGTTACCGCCATATCCATTCTCTTCGGGACCACTTCGATGCTTGCTGTGACCGTTACCTTCGAGAAGAAGAACAGATCCTTCGAAAGGCTTCTCATGAGCCCGATGCCCCTGGAGCTGCTCATGGTGGCCAAGACACTGGGAGCAATTCTCTTCGGCGTAGCCAACTCCCTTGTTCCACTTCTCCTTGCCATGATGTTCACAGGGTACTCACTGGTCCACTGGGAGCTATTCCTGCCCACGGTGATACTTATCTCCACCGTCTCGGCTTTCCTGGGCTTCTTCGTTGCCGTTGCGGTGAGCGAGGTGTTCGAGGCGCAGACCTTCTCCAACTTCATAAGGTTCCCCATGATATTCCTCTGCGGTCTGTTCTTCCCGATAAGCGCGCTTCCCGCCTTTCTGAGACCGGTCTCATATGCTCTGCCTCTGACCTACGGGGTCGATCTGCTTCGCAGGGTTTTCACAGGGGTTTCCTCAATGGGAACGGGAATGAACCTGGCAGTTCTGGCGGGTTACTCCACCGTTCTCTTCGCCCTGACGCTGGTGAACGTGAAGAGGAAGTGGATCAGGTAGCCGCCTGTTCTATCTCGACACCGGAGATGAACCGGTTCACGAGATAGGCCTTGATGGTGTTGGAGGAAGGATCCGAAGGGTAGAGGAAGAAACCGGTCCTGTGGCCTCCGATGCTCTCAGCAGTTCCGTACATCCTCTCGCCGTCCTTGAAGGTGACAACCACCGTTCCGCCGTTCCTGCCTGCGGGCCTGAGCGCGTGGTCCACCCGGGCGGGATCACCTGAGAAGTCCCTCACGAAGAATACGGCTTTCTGATTCTCCAGCCATATCTTCTCCGCGTCCGAGGGGCGCTGCAGCGTTGCCAGGTGGAAATAAGGAACTCCTGGGGAAAAATCGGCGGAGTATCCCTTCAGGATGCGGCCGTCGTTGCCGTGAACCACCAGCTTGTCCATGGGAGCCTCCTTTGAAGGAACTTCCATGAAGATTGTAAAACAACACTGCCTCCCGGTCAATCCTCCCATGGCCCGGCTGACACGGCCTTTGTATATCTTCACCAGGGCAAAAGGCCCAGAGAGAAAACTCATTTTGCGGAGGTGCCAGGTGTCCGGGTCCAAGGCGGAGATCGAAAGGCTGAGGAAGAGGGTGGAGATCCTCGAGACAAGGGTGGACAATCTCATGAGGAACGCTGGATACGATGTTCCCAAGTCACCCTCGGAAGCCTCTGAAGAAGTGATGGAGCTGCTCCTCACAGGGAACAGGATAGGAGCCATAAAGGCCTACAGAAAACAGACCGGCGCAAGCCTGAAGGACGCGAAGGAGTTCGTGGAATCCCTGAATCGATGATCTCATGAGGATAGGGCTTCAGACATGGGGCACCGAGGGGGATATTCGTCCCTTCGCGGCCCTGGCCCGGGGTCTTGCGGAAAAAGGGCACCTTGTGCTGCTGTCGGTAACGGGGATACAGGGAGCCGGTGCCGATCTCAACCTTGGGGACGATAACATCGAAGTGACCTTCCCCGGCTTCCTGGACATCCCCCGGGACGAGTTCGCGAAGCTGGGCAGGAACATGGTCTCCTCAAGGAACCCCGCAACGAAGAGCAGGGTGTTCGTGCGTACCCTGCTCAACCCTTCCATTCACAGGATGTTCGAAGCGGCCGTGGAAATGTGCGGGAATTGCGACGCGGCGGTGGGTCACCCCTTCGCCTATTCCCTGCGGGCGGCGGCCTTTCTGAAGGGCATTCCCTGGATCTCCCTCCTGCCCACGCCTCTGGTGCCGTCCAGCACCGTTCCTCCCCCGGGTTTCCCTGGTCTGCTCTCAGGACTTGGTTGGAAGGCCTTCGGCACGGCAATGGACATCCTCTGGAAACCGGACATCGCCGGGCATTTCCGGCAATGGGGACTTCCCCCTCCCGGCAGCGTTCTGGGCCACATCTTCCGTTCCGAACACCTTAATCTCGTCTCTGTCAGCCCCGGTCTCTACCCCGGTGGCGGCGTTCCGGGTTTCGAGTTCTGCGGCACTATGGACCTCCCGGGGCGGGGGAGCGGGGATATGCCCGGTTCACTTCGTGACTTCCTCTCGTCCGGGGAGCCTCCGGTGTTCATTACCTTCGGGAGCATGCTCCAGGGAGAGGAGAGGGAAGAGGACATTATCGACATCGTTTCCAAGGCGGTGGATATCGTGGGCTGCCGGGCAGTCGTGCAGTCCCGCTCCGGCATTTCCAGGGGCAACATCCATTCCGTTTCAAGGGTGGATCACATGAGCGTTTTCCCGCACTGCGCCGCCGTGGTTCACCACGGAGGAGCCGGAACCAGTCAGACTGCCTGCAGGGCGGGGATTCCCTCGGTAGTTGTGGAGTACACCGCGGACCAGCCTGTATGGGGCTTTCTCCTTCATCGTGCCGGTGCAGCTCCCAAAATGCTCCACAGAAGGTCGCTCACCCCCGGGAAACTTGCCCGGGGCATCGCAGCTGTTCTTGCTGGAAGGGGATATGCCGCAGGAGCAAGGCTCATTGCTTCCCGGATGGAACAGGAGAACGGCGTGGAAACGGCGATCGGACTCATAGAGATGACCGCGGGAGGAATATCATGAAACTGGTTCTGCTGGTGGTGCTGACGGTTCAGGGCATGGAATACGCCGTCCTGACACAGGGGCTCTTTCACCATGACGAGGTGGAAGCGGAGCAGGGGCTTTCCTGGATGGGGCTCTGCCACAGGGACGGACAGTGGGAGCTGAAACCCATTGAGCCGGTGATACTGAGGGAGCATGATCCGCTGCTGGACGGTGACGATGAGGCTACCGGATGGAGGATACTGACACCCGGCGAAAAACCTCTGATTCTGCTGGGCGGTCCTTCCGGCGGTCTTCCAGCCGGTCCGGTGGGAACGGTACATGATCAGCCGGTGCTGCTCAGTGCGGGCATGGAGATCCCCTTTTCAGATAATGACGGGCTGGAGGTGAACGAAGAGGGGGTTTTTTACCGTCTGGGCAACGAAAGACAGAAGGTCACGGACGTTTATCAGAACATGCACGGTGAAGGAGTAATCCTCCTTTGGGCCGGTGACCTGGACCTAGACGGCCGCACCGATCTTGTTTTCAATGACAGGGCCCACTACGCGTACTGGATATTCCTGCGGGTGTTCAGCTCCACCGAGGCCGGGGAGGGAGAGCTGCTGGGGGAAGCCGCAGAGCTTGCCGGGGTCAGCTGCTGACCCATCCTTTTCTCGTTGACCGGACCACTGCACGGACTTATTCTCAGTGATCAATTTCAAATGTCGCAAGGAGGGTAGAGGGTATGCTTACAGTTGCGCTGCTGGCCTTTCTCACGGGATCCTTCGTGGAGAACGGTGTTCTCTGGGGCGAGATAGACAGGATCAACGGGGCACTTCGCCCCGGAGTGGCTGCAGAAGAGCTTGAAAGTCTTTTTGAGGAATGCCTCGAAGCAGCACTTTCACAGGAGCTTCAGTATCAGTTTGAGGATCTTCGTGAAGAGGCCTTCACCACCGATGACTTCTCCACGCTGGATGAATACGTTGAACGTGCCGCTCCATGCATCGAGGTGGTGATAATGGGTGAGTCCAACGCAATCGGTGTGGATCCCCAGTGCTTCCAGATGCTTGCTGAGCCGGGAACCGAGTCCTGGGAGTTCTTCGACCTTGCACTGGACGGGTTCTATTACCATGGGATGCTGGCAACCACCTCGGCGGTGTGGCTGGAGAGGGGGGAATCCTCAGCCCAGGCAACCGTTAATGAAGATCTGGCAACTGCATACGGCGAGATATGGAGCGCAATGGCCACGGGCTTCACCGGCTTCTACAGGGAAGTGGCCCTGGAAACCGCCGAGGAGCTCGGCGGCGGGGCAGAGCTGTCCTCCTCCGAACTGGAGTCCTACTGGGCGGTGTACTCCCACCCTTCGGTGATTCAGCTGAGGGAGTCCCTGAACTCCTGGGCTGAAGGGGAGAGCAGCGGCCTTTCCCAGGGGGATGAACTCGCCGTGCAGCTTGGGAAGTATTCCGATTACCTGGCGGATCCATTCGTTGTCCTCGCGGTGGACAGAGCGCCGATGGGCGGGGATGTGATCACCGTCATATCGTGCCTGAAGCCCGACAGGATATTCGAAGCCTGGGTGTACGGCGCCGAATCAGGCCAGGGAGAGCTTCGCGGGTTCACCGAAAGCAATGAGTTCAACGCCGGGCAGGTGGAGGAGATCGCCGATCGTTACAGGAGCTTCCTGAATGATCTGGACCATACCATATGACCGACGCGTCGGTTGACAGGGGAGCGGGCACCCTTATAATAAGTTGCATCTAAAAAAGTGTGAGGAGACTGATTGAGCCAGGGCGAGAAACTCAGTTCCAGCCTTGAGGACTACCTTGAGACCATCTACGCCATCGTAAGGAAGAAGGGCGCTGCCCGGCCCACGGACATTGCCCGGGAGCGGAACGTGGCTGCCTCATCCGTAACCACTGCTTTGAAGAACCTCAAGAAGCTGGGACTGGTGAACCACGAACCCTACGATCTGGTGACCCTCACCCCCAGCGGAAGCAAACTTGCAATGAAGGTCACCGAGAAGCACAACGTTCTGCTGGACTTCTTCACAGGCGTTCTGGAGATCGATCCGGAAACCGCCGAAAAATGCGCCTGCAGCATGGAGCATGCCATTCCCCAGGATGTTCTCGAAAGGTTCACCGCCTACCTGGAGTTCGTGCGGAAGTGCGATGATTCAGGCAGAAGGTACACCGATGAAGATGGATTCGTCTGCCGGTGCGTGAAAAACAGCGACGGGTCCTGACCGCCGACCTCAGGAAGGTCTTTCCGGTAGTTCAACCAGATAATCGATGCTTGCGGGAATCGGCGGAAAGTCCACCGTAAGCCTCAGCATGCCGTATTCCTCGATCCTCTCTCCCAGTCTTATGAAGCATTCCTTTGCAAGCTCGCAGTAGCGGGGAACGCCTGCAAGGGGAACCGGGCTGCGACCGGGGCCGTAATACAGAGGCTGTTCGGTAAGGGCGAGCCTGTCCCCGGGGGTCATTCCCGTGTGGTCATGCACCGGGAACAGAAGGCTCCACATCTCCACCTCCCAGCTGCTCTCACTGAACTCCGGCGGCAGGTAAAGTTCCACGGTTATGCTCCTGGTTGGGGTCCGCGAGGAGTTGTTCAGCGCTACTCCCTGCCCCGGACCACGGCTGTAAAGATGTCCGCTCTGCCTGATGACCTCACCGGTGAAGAGGTCCATGGAGCTTTTCAGGCCCATCTCCTTTCCCTTGAGGAAGTAGGCCCTGCGTCCCTCTGAGTCGGTAACTTCTCCGAACTCCGGCAGGTTCCGGGACGAGTATTCCCTGATGAGAGGCGGTTCTCCGGGGGAGCCAGGGAAGAGAGACTCCTTCCGGGTATCACCGCGGACCCTTCCGGAACTGTCCAGAATGGAGGTGCCCCCAACCCTCCATGGCACATCTGGCCTGGTGCGGAACAGACCTATGCTTCCCCTTACCCTGCATATGTCAACGGTTTCCGGGTTTTCATGGGATGTCAGAAGGATGTTCATCGCCAGCTGTCTGTCGCTCTGTACGCCGAAGGTGTAGCAGTTGCCCTCGAAAGATTTCCTGCGGTGGAGTGTGTCGTTCCCGGGCCTCTCCTGAGTGGAAAGCCCGGCGAGCATGACCTCCAGTTCCTTTCTGCTGCCGGCGTAGGACCTTACCAGCCGGTTGAGGGCCTCGGTGGCTTCGGCCAGGGCCTCGGTTTCGGCGGCGGGTACCCCCGCATCCGCGCAGAGCCCCCGGAAAACCCCAAGGGCCTTCTTTCCCGGGAGGTACCTTCCAATGCTGAAAAGGTCGGTGGTGTTCACCAGCCGGCTTATCTTCCAGGCAAGGTTCATGTCCACACCAAGGATGTCCCTGAGGTCCACTGGCCTTATGACACCGGGATCCCCGAACCTGGACACCGTGGCCCTCAACGCTGACTGGAGGGTTCCGAGAACCTCCGCCGCAGCCCTTTCGAACTCACTCATGAAACTCCTTCAGCTGGCTCTTCCTCTTCCAGGCAATATACCGCAATTTTTTAAAAAAAACGCCTGTGGCCCCTCCGGGTGCAGTTTCTTAGTATTGGAAAGGAGGTGGAGAATTGACATCTGATACCAGCGAAGAACGCCGGAGGCGAATGGTTGAACTGCTGGTCCGGCGGGGGATCACCGATGAACTTGTCCTTGCCGCGATGGGCAGGGTGGAGAGGCACAGGTTCCTGCCCACCGGGGCATGCGGCACCGGCGACCCCTACGGCGACCACCCCATGGAGATTGGCTTCGGCCAGACCATAAGCCAGCCCTACATCGTTGCCTACATGCTTCAGAAGCTGATGCTCAGCAGGGGGGACAGGGTCCTTGACATAGGGACCGGCTCAGGCTACCAGGCGGCGGTGCTCCGGGAAATGGGAATGGAAGTGTTCTCAATTGAGTCTGTGCCGGAGCTCCATGCACACGCCCGGCGGAACCTTCATCCCGGCATCAGGCTGAAGATCGGGGACGGATACCTGGGATGGCCCGGGGAAGCCCCGTTCCAGGGGATAGTGATCGCGTGCGCCCCGCCGGCGGTTCCCCGTGAACTTGTGGAGCAGCTTGCGCCTGGAGGGAGGATGGTGCTTCCGGTGGGTGAGTTTTTTCAGCAGCTGGTGGTGGTGGAGAGGGAACCCGAAGGTGTGACTGTCAGAAGGGATCTGCCGGTCAGGTTCGTTCCAATGGTGAAGCCAGCCACATGACCTACTCAATCAGCGGCGGCCGGTCCCTGGGAACCTGAAACATCGACCCTTCAGGGGTGGCGCCGGGGACATCATCGTGGGGGAGAGATTCCCGGTTCATCCACTCGGAAAGCGTCTCCAGGGTTTTATCGCACCACTTCACATTGGATTCCTTCAGCTTGCACAGGTAATCGGCTGCTATGATCTGCAGGTCCGCTGACAGGGTTCTTTCACCCTTTTGCATGGACTCAGCGAAGTCCCTGGCCTCCCCCAGTTCCCTGAGGGCCGTTTCCCTGTAGCTCCTTACCTGTTCGATCATGTTGGGTATCCCCGCAAGCTCTCCGAACCGCAGCTTCATGAGTATCTCCACCCGGAACCTGCTCAGGGAAGCCGGCTGCAGCAGCCAGTTCCTCAGTGCTTCGGTGCCCCTGGGATTCAGCTGGTAGACAACCCGCTTCTTACGCTTCACATAGGAGTCCTTCCTGGAGATCAGGCCGTCCTTCTCCAGTCTTCTCAGCATGGGATAGATGTTCCCGTAGGACTCCTTCCAGTAGAAGACCTCCGGCCGCTCCAGTTCCTGCCTTATGTCATATCCTGTCTGGGGCCCGATGCTCAATATAGCCAGCAGACCGTAGAACGACTGGGGATAATCCTCACCCTGAACACCCATGAAACACCCTCCTGCTTATTGCTTCAACGCCGTAACCTAATATGGGACAACGGCTATTGGCATCTATCTTGACAATGTATCTTTTAGCACTATAATCATTCCCGTGTCGGATGAACAGTGAGGAGAAAAAATGGACTCTACTGAAAATGTGTTTGAGGGTTTGAACGGCACGACCCAGTCCTCACTGTTTTCCGCACCAGGCGGAGGGGCCGCCATCTGCGGTGGCCGAAATATCAGGGTGTTGTTGGTGCGCGGTGTTCCAGAGGGTCTGGAATGCCTTCACTGCCGGTGTCAGGCGCCTCCGCCTGCTCTGTGAATTTCAGGAAGGAGTGACCATGGCTCATTATCTTTCCATTGATATGGACCTGCTGGAGAGGGGCATGAAAAAACTGCCTCCTTTCCCGGCGCTTCTCGTGCATCTTGCCTGGGGTGCCTCATTGATAGGAAAACGTGAGCCCCTTGCCTTCTTCTCCAGAACCGGCCTTTTCTCCCCTGGCAGGAAGACGGCTCCCGCGTCTGAAATGGACAGGGCCTCCTGAAGAATCGTGGTCATCTGTTCGCTTGACGCCGTTTCCATCTGTCATATACTCCCGTATATTCTTTGACACGTGAGGGGTGTTGGGAGCAGCCTTAATGAAGGTGCTGTGTTTCCTTGCGGCGCTTTTCCTTTTCACGGGATGCACAGAAGAACAGCAGCTCACAGGTCCCTGGGAGATGTGGGTCCTCGTGTGTCGTCCCGCAGCCGACGACGTCTGGCAGCCATCCACAGAGAAGGAGTTCACCGTGAGCTGGGCCGCGGTTCCAGGGGAGACGGTCAGGTGCGACCTGGTCAGGAACGGCCGGGTAGTCATGGAGCTTTCAGACTGGGTGGAAAGCGGCCCGGGTTACCTTGTCTTCCGGGGCAGCCTCTCCCGGGCTGGTTCAGGTTCCGGATACCAGGTCAGGGTGCTTGACGAACAGGGTTTTTACGGGTTGAGCGGTGAGTTTGCGATAAGGTAGCCCTATCAGCTGTTCTGCCCCTCCCAGTGGGCCGGAAGACCTGGCGTGATCATGCCGGGCAGTTGCTCCTGGAGACCGGCGTGATGGGGAATGAGGGTGTTCTCGAAATCCCCTCTCGGGAGTTTCAGTTCCGTGGCGAGGGCAGCGGCCTCCTTCAATGATCCCAATGATCCCTCAGCCGATCCGGCAAGGAAGTAGGAGTAGCCCAGGGCAGCAAGGGTGATGGCCTCCATCCTCCTGTCCTTCACCTGCCTGAACAGATCAAGGGCCTCCGTGTAGAGTTCAGCAGCCTCCTTCGGACTGTCGTCCTTCAGTCTCATCGAAGCCATGTTGGAAAGGGTCCATCCCCTGGAGCGGAGGTTGCCTGTTTCCCTGGAGATGGCCAGCGCTCGGCGGTAGTACTCTTCGGCCTTTTCCCTGTTCCCCATGTCCGCCTGCAGGATGCCCAGGTTTCCCAGGAACACCCCCATCGACCTTCTGTCGCCGATCCTGGTGAACATTTCCAGGGTCTTCTCGTACAGTTCCAGGGCCTGGTGCAGTTCGCCGAGGTCGTGGTGGATGTTCCCCAGGTTCCCCAGTGTGATCGCCTCGCTCCTTATGTCTCCGAGCTCCCGGAATATCTCCAGGGCTCCCTGGAACTTCTCGCCGGCACCCCTGTGATCCCTGGCGTTCCTGAGGATTATTCCCAGGTTCCCGAGGGTGCTCGCCTCCGCGCGGCGGTTTCCCAGCCTGGCATGGATCCTTCCCGCGGCTGTGAAGTACTCCCGGGCTTCTTCCACGCTGCCGGTGTCCGCCGCGAGAACGCCCAGGTTCCCCAGGGTGCTGCTTTCAAGGTCGTCGAGACCGTTGGCCCTGCACAGTTCAAGGGCTTTCTCGAGAAGGGACCTTGCACCAGGAATGTCCCCGGTGGAGCGGAGGTGGGAGCCGAGGTCGTTCTGACCCTTTGCCGTCCAGAAGGGAAGGTTCCTGTCAGCCGCGATCCGCTCCATTTCCCGGAGCGAGGTCAGCTGCTCATCCCGCCTTCCTGTGAAAAGATAGGCCTTAGAGTTCCTTTCAAGGACCTTCAGTCGGTCTTCCAGCTCCTCCGGCAGCCACTGGAGCAGCTTCTCCCCCCAGTAAAGGACCGTGGCGTGCTGGTAGTTCTCCGAGGCGTACTTCTGGGCGGCAAGCCCCCATTCAGCCGCCTTGACCGTTTCGCCGGCTCCCTCCCAGTGGGCGGCCAGTCTGGCTGATATCCGCCCTTCGTCATTATGAAAGAGCTCCTGGATGGATTCAGCGGCGGCTCTGTGTATAAGCTTCAGGTTGTGTGAAAGGTTGCTCTCGCATGCGGTCTTCTGTATAAGCGGGTGCCTGAACCTGTAGCCGCGCATTTTCCCCTTATTCGAGTCGGCCCGCATGAGCATTCCCTTTTCCACAAGCCCCTGGAACACCGGATCCGAGGCCGGGGGGATCCCCAGCCTTGAGCAGACCTCGGTATAGGTCCGGTGGAGGAACTCCATGCCCAGAACCCCGCAGAGCAGGACCGTTCTCCTCATCTGGTCAGGAAGATTGTCCAGCCTGCTCTGAAGAACACCGGTAAGGGTTTCCGGGGTGGAGTCGGCGGCTGAAATGGTCTTTATCCTCCAGACTCCCTGGCTCTCGGCGAGGTTGCCTGTCTCCACCATATGGGTCACCAGTTCCCTGAGGAAGAAGGGGTTCCCGGAGGACTGCCTGTGCAGGAACTCTATAGTGTGATCGCTGAAGGGATGATCCTCGCCGGTGAGCCTTTCAGCCTGAGCGGCGGCCATCTCCCTGGATTCCTCCTGGGAGAAATCGCCGAGTTCGACTGCCCTGTGGATGTAGTAGGGGGAATCGGACCTGAAGGGAGCCACGGCACAGCCGGGTCCCGGATCCCTGCCGGTGAGAATGAAAAGGACAGGACCCGGAGTGCGGGTGTTCTTGAGAACGAACTCCAGGGTCTCGGCATCGGTCGGGTCCATCCAGTGGGTGTCCTCCAGGAAGATCACGAGGTCGTTCCTTCTGCCCAGGGCTTCGATGAAGTCCCTTATCGCCATTCCAGTTTCCAGGGCGATCCCCCTGCCGTCCAGGCTTGAGAACCTTGAATCGTCGCATTCAGCAGGTATCAGCCTGCCCAGGAAGGGGAGTGAATCACCCATCTCTTCCGGTGGGAAGAACCGCGAAACAGCGTTCATGAACGAGTCGCCGTCCACGGAACTCCTGACCCGGAAGCCCAGTGCGGAGGCCACCAGCGTGGACCAGAGCCAGTGGGCCGGCTGTTCCTCCTCGACTGATCTTCCCCTGAGAAGGAGTCTGTCCGGGCACCGTTCCTTAACGAACTCCAGGGCAAGCCTGGCCTTACCGGTGCCGGCTTCGCCGCAAAGCTGACCGAACTCACTCCGCCTTCCGGTGAACGGGTCGTCGCCGCAGGGGTCACATGCGGACCGGAGGGGCTTCAGTGCCCTCCAGGCCACCACGGGTTCGCCCATTCCCTTCACCGAAAGTTCCAGCGGGGGAGACCACAGGGCGCAGCCTCCGCACATCCTGTGGACCCTGTCGGTAACCAGTATGGAATCCAGCTCAGCCAGTTCCTCCATCCTGGAGGCGATGTTCACGGTGTTCCCCATCGCCGTCAGGTGCCCTATGGCGTCAGGGGCCATCGTCAGGGGACCGCTGCTTATTCCGATCCTGGCACTGAGTTCCATTCCCGAATAGCTGAGCACCTCCCTGGCAACACGGAGCACCTCCAGCATCCTGAAACCGCAGAGCACGGCGGTTCTGCTGTCGTTCTCACCGGAGGAAACGGCACCGAAGAGGACCATGATCCTGTCCCCCTCGATCTTGTCTACGTAGCCCCGATGATCCTGTGCGGTGAGCACCAGTTCGTTCATTATGCTCCGGGCAAGTTCGTGGACCGTTTCGTGGTCGAGGCTGCCTGAGAGCTTTGTGAACCCGGCGAGGTCAAGGAAGAGTACCGCCGCGTCCCTCCGTTCGCCGGGTTTTAGCCCTTCGGAGACCTGAATGGTCTGGGCAACACGGGAACCTGCGGAGTCGAATGCGGTCCTGAGAAGGTTCGCAAGGCTTTCGTTCAAGGATGAGCACCTTTCGTTGCGTCGGTAACCCTTATCATTGCGAAAGAACCTTCCCCGCGCAATGAAAATTGACGAAGGACCCGGCGTCGGATATATATCACCGTTCGGTGACACCAGGTGGTGACTTACGGGAAGGCAGTGAGATGACAGTTCGTTCAAGGGATTCGGAGAGAACCAGGGAAGCCATCATAGACGCGCTTGAGCGGATACTCACCAGGGAGGGGTTCACAGGCGTTGGGGTTAACGCCCTGGCCAGGGAGGCCGGCGTTGACAAAGTGCTCATTTACAGATATTTCGGCTCCCTGGAAGGGCTTCTGGCCGCCTTCAGGGACAGACGGGAACTCTGCCCCAGAGTGGTGGACGTTCTCGACGAATTCCCCCCTGAAACTCCCATGTCCGCACTGGTCACCAGGCTGCTTCTGAAGAGCGGCAGGGCCTTCAGGAAGAACTCACTTGCCCAGGAGCTTGCCCGCTGGGAACTCACCGACAAGAACCCCCTCACCGTGGCCTTCAGCAGGGCGATGGAGAAGGACGAGCTGAGATCCCTGGAGGAGAGGGGGATCAAGCCGGACAGGGAGACGGTAGCGGCGGTGATACTGCTGCTCAGCGGCATTCACTACCTTACCCTCAGGGAAAGCATCAAGAACCCGGTTCTGGACATGGACCTGAACGATCCAGGTACCGTCGAGCTGGTGGAGACGGTTATAGAGAAGCTGGTCAGGGGATTCTTCGAAGGCCGGGAGGAGGTTCCCCGTGGGTAGGGGCATTGCACTGGCGGGAATGCTTGCGGTCCTCGGCGCGGTATCCTGCGGGAACGGCCAGAGCATTGAAGAGGGACCCACCCCTGTCATGGTGGAGGTGGCGGCGGCGGAGACCATATCAAGAACCGTTTTCGCCCCATGCAGGCTGGAAGCGGCTTCCGAGGCGGTGGTCTCCGTGAGCACGTATGGCGTATGACCGACCGGGTTGCCACGTCGTGTAGCCTCGGCAAGGTCAATATGGTCGCAGCCGTCGCCCATGTTGCTGATGCATTTCAGGTCAGGCATAGCGTCGAAGACCTCGGCATTGATGCGATTGGCAACGGTCATGATTCCCTGGATTCCCGGCGCCTCACGCAACATGGCCTCTACCGGCATCTCTTCCACCCCTTCCCATACCTTGTAGTCATGGATGCCATCGAGACGCTTCGTGATGTCCCTGAAGAAGTTCTTGCAGATGTAGACGTTGGCCATCATTCC
>CAYLXG010000054.1:0-9928 GCA_964387445.1 uncultured bacterium
ATAGCTTTTACTGTTGATAAGCCTATTCCAAATCCTTTAACATTATGCAAATCGCGAGGGGCAGTCCTTCTGGTGAAGGTGAGGGGAGAGGGGAAATGAGGGTCCTGCACGGTTCTTCGGAGCTTTACCCCCTGGCAAGCACAGGGGGACTTGCATCGGTGGCTTCCGCCCTTCCCGGCGCACAGGAGAGATATGGGAAGGCCAGCGCCGCCGTGGTCATCCCCTATTATCAGGATGTGGCGGGAAAGTGCCGCAGCATCCAGTGGCACGGTTCCATGTTCACCTTTCTCGGCGAGGAGTTCGGGGTGGGTTCCACCACGGTTAACGGGCTGCGAACCATTCTTGTGGCCAAGGACGAGTTCTTCATGAGGAAGGGCATCTACGGAGCCGGTTCCGGAGAGACCTGGCCGGACAATCCCCTGCGCTTCGCCTTCTTCTCCAGGGCACTGGCCGCCGTCGCCGCTTCGCCCATTCACTCACCGGACATCGTTCACTGCCACGACTGGCAGACTGCCCTGACCCCGGTATACCTTCGAGACGGCGACATCCCCACGGTACTCACCATCCACAACCTCCACTTCCAGGGGAGGTTCGGCCGGGACTCCTGGGAAGCCGCTGGGCTTCCCGACACCCTTTACACCATGGATGGACTGGAATTCTGGGGGGACTGGAACTGCCTTAAGGGGGGGATCGTTTTTTCCGACGCCGTCACAACGGTGAGCCCTGGATATGCCCGGGAGATCCTCACCCCCGGATTCGGCTGCGGTCTCGAAGGGCTTCTTGCCGAGAGTTCAGGCAAGCTCACCGGCATAATAAACGGCATCGACACAAAACTCTGGGATCCGGCCACCGACGGGAAGATCCCGGCCCGTTTCAGCCCCGGGAACATGGGCGGCAGGAAGGTCTGCAGACGGTCCCTTGAAACGGAAGCGGGTTTCCCTCCGGGAAGGGGGCTGATCCTGGGAATGGTGAGCCGGCTCACCGCCCAGAAGGGGATCGACATGATACTGGATTCCCTGGGTCATATGCAGGACCTGGGGATACGGCTCGTGGTACTGGGAACTGGTGAACCCTGGGCTGAAGCCGCCCTGAAGGAGGCGGCGGAGGACAACCCCGGATCGGTCTCGGTGCGCATAGCCTTCGATGATCACATGGCAAGACGGATATTCGCCGGTTCCGACGGTTTTCTGATGCCTTCAAGGTTCGAACCCTGCGGTCTCGGTCAGATGATGGCCATGAGGTACGGCTCCGTTCCCCTTGTAAGGGAGGTTGGCGGTCTGGCTGATACGGTGTCCCCGGGGCAGGGATTCAGCTTTTCAGGGGAAGCGGAGGGTTTTCGCCGGGCCCTCTCAAGGATGGCCGAAGCCTGGGGGAACTCCAGGAGATGGTCCTGGTACAGAAGAAGGTGCATGGCCGGGGACTTCTCATGGAAGAACAGCGTGGAGGAGTACGACCAGGTGTACAGGAAAGCAATGGAGAAAAGATGATCAAGGTGTCCGATGCCGCGGCTGTCCTGAATCAGTTCCTCCGGCCCGGGGACGCATACCGCACCCTGGCCGCAGGAGGTCAGGGCGCCGCAATTGCTGGAGCCGCATTCGTGATAACGGCAATAGGCTTCCTGCCTTTCCTCTTCCTGGGGGGGATGGGTCCCGGGGACGGACAGATCCCGTTCCTGATACTTCTGGAAAGGGGAATACTGGCTGGAGCAGGCGGACTGGCGGTCTACGCTCTGATGTACGCCCTCGGTGACAGGAAGCCTCTCTGGCCTGCCGTTTCCAGCTGGTTCCTCTCCATGGGCGCCTTCATGATCCTTGTGGGTGCGCTTACATTCATCTCCTACATTTTGTCACTTCCTCCGGGGTTCACCTGGAGTCCGGCGGAGCTTTTCGAAGGCGTATCCGCCACAAGGATGGGGGTCTTCCTGTTCCTCTTTTCAGCAAGGCTGGACCTTGCGTCCCTGACCACGGTCTATCTGTGGGGAAGGGGCCTTTCAGTCGTATGGAATACCGACCGTTCCACCGGCCAGAGGATGGCCTGGGCGGTTTATCTTTTCGGGATACTTCTTGTTACACTGCCCGTTTTCATAGCGGAACCCGGAGTGGAGGGAGCATCATGATTTTTGGTCTCATGCTGATATGTTTATTCTCCGACATGGACACAATAAGCGATACGCCCAGAACAATGGACCTTTCGGAATGGGTCTCCGTCGCCCTTTCCAACTCCCCGGACATAAGGTCATCGGAGGCCTCTTTGATCTCCGCCAGGGCTTCCCTGACCGGCGACCAGGCTTTCCTGTATCCGAGCCTCACCGCATCGGCGGGGGTTGCCAGGGCCTGGTCCAACTCCCCTCTCCCCGACCAGGGAAGCGTGCGCAGCGAGGCCGATTCCTGGTCCGCCGGACTCTCCCTTTCCCAGGAGATACTCAGGAGCGGCGGGCAGAACTGGCTTTACAGGAATGCGTCAACGCTGGAGCTCGAAGCCGCCGAGGCGGACCACGAGAGAACAGTGCTTGAGGTAACACTGGATGTGGTCTACGCCTACTACGACGTGATCGAGGCCATCAAGCTCAGGCAAGCCGCCGATAACTCCCTGGAAAGGTCCCGGGGGCAGCTGAGGCGAACCCAGGCGCTCTACGACATGGGAGCGGTGACCACACTGGAGCTTCTTCAGGTACAGGTTCAGGAGAGCGAGGACAGGCTCCTGGCGGGAAGGCGGGAGCAGGCCCTTCAGACCGCATACGGTAATCTCTACATCGCCGCCGGGGCCGACCTGTCCGGACCCGTGATGCTGGTGGACACTAATGCCGTGCTGGAACCGCTGCCCATGGAGTCCGCAGCGCTGATCCCCGGCGATCATACACAGAACCAGTCCCTGAGAGCCGCCGGGCTCAGGCTGGAGGCTTCGGGGATACGGGCTGACGCCGCAGGGAGGTCATACTGGCCCACACTCAGGGCATCCGCCGGATGGAACTGGAGCGACGACACCCTTGACGACATCGACAGGATGTTCGACAGCCACGGCTACAATGTGGGTCTGTCCCTTTCCTGGACGGTTTTCGACGGGTTCCTCAGGGAGTCCCAGATCAAGTCTTCCAGGGCCGCCGAGCTGTCTTCCCACGCTTCGCTGGAATCTTTGGAGAACCAGCTCGCATCCAGTGAGCGAACCCTTAGGACGACCCTGGAACTGGATGTGCGGTACTATCATGACTCCATGCTTGCCCTTGAGAGGGCCCAGGAGCAGTACAGGCTTTCCTCAATGTCCTACGATATGGGGGCCATTTCCCTTCTGGACCTGCTGAACGCCCAGTCGGACCTTGCTTCCGCAGAAGCCAACCTTGCAGCTGCCAGGGTAGCCGCTCTGAAGACGGAAGCCTCTCTGATGGTGCTCCTGGGAAACCCTCCCAGACTCGGAGAGTGACCGATTGAGAAGGATCGCCCCGGGTCTCGTCTTCGTTCTGTGCGGTCTGGCTTTCGGTGCGAACCGGTACTCGGTTCACGGCCACGACTACAGCTACGTTCCATGGGGCTCCACCCAGGAACGCACCTATTTCCCTGTGATATGGGACCTGAGAACGGCGAACACCCTTCTTTCCGACTGGCACAGGCTCTACGGCCACGGCCACCTCAATCCGGTGTACGCCATGATCGACGAGGCGGCCCAGAGCGGAGTGAACACCTTCATAGTGAGATCCGAACTCGGCGACCGATGGTTCCCGGAGATGCCCGGCACCTACGGCGACAAGTTCTTTCCCCTGGCGGGATACATCAGGGAAGCGGGCATCCATGTGATGCCCGGGGGCATAGGAACCGCCCTGGACTGCGACAGCGCCAACCAGGCGGTATTCGACTACCTGAAGCTCTACCTTCCAATGACCGCAGGCGACTATCCAGGGGATGTGACGGGGATGTTCGCCTTCGACGAGCCGGATGTGAAGTATCTGGAGAATCCCGGCCAGGAGCAGGACTGGATGGACTACATAGAGGAATGGACAGAAGCCTCCAGGGAGCAGCTGGGCCTCTCCGTTCTCTCATATCACTCGAAATTCGGAACATCGGGACCATCCGGCAGCATTGAGTACTACTCCGACACCACCTGCGTACTGAACAGGATAGCAAGGCACACGGACATGTTCGGCATGGGCATGTACCCGGCGAAGAACAACTTCCGCAGAACGGACCTTCTCCACAGCGACCTTCCGGAAGCCCTCTTCACCTTCGCCACCGACATGGTTCAGGACGATCCGCTTCACATCGAGGCAATGAACTGCAGGGATGAACTCGTAAGGGTTTTCCCGCAGGGGGACTCCGCGGCGGTGCTGGTGGAGGCCCTCGCCTGGGACGGGGAGGACCTCCATCTGGAAACGGTCTGCTCCCTGCCCCTTGGTTTCCTTCCAGACGGATTCGCAGCTTCGGACTACAGAGCTGGATACGCGGTTCACGAACTGGATGGTTATGTGAATTCCGGCGCGGTTTTCTGGAGAAGCGGCGAGCCGGTTCACGATGCAGTTGTCATGACCTCCACGCCTGAAGGCCCCAGGATCCATCAGCTGCCTGATTTTCCCGGTTCCCAGGAACTCTCCCCGGTGTTCATGGAGGTGGGGCAGACCGACTACTGGTCAGACGTCACTGATGTGGCCGGCATCATCGGCAGGGGAAGGCTTGCGGTGCTGGCGTGCCTCCAGGATCCCGCGGGCGATCTGTTCGTGATGCTGTTCGTGCCTGAACGCCTGGAAGTGACACCATCGCTGGAGCCGGCTTTCGACGAGCCCAGACGGCTGCACTTCCAGGCTGCAGGTGCTGTCTGGGGAACATTCTGGGGAACCTGGTACGAATTCGGCACCATCCAGCCGGTGGCGCGGAACGGTTTCGTGATCTATGCCGAGAACGGCGACTACATCACCCTGAATCAGCTGAGCAGGAACTACTGGCAGCTGTTCCCAGCCTATGGGGTCTCCCAGTATCCCCAGCTCTTCGGCAGGGATGATCTGCCGGACATGATAGTTCCCTCCAGGGACGACGGCTACTATCCTCCATTCTTCGCCGGCCGGGACTATCTGGCAGGCCTCTATGAGGATGAAATGGAGATGGTGGTTGCATTCTCCACCTACAACGGCGGCCCCCTGAGCGAGCATGCGCAGATCTCCGTGGAGGGCGTTACCGGGGACATCACCGGGTTCGACTTCCTCAGGGACGACTACAGATACAGCGACAAGCCCGTCTTCACCACAGGCTCAGGAGAGGTCCTTCTGGGGAATTCCCTGGAAACCGGGATATCCGGGGGGACCATTACTGTCTCTCCGGTGAACTACTGCGATGGTGACACCATCTTCTGCGGCGTCAGGGCCATGCATACCAGGGACGCGATAAGGAGCGTGCTGGCGGGAACCGAAGAGGGCTTCTACGCTCCCAACTGCGAGCTCTACGACGACATAATGGACCACTGCCGCTTCCAGTGGTACCCCAATGCCCATGCCACGGCCATGGAGCTGGGGGTTGAGGCCACCCAGAGGGACAATGTCCTCTTCGGTGTTATCCAGGCATACGGAAGAAGGGGATTCGCACTGCCCACATACTGCCCCTCTCCGGATACGCTGCTCTACATGGCCGCCGCTCCGGTGGTGGAGGGAGCCAGGGGGCTGGTGTTCTACGCCATGGACCTTGCGATGATGTCAGGGAACGGAGGGGATGACGGATTTTCCAGGGCACCTTTCCTTCTGCAGAACTGGGGTCCCAGCAGGGACATGCTGAACGTGGACATGGTGGGAAGGGTGAATGAAGCCGTTTCGAGGCTCACCGGCAACGGGCCCAATTCCGTTGACTATCTCTCGAAACTGGTGGACTGCTCCTGGACTGTCATGGACGACCAGAGGGCCTACAACCACAGCCCCTCGGACTCCCTTCTGAACTTCATCGCCCTGACCAACGCACCAGGGGACTCCATCATAGTCATTACTGTGAATGCGGCCACCTCCATTTCGCCGTTCCAGCCGGGAATAACCATAGAGAACGTTCCCGTGGGAATAACCCTCGCCGACTGCCAGGGCTATCCCCCGGACCGCTTCCCCCTTGAGCTCCGGCCGGACGGCACCGCTTCCGTGGAGCTGGACTACTCTTCCATGCCTCCGCTCACCGCCAGCCTGATCACCCTTACCATGGATTCCCCGGGTCAGTGCCAGGGAACATTCCTGGGCACCGCTACCAGATCCGGGGGAACCACTTACATAAGCTTCTCCCTGTGTGATCAGGAGGAAGGCGAACTGGCCCTTTACGATATGGCCGGAAGAAGGCTTTCCACACTCTGGCAAGGAGCGGGAACAGGGAGGAGGATGGAGGCGGAGGTGAGCAGGGGTGACTACCCCGCCGGGCTATACTTCGCTGTTCTCAAAGGAGAAAATTCCCTGCTTTCGGGGAAATGCATTCTCTTCTAGCAGCCAGGAAAGGATAACATGAGCCTCTCCCTTTTCGCACTTTTCTCCGGAACCGGGGTCCTCCTTGCCCAGGTTGCCTGGAACCGTCAGCTCCTTCTGATAACGGGAGGAAGCCTTGATGCCACTGCGGTGGTGCTCACCGCCTTCATGACCGGCCTCGGTCTGGGGGGCGGCTTCTTCGGCCGGAAGGCGGAGAGGTCACCCAGGCCCATAGCCGTACTCAGGGCCGCCGCAGGCGGAATGGTCGTTTTCTCTTTCCTTCCCCTGGCCGCCGCACCAATTGCCGCTTCGGTCTATCCTGCCCTTTACTCGGCGGGGCTTGAGATTCCAGCCCGTCTTCTCATTGCCCTTCTCATGGTTGCTCCCGCCACCTTTTTCGCCGGCGGCATCGTACCGGCGATGGCCAGACTGGCCGAGGGGCGGGGAGGAGCCTCAAGGACGGCGGGTCTCTACGGCCTCAACTCCCTGGGTTCCGCAGCCGGGGGATTCCTTTCAGGATTCGTACTCCTTGAGGCCATCGGCGTCACCCTTACCCTTGCAGTCGGGGCTGCCCTGACACTGTTGTCCCTGATCGCGGTCAGACCAGGCGCTTCACCGATGCAGCTTCCAGCCAGGGGCGAGAGGAAACGGCCCCGGGGTTTCTATCTATGGATTTACTTTGCCGGGGGAGTCCTGGCCCTGAGCTGGGAGATGGTCTGGGCAAGGCAGCTTACCTTCGTACTGGGAAACAGCACATACGCCTTTGCCACGATGGGGATAATGGTCCTTCTGGGCATTGGCGCCGGAAGCATTGCCGGCAGGCGCGTCGCTGCCTCCACGGGGAACCCCCTTGCGGCATTCGGAATGGCGGAGGTTGCCCTGGGCATAGCTAGCGTTATCCCTCTGACCCTTCTGAGAAGCTTTTCATCCCTCTCCGGCGCCCTTTCCCCATTCCCCGGATGGGCAGGGGGAATGACCGGCGACATACTGGCTGCGTTCTTCTACATGATGCCCTCCACCATGCTGATGGGGGCCACCTTTCCCCTGATGGTCAAGGCCGCCGCCAGGGAGGACAGGCTTGGGCAGGACGTGGGCATGCTGAGCCTCGCCAACTGCCTCGGGGCGGCGGCGGGTCCCATCCTGGCTTCCCAGATACTGTTCAGGTTCCTTGGCGTTACACCCTCTGTCCTGGTCCTGGCCTGCCTGAACGCGGCTCTTGGGCTGTGGGCGTTCCTCCGCGCAGGAAAGCTTTCCCTTGCGTTCGCGGCTCCGGCTGGGGCGGCGGTCTCGGCGGTTCTGATCCTCACCGCGGCAAAACCCGGATCCCTTCCTCCCGAGTCCATGGAGACCCTTTTCTTCCAGGAGGGCAGGACCGCCACGGTCTCTGTTTTCGGCAGGGAATGGGACAGGCACAGGAGCCTGAGGATAAATGGTGTGGAAGAGGTGCCCGTGGACCAGGCATCCCTGGAGGCATTCTACCTTCTGGGACATCTGCCCTGGGGTTACAACCCTGAAGCCAGCAGTGTAATGGCGGTGGCAATGGGGGGCGGAATTACAAGCGGAGCGATCCTCACCCATCCTGTGGACACCCTGGTATGCGCGGAGATATGCCCGGAAGTGGCCGATGCGGCGGTCTGGTTCCAGGAGCAGAACCGCAGACCCGACCTCGACCCCCGATTCGGTCTGGTGGGTGATGACGGCAGGAACTACCTTCTGGGGACCGACAGGGACTTCGATCTCATCATCTGCGATGCCACCCACCCGGGTTCCAGTGAAAGCTGGCTGCTCTACACGGAAGAGTTCTATTCCATCGTCCTTTCCAGACTCTCACCGAATGGAGTGGCGGCCCAATGGGTCCCGCTCCACCGTCTGCCCGTGGAGGAGTTCCAGAGGATACTGGCCACATGGAGCCGGGGCTTTCCCCACGCGGCGGTGCATGCAGCCGGGGGAAGGCACGCGATACTCGTGGGTTCCCCGGCCCCCCTTAGCCTTGACCTGGAAGCGATCTTCAGGGACTCATCGGCGGCGCTGCAGCTTCAGGGAACGGGATACACTCTGGAGGATGAGAACTGGCTCTACCCCGTTCTCAGCGAAGAAGAGCTTCGCCAGGTGGCGGATTCACCAGTCAGGTCAAACACCGACGACCTGGCCTACTGCCAGTTCCTGATAAGGAAGTCCACCGGGGATCCCCAGCTGACAATAGGAGGGAACATGTCTCTCCTGCTGTCCCTGGATCTGGATGGGGAAGCGAGTCACCTCCATCAGGCGCAGATCCTCTACTGGAGCATGAGGCTCCCCGAGGCGGCGGAGATCCTCAGGAGCAGCGGGCTGGGGACCGCCCTTGAAAGACGGTGGTACTCCGCCGCTCTATCCACCGGAGCGGAACTCTTGTATAATGAGGGCCGTTACCGGGAATCCCTGGAACTGGCCGATGCGGCCTGGCAGGCAGATCCCGGCTGGAGAAGGAACATGGACCTGGTAATTGAAATAAACAGAGCCGATTCAGATTCACAGGAGGAGAATTAATGGGACGAATTGCCTTTCTGTTCCCGGGACAGGCATCACAGGCCGTGGGGATGCACCAGCATCTCATGGAATATCCCGAAGCTTCGGAGTTCCTTGAAAGGCACTACGAGTTCAGCGGCATCTATGACCTGATGAAGACCATAGCCGAGGGTCCGGCGGAGAAGCTCACGAAGACCAACTACGCACAGCCTGCCATCACCATGGTCAGCATTGCCACAATGAGGATACTTCAGGTGGCGGGCATCAACCCCGAGGGAACCGCCGGTCACAGTCTCGGAGAGTACTCAGCCCTGGTGGCGTCGGGGATCCTTATGCCTGAGACCGCGGTAAGGCTCACCAGGATAAGGGGCGAGCTGATGCAGAAATGCGCGGACATGTACCCCGGTGGAATGCAGGCGGTGCTGGGGATGGACCTTGAGAAGGTCACTGAACTGGTGAACAAGGCCAAGGCAAAGGGTCCAGTCGGGGTCGCCAACATGAACTCCCGTGGCCAGGTGGTCATCAGCGGAGCCAGGGTTCCGCTTGAGTACGCCGCCGAACTCTGCAGCAAGGCCGGAGCGAAGAGGGTTGTTCCCCTGCAGGTTTCCGGCGCATGGCACAGCCCGCTGATGGAGGATGCCGCAAGGGGGCTGGAACGCCCGGTGAGGGAAGCGGCCTTCTTCGACCCCGGCATACCGGTGGTGGCCAATGTAACCGCCAACTACATAACAGGGGTCGAGGAGAGCAGGAAGCTTCTAATAAGGCAGGTTACTTCACCGGTTCTCTGGGCCGATTCCATGAGCCTGATGATCGAGAACGGGTTCGACACATTCGTGGAGGTCGGTCCCGGTCAGGTGCTCCAGGGGCTCCTCAAGAGGAACCGGGATGTCAGGGTATTCGGCACCCATGACGCCGATGCACTGAAGAAGACCCTGGACGAACTGGCGAAGTAGTTCCCTACCTCGACCAGCCCGTGCCCCCGCATGGGGCGCGGGGCCCCGGCCATGCCTGCCTTGC
>CAYLXG010000054.1:9938-13223 GCA_964387445.1 uncultured bacterium
GGCCTGTCCCGCCGCACCTTACGCAGGGTGTGGCGGGATCCGGAACCTCAACCCTGCCGTCGCCGCCGCAGATGTCGCAGGGGGAATCCCCTGGACCGTCTATTCCCGTACCTTTGCATCTGGCGCATTTTACCAGTGCCATCACATAACTCCCTTTCTGATCTGTGCCACCACCCTGTCATGGGCCCTGAAGGCAAGCGGCGGGATCTCACGGACATCCATCCATCTTAGTTCGGAAACGTCGTCGGAGGGGATAGGGTCCCCCTCCCATGATTCAACCTCATAAATGTAAAGTACCACGCTGCCGTAGTCGGTGGCATCCCTTTCAGCCCCCAGAAGCCTCAGCTCCTTCGCCTTCAGACCTGTTTCCTCCATGAGTTCCCGGGCGGCTGCTTCCCCGGGAGCCTCGCCAAGGTCGATGAAGCCCCCTGGAAGGCAATGCTCCCCCACAGCGGGAGGAAGGGCCCTTCTGGCCACAAGAAGGCTGTCCCCTTTCCGCAGCACCAGGATAACCGCGGGCAGGGGATTCCTGTAGAACACCAGACCGCATCTGGAACAGGAGGGATGGGGCTTCGATGCCGCCAGGGTTCCGCCGCACGAGGGACAGAACCTGGGTGTCCTGTAGAAGCTGGTGCCGTTCTTCACAGGGGATTCAGGACCCCTGAGGGGGAAATGCCCCGGGAGTATTCCCAGCTTTCTGGAGAAACTGGAGGCGATGGCCCCTCGGAGATACTGCAGCGCCAGCACCACCGAGTCCTCGATGGAGTAGCCCCAGGCCAGGAGGGAGGCGCATGATGAAGCAAGGGTGCATCCGGTCCCATGGACCTTTCCGGGTATTATCCTCTCCCCGGGGAACCATCTCAGGCCTGCGCCTGTCACAAGCACGTCCCAGGGGCGTCCGGAAAGGTGCCCCCCCTTGAGAAGGACCCCTCCGGCGCCCATGTCCAGTATTGCCAGGGCGGCCTTTTCCATCTGGGGCCGGCTGCGTACGGACATGCCGGTGAGTGCCTCGGCTTCGTCCAGGTTAGGGGTGACCAGGGCTGCGGAAGGAATGAGTAACTCCCTGATGGTATCCTCCAGGCTGTCTTCGGCCAGGCCGTCGCCTGAACCGGCCACCATCACAGGATCCACCACCAGGGGCACTTCGGAAAGCCTCTCTTCCAGCACCCTGGCAACCGCCAGCACCGCTTCCCTGCTTCCCAGCATTCCTGTTTTCACAGCAGCAGGCAGGCCGTCGTCACAGGTGGCCTCCATCTGGGCGGCGATCTCAGCCGGGTCTACAGGGGTCCAGCCCCTGACCCCGCCGCTGTTCTGAACCGTTATGGCCGTAACTGCGATGCATCCGTGGGTTCCCAGGGCCGCGGCGCTCTTCAGGTCGGCGGCGAGACCCGCTCCCCCGCTGGGGTCGGTCCCCCCAACCAGAAGCACCACCGGCGCCCCCGGGACTATGGGCTCCCCGCCGTTTTGTGTGTTAGGTTTCCTGTGACTATGCATAGACCTACTCTGCTTTTACTGGCCGCCGCGGCAGTCTTTCTGCAGGCGGGTACAGCCCTGGCGCTGTCGGAACCTACTATAGACCGTATCACCTTCACGGGCAATCTTCCGGCTTCGGAAGGCGCCCTTCTGAGGGGGAGCGGTCTCCACGAAGGTGTATCGATCTTCATGGTCTCCGCCATTCAGGTCAGGGATGCGGTATTGGCCAACATGATGTCCATTGGCTATCTGGACTGTTCCGTGACCGTCAACTGGCCCAGATGGGGTTCCGAGTCCTATGAAGTGGCAATAGGGGTGGAGCCAGGCCCCAGGACCACACGGGGAGCCATTACCGTCACCGGGGACAGCCTGCTCTCCCAGGGGGAGGTGGAGAACCTCTTCCCTGCAGACTACGGGGAGCCTGTCAGCCCCGCGGACACCGCCTACTTCAGAAGGGCAGTCCTGGGAAGGTATTCCTCCATGGGGTTCCTCAGAGCCGCCGCTGAGGTGGAACTTGAGGACTTCCCGCCGGATACCTCGAACCATAACCGTGGTATAGCCATAACCCTTGACAGGGGGGGGGTCTGCTACTTCGGCGGCATCACCGTCCAGGGGAATCAGAAGGTTCGTGACGAAGTGATAACCAGGGAGTTCGATCTCACGGTGGGCGAACCCATGAACCTCGACGAAATGAGGGAAGGTCTCACCTCCCTTTACGCACTGGGCCTTTTCAGCGGCGTCCAGATAGACTATCCCGGGCTGCAGGAGGGCAGGGACACCATACAGGCCGTGGTATCGGTAACGGAACAGGACTACGTGGTGGTGGACCTGGCCAGCGGCTACATCTCCCCGGAGGCGGTTTTCGGATCGGCCTTCTGGACACAGCCCAACATCATGGGAAACAACCAGAAACTCCAGATCGGCGGCATGTACACAAGGTACATATCCGGCGACAACTCAGGCAACGAGTTCGAACCCCAGGCTGTCTACGAGGAGCCATGGTTCCTCTCCACCCGGTGGCATTCCCAGATCAAGCTCGACTACTATTACCTGCAGCGGGACTATCAGGAAGAACGCAGCTACGGCGGCGAGGTGGGTTTCACCAGGAGGTTCGCCGATGTCTGGCGTTACAACTGCGGCTACAGGGTAGAGCGGCTCAGGTTTCGTTCCACACAGGCGGATTCCTCGGAGGTGATACAGGACTGGGTAACCTCCGCAAGGATAAGCAGCGGCTTCACCCGGGACACCAGAGCTCCCCTGCTGAACCCCGCCGGCGGATCATGGTTCAAGATCGCTGGGAGCGTCTCCGGGGAACTTGCCGGTGGAAGCATAGACTTCTACACGGTTGACGGGGAATACAGGCTCTTCTTCCCGGTGAACCGCAGGCTCGTTCTGGCCGGAAGGGCCGCGGGAAGTGTCGCCCTAGGCTATTCAGGGAATACTGCGATACCCCCCAACGACAGGCTTTATCTCGGCGGGGGAACCACTGTAAGGGGATACGAATTCCAGACGCTGGGGCCGGAGGATGACGAAGGCAATCCTTTGGGAGGCAATGTAATGGCCCTGGGGAACATAGAGGCCAGGCTGCGGCTCTGGGGAAATCTGGGGGCAGTTCTCTTCGCCGACGGGGGAGGCATATGGACAGAGGTGCAGCAGATATCCTCCGGCACCGCCGGTTTCGGCACGGGCATCGGGATCAGGTACGACACGCCCATAGGACCCATCAGGCTGGATTACGGTTTCGCGCCCACCTGGTCGAACTCGCTGAAGAGGGGAAAGGTGTACTTTGCCATCGGGCAGGCCTTCTAGAAA
>CAYLXG010000054.1:13323-15128 GCA_964387445.1 uncultured bacterium
CTGGTGATAATTACCCCAGAACCTTCCACAGAGCCCCCTGACACGTCACTGGCACCGATCTTCACAGGGACCATGGCGGGAATGGTCACCAGGACAGGGAGCATTACCCTTGACTACGGCAGGGTTGAGGACGGCACCGGACTCGTTCTGGTTGACTCGATGCGTCTCCGGGGAAGCATTCCCGACATCGAGTCCGTTGCCATAAGTGTCGACGAAGCTGGCTCCATGCTCCCCGGCCTTGGTGCAGTGGAGGGTACGGGCATCCTCAGGGTGGATTCCACGATGGCTGCCCTGGAGGATTTCACGGTAACCGCGCCCCCGGGCTCACTGAACGTAGCCGGTGTGCTCCACAGCGACAGCACAGTAGACTTCTCATTCTCCGGAGTGCTTTCCACGGCATTTTCCCCCGATCTGCCCTTCGCCTCGCTGAACTGTTCCGGAGGCATCACCGGTTCGATACCTCGTCCTCTGATCACGCTTTCGGTCCCTGAGGGTTTTGTAAACTATGACGGGCTGATGGTCGGGTTCTCCGTGGATTCAGTAGAGGCCGACAGGGACCGCTGTTCAGTTGTGGGCTTTTCGGCCAGGACCGGCGGCGTCTCAGCCGTTGTCTCAGGGGATCTGACCTTCTCGGATCTTGCCTGGAGCGGAAGGGTACTTGTTGAACTCCGGGGAACCGATGTTTCTTCGTACTTCCCTGAACTCCCCGGGTCAGACATCACAGGTTCGGTGAACCTGAACGCCTCGGGTCAAGGTGGAAGTCTCTCATGGATGGAGATGAACGGAGTCTTCACCAGCACCAGGGTTCTGGAGTATTCAGTTCCGTTCCTCAGTCTTTCATGCTCCGGTAATACTGCGGGGATACAGGGAGCAGTTGACCTCTCCACGGATGGAGGGAACATCTCCTCGGACTTCTCGCTTTCCCTTGGGAGGAACTATTCACCTGTTGCCTGGAGCGCTGATGTCAGCGGTTTCATCGCGGACTGCGGAATATTCACCCCGGGCAGGGTATCACCCCTCGACGGCGCCAGGGGACTCTCCGCGGACATCAGCGGAAGCGGCAACATGTCCTCCTTCACCGTTTACGGAGTGCTTGAGCTGGGCAGCTACCTGTTCGACAGCCTCACCGCTTCCGGGGTGAAGTTCAGCGGAGGTTTCTCACTGGGTGAGGGGGGCATAAGGGCAGCAGGGGATCTCAATGCAGAAGGCGTCGCCAGGTCCTCTCTGGGACTCAGCGGGCTTGCGGCAAGCTTCGACTTCGGGGGACTGGATCCCGGGACACCGGGACTGTACACGGTGTCCGGAAGGCTTGCCCTGGACTCCTGCTGGGCTGACAGCGCAGGAGCTGCCGGTCTGAGCCTCTCCGGGGACTTCGCCCGGGGGAACACCGGCTTCCAGGCGGAGTGCTCACTCCTGGTTGCGGAAGCATTCTACGGCGCCGTGCTGGCCGACACCCTGGCCTTCAACGGCTCGGTGGAGCAGAACGGCGGTATAAGCGGCAGAGGGGCACTGAGCGTGAACTCCATCCTTCTGGGGGAGAACCGATACTCCGCACGGGCGGATCTCGACGCCGTTCCAGGCATCGTCAGTCTTGACTCCCTTTTCATCGGCGCTCCCGGTGACCTGGCGCTCGAGCTGTCCGGGATCTTCTCCTACGGCTCTTCATCAATGGATTTTGCACTGGGCGGGATAGCCCTCACAAGGGGCGGGAAACTCCGTCTGATCTCATCCGGCGACCTGGAACTCACCTCCGACTCCTCCGGGGTGCTTGTGGACACCCTATGGCTGGACCTTCCAAGTGGCGA
>CAYLXG010000055.1:0-10593 GCA_964387445.1 uncultured bacterium
GTGACACCGACCAGGAATGGGTAGCCACCGCCGAACTGCCAATAGCGGACCTGGTGGTGCTTACAGTTGAGGACAGGTCCTGCGCGGCGATGATAGTCAGCAGCAGGACCCCCAATCTCATAGAGACCGGAGACAGGCTCTTCCTCACCAGAAGCCAGACCGACTGACCCTGACCGGAGGTATTCCTTGGCCTTCAAGATAGTCCTTCGAGGAGAAGAACCCTCCGGACGCATGCTCGCCCTTCTCTGCGCCAGGACCGGAGAGACCATCGATATGGTCCGCAGGTCGCTGGCATCCACCGACGGCCTCCAGCTGGTTGAGGGGCTCACGATGGAGAAGGCCGACCAGCTGAAGGCTTCACTCCCTGAAGACGATTCCGTGGAGATATCCGTTGAACGGGAGATCGACTCCTGGACGGCGGTTCTCATGGGTTACAGGCCCGGAAGCCGGGGAATGCTCAGGGTGGCCCTTCAGAAGATGAGCAGGCTATCCACCGAGGAGGTTATACACTTCCTGGCCAGCATTCCCCTTGCCCTGAAGACCGGCATTCCCAGAAAGACCGCGGAGAAGATCAAGGAAGCCCTGGAGCGGGAGGGGGGCATAGTCGAGATACGGCCCCATACAGGCATTGCCCCGGTGAAGGCCGAGCCACCGCCAGCACCGGTGGAGAAACCCCTGGACACAGGTTCCCGGGATGCCGCTCCCCTGGACGAACCCCCGGGAAGGGAGCCGGAGATCCCGCCCCTGGTATCCGACACCATCGCCGCGATAACTCCGGTGATGAAGATAGATCCCCCCCCGGAGTTCTCCTTCCAGCCCCCCGGGAGGGATGCGGTTTCCGCCCCTCCCCTGGCGGAGGATGGGCAGTGTCCCCGGGAAGAGGACGCTGTTCCCCATTCCTTCAGGTTCACCGTTCCCGCACGGCCCGTTCCCAGGGTCATACCACTGCCGGACGACTTCAGCCCCCCGGTTGCCAGCGAAACCTGTGCCGTGATACCCGTTTTCCTCCATCCCGTTTCAGCCGGGGAGCGCGAGAGGGTCGCATCAGTTCTTGCAGCTGCTCTTGAGATAACCGGATCCAGGGCCATGGATCTGGTTGAGAAGGCACCTGTGGCGGTGTGGGCCTGCACCGACAGGCTGAACGCCCTGGTCACACTGAGGGGTCTTTCGGAGAAGGGCGTTCCTGTCTCTCTGATACCATCGGGCGAGGCCTCTTCGTCTCCCCCCGTTCCGGATTCCTTCGCCGGCTGGGTGAATGGAAACCGGTGACCTCGTAGAATCGTTCCTGAACTGGTCGGTCCTGGCCAGGGGGATATCCCGCAACACCGCCGAGGCCTACAGCAGGGACCTTCTCGAGGCTGAGGAATACCTGAAGGACTTTCACTCCGCTGATTCCTCCGCCATCACCGAATGGATACATCACCTCTCACGCACCGGCAGAAGTCCGGCTACCACCGCCAGGAAGCTCTCGGCACTGAGATCATTCTACCGGTGGATGGTGGAGACAGGCAGGATCGAGTGCAGCCCCGCCGCAAGGATCAGGGCTCCCACAGGGGCTAAAAGAACCCCCCATGCGCTTTCCGTGGAGCAGGTGGCTTCGATGATCGAGGCGTGGGACGGAGAGAGTCCCCTCTCCGGCAGGAACAGGGCGCTTATGGAGCTTGCCTACGGCTCGGGGCTCAGGGAGAGCGAGCTTGTGACCCTGACCGTGGACAGGGTGAACCTGGAAGAGATGTGGACCAGACCCCTGGGAAAAGGCTCGAAGGAGCGGATGGTCCCCATGAGCGAACCATCGGTCGCATGGACCGGGTCGTACCTGGACCGCTGGCGGCCGGTGCTTCGAAGCTCCAGGTCGGGCAGGACACTGTTCCTGACCAGGAGCGGCAATCCCCTTTCCAGGATGGCGGTGTGGAACATAGTCAGGAGATCCGCCGAGATGGCCTGTGTCCCCGGGAAGGTCCATCCCCATGTGCTGAGGCATTCATTCGCTACTCACCTCCTTGAGGGTGGAGCGGACCTGAGGGTGGTCCAGGAGCTCCTGGGGCACTCTGACATCAGGACCACCGAGATTTATACTTCCGTGAGCCGAAAACGGCTCTCGGAGGCAGTGAGGAAGTATCACCCCAGGGGAGGAGGAGAGTTCTGGTAAGGTTTCCCGCGGCCATACAGGAACTGGAGGACCTTGAGTTCCTCTTCCGCAGGGCGGCCCACCGCTCCGCCACGGGACGGAATGCAATAAGGGTCCCCCAGCTGCCCAGGCTCAGGCAGATAGCCGGAGACATCTCCAGGACCCCCTCCGGCGAGAGGGTGCGGGAGGTCTACAGGCAGGTAAACCTGTGGACAGATGAATCCGTATCCAGCACCTTCCTCCCGGGTCAGGGTGCCGCGGCGCTCCTGGAAGCCTCCGCCGCAGAGGCTTCCGCCCTCCTTGAGCTGGGCTACAGGCGGGAGGACGGGATAGACTTCATAACTTCCCTTCCCGAACCGCACAGGAACCCGGTGAGGCCTGTAACCCAGATACGGGCCGCCATCCACCACCTGGGCGGGGACATGGCTCTCTTCCGGGAGCTGGTTCAGGTGCCGGAACCATCCAGCAGGGCGCTGAAACTGGTGTTCTCCTCCTGGCCCCTGGGAGGCCGGGTTCCCGACGCCTGGAGGCCGGACGAGGGGATCATTTCACTGCATATCCAGGCCAGGGACGCTTCGGTGCCCCAGGTGGTCACATTCAGCAGGGACATGCTGGGCTATGCCGCCCTCACCCTCTGGGACCTGGCGCTGACCCTCTCATCCGAAAGCAGGACGGCGAAGATGCTCTTCCCCTCCTTCAGGGCCTTTGCCGGGGAGATCGGGGTTTTGGGTTCCTGACCTTATAGTATTATCGTACCAGCTTCCACGTGTGCAACGGGTGTTGTTCCCTTCCCAAAGAGAGGCGGGTAGTTCTTTGATGTCAGCAGCTGCAGCATTGGTGTTGGCCTTCGCGTTGTTCGGGGCGGAACTCCCCGACGCCGGAGAAGTGCCGGGCATAAGCGGCGAGGCCGTGGTGGACGGCGCCGTTATCGACGGCTCCTCCTGGCTGAGGATACTCGAAACCGATTACGCGGTACTCAGGGTAACCGCTGAACCGGCGGTACCCATGACCGCCTACAACGATCAGGGCGAGCCCCTGGCGGTATCCGCCGACGGTTCTCCCATGGCCCTGTCCGCCTTCACCGACTACTGGTTCTGGATAAGGGCCGACGGAGAGGGAACGGAATTCACCGTGGAGTACGTGGAGCCTTCCGGGATAGCAGGCGGCCAGGTCAGCTCAAGGCTTACCTCAGCTGAAATGGCGGAGATATGGACATTCACGCCTGAGAGCACCGGCAGGTGGATATTCTCCCTCAGGGGGGCCGACGACATATCCGACCTGGACCTTGAGGTTTATGGTTCCACCAACAGCCTCTGGGCGGGAAGCTACAGCGTGAACTCCTCTGAAAAGCTCTCCATCGGGCTGATCCAGGGGGAGAGCGTACAGGTGATGATCAGCCGCTACAACAAGGGAGGTTCAGGGGAATACTCCCTGGACATAGCCCGGGCCGGGGACATGCAGCAGGTGGAGTCCGGCATGACCGGAGACGCAATAAGCGGAAATGTACAGCGTTTCCTTCTTCCCCCGCTGGAAGAGGACTCTTTCCTTGAACTGTCCTTCCTGGAAGAAGGCGATCTGGACATTTATGTGACCGATATGCAGGGCAGGGACATCGCCTCCTCGGCAACCTACTACTACACCGAAGGGGTGCTCCTTCAGGAGGGCACCGAGGGCGTGGTGGAGATCTATCCCTACGACACCGGAGAGGATCTCGCCTCCTTCCCGTGGACCATTTCCCTCTCCGGGGCGGGGGGCGAACTCACCCAGGGTGAAAAGCTTCCGGTGAACACCGGATACGGAAGCTCTCCAGTACTCGCATGGACGGCGGGAGCTTCCGGTTTCTACACCTTCGAGGCCAGTTTCGACAAGGGCCGCGACGGTGACCTGCGGTTCTTCGACGGATTCGGGGAACCGGCGGTCTTCATGGCCACCGAAAGGGGAGACGAGGGCTTTTCGGTATGGATGGAAAGAGGTGAAAGGGCCTGGGTCGTCCCCGGGTTCATCAACCCCTCCACCGGAGGGGCATGCACCCTTTCCGTAGTGCTGACAGAACCTGAGGTCCTCACCGGTCAGATACACGGGAGGATTGACGACACAACCGCTCCAAGGCACTACTACACCGCAAGGGGAGAGGCGGGCAGCACCCTGGTGATAGAGCTTCGGGGGGACCAGAGGAACCTTGACCTGGACATGCTGGTCAGCGGTCCGGGATATGTGCTCCAGGCCGAGGGCGGCCTGAGCAACACCGACAGCGCCGCCGACGAATCGGTTGCCCTTTACTGCCTGGAGGACGGCTATTACGGTGTGACCGTGTACTCCTACGAAAAGGACGGCGAGGGAACCTACACCATCACCGCAGACAGGATTCCCCATGTGAGGCTCGCGCCGGGGGATGCCTCCGGGGAGACATGGGCGGTGGTTGCCGGCATAAGCGGCTACCAGTCCCGGGCGGACATCCTCTCAAGGGCCAGCATGGACGCGGTGGAGTTCCACCGTTTCCTCTGCGGGGAACAGGGGGTCGATCCGGATCACGTGGTCCTTCTGGTGGACGCCGAGGCCACCTCCGACATGTTCCTCGACGCAGTGGACGACATATCCAGGAGAGCCGGGGAGAATGACAGGCTCATAGTGTTCTTCAGCGGCCACGGCACCCAGGAGCCCCCGGGCTCCGGGGGCGGTGAGGAGCCCGACGGGATGAACGAGGTCCTCTGCTTCTACGACCAGGACCTTAGCGACGACAGGCTCAGCGAAGCCCTCTCCGGTTTCCCGGGATACTGCTACCTCTTCGCCGATGCCTGTCACTCCGGAGGGCTGGTGAACGACTTCGGCCCGGAGGACGGCGTACTGGTTGTCACCGCGGCCAAGGAGGACAGGTCGGTGAGCGAAAGGATCCTCCCACCGATCCTCCTGGAGGCTTCAAGGGGCGCAGCGGACACCAACGGCGACGGAGCGGTTACCGCCGGGGAGCTGGTGGCCCATGTTGACGGAATGCTCTCAAGGATCTGCCCGGTGTGCGACGCCGTGGTTGATGAAGGAATGGCCCAGTGCCCCGAGTGCGATACCGTGCTGAAGGGCGAGTACAGGATCCCCAGGCCCGAGCAGGGCCTGTTCCTTCCTGAGGGCCACATAGTCTGGAATCGGGAGATGTAATGGCTGGGGAAGAGAAGACCAGAGACCTGCACCCCCTGGAGAGATCCCTTCTCCAGTGGCTAAAAGACAATTCGCCCTCCACCGACGGAAGCTCCATCCAGGGCACGGGCATGGACGAGGGTTCCTACAGAAGGGCGGTCCAGTGGCTGCTTGCCAGGGAGCTGGCCAGGGTGGTGAGCAGCTCCACTACCGTTACCGTGGAGCTTGGCCCCCTGGGCACGGAGAACGTCGAGAAGGGCATCACCCCCGAGCTTGCCCTGCTTGAGGAGGTCAAGAAGGGGGCGTCGCAGCTCACGGAGATACAGGGCAACGCCCTTTTTGACCGGGGCAGATGGGGCAGCGCCATGGGGGCCCTGATGAAGGAGGGCATCCTGGGCAGATCCGATGCGGGTCTGCTGATAAAGGACGATACCGGAGGAGTATTCAGGAAGGTCTGGGATTCGGTGTACCTTCCGGCGAAGGAGAATGGTTCCGTTCCTGTGGACGATCTTGGCGAAGAGGTTTTCCAGCTGGTGAACTCGAGGGCTCCCAGGAGGGGAAAGGCCAAGGCTGAGTTCATCCTCAATGAGGTGACAAGGGCCACCCTGGAGATTACCACCAGGGGTCTGGAAACCCTTGAAGCCGCGGGTACCGGTATTTCCATCGGAAAGCTAACCAGGGAGATACTCGCCACCGGCCAGTGGCGCGACGCTTCCTTCAGGCGATACCAGGTGGACATACCCCCCTCCAGGATGCACATAGGCAGGCTCCATCCCTACGGGGTGTTCCTGGACACCGTGCGGGAAAAGCTCCAGGCAATGGGATTCCAGGAGATGAAGGGATCCCTTGCCGAGAACGAGTTCTGGAACAACGACGCCCTTTTCATGCCCCAGTTCCACCCTGCCAGGGACATACACGACGCCTACTATCTGGAAGAGGGGGTCTCGGTGCCCCCGCCGGACAGGAGGACCGGAGAACTGGTGAAGGCCGCCCACGAGAACGGCGGGGACACAGGCGGCAGGGGATGGGAGTACGACTTCCAGTGGGACAGGTCCCTGGCTGCCATAATGCGTTCCCAGGGCACGGCCCTCTCCGCCAGGACACTGGGGTCGAACCCGGACATCCCGGGCAAGTACTTCGGCATAGCCAAGTGCTTCCGCTATGACCAGGTGGACGCCACCCATCTTCCCGACTTCTACCAGGTGGAGGGAATAGTCCTGGGCGAGGACATCAACCTGAGGCATCTCCTGGGTCTTCTGAAGCTCTTCGCCACAGAGGTGGCCGGAGCTTCTGACTACAAGTTCGTTCCCGCTTACTTCCCCTTCACCGAGCCCTCCGTGGAGATACACATCAAGCATCCTGTGCTGGGATGGTTCGAGATGGGAGGGGCAGGTCTGTTCAGGAGGGAGGTCTGCCAGCCCATGGGGGTGGATGTGCCGGTGATAGCGTGGGGCCTCGGTCTCGACCGGATGGCCCTGATGGCACTTGAACTGTCGGACATAAGGGACCTTCTCACCCCTGACCTGAGCCGGCTCAGGGGAATGCGGGCCAAACCCGAGAAGCTTCTTGGAGGTGGCGCCAATGCCTAAGATAGAGATCCCCCTTGAAGACCTCCTCGCCCTTGCGAAAATGGACAGCGCCGATGGGCTGGAGGAAAAGCTGGAACCCCTGAAGGCTGAACTGGACGGAATAGACGGCGACTGCGTGAAAATAGAGCTGAACGACACCAACAGGCCCGATCTCTGGACCGCGGAGGGGGTGGCCAGGGCCCTGAGATGCTACGCCGCCGAACGCTCCGAGGAACACCTCCAGGATCTGGGCGAGCCAGCCAGATACATAGAGGTAAGCGACGACCTGAAGGGGATAAGGCCATACATAGCCGCCTTCACCGCCACCGGCTGGACGGTTACCGAACAGGGACTGGAAGCCCTGATAGCAGCCCAGGAGAAGCTTGCCGCCAGCTTCGGAAAGGACCGCAGGACAGCGGCCATAGGTTTTTACGCACTCCAGGGCATTGATTTCCCGGTGAGCTACCGTACCGAGACCCCCGCCGCCAGGTTCCATCCCCTTGGCGAGGAGGGGGAGATGAGCCTCAGCGAGGTGCTTCAGCGAACAGAGGCCGGAATGAAGTACGCGGGGCTGCTGGAGGGTCTCACAAGGTATCCGGTGCTCCGCGACCGCTCCGGGCAGATGCTCTCGTTCCCGCCTGTACTGAACAGCAACGGCACCGGCAGGGTGCTGCCCGGCCAGTCGGCGCTCTTCTGCGAGGTCACGGGAACCGACTGGCACACGGTGAACCTCACCGCCACCATCCTCGCCTGCAACCTGGAGGACAGGGGGGCCGCGATAGAGCCGGTGGAGATACGCTACGGGGACGGGGAGGACACGGTCACCCCGGTGATCTACGCCGATACCCTCACCGCAGACCTGGACCAGGTCTCCAGGGTGCTGGGCGAGGAGGCCCGGGAACTCCCCCTCAAGAAGCTTCTGGAGAAGATGGACTACGGCAGCGTGCGCATCTCCGGGAAGACCGTCACCGGGGTGATGCCCCCCTACAGGAGGGACGGCATACATCCCATGGACATGATAGAGGACATAGCAATAGCCAGGGGGCTGAACAATCTGAAACCCCTCCTGCCATCGGAGTACACCGTGGGCTCAGCCGCCCCGGTGGAGATGCTGGCCCGTTCTGTAAAGGACCTCCTTGTGGGAGCAGGGTGCGAGGAGATCATCAGGCCTGTTCTCACAAGCAGGGAGAAGATCAGAGACCTCACCAGGACCCCCGGCGAACCCATCGCCATAAGGAATCCCATGACCGCCGAGTACGGAGTGGTTTCCAGCACCCTTCTGCCCGCTCTGCTGGAGGTGGAGTCCGTGAGCGGGCATGCCGCCTTCCCCCACAGGGTATTCACCGTGGGAGAGGTGCTTCAGAGGACCCCCGGGGGAATGTGCGAAACCCGGGTGAACCTTGCCCTCACCGCAGGGGAGGCGGACTTCGGCGACGTCCACTCCATACTTGGAGCCCTCTGCCATTTCAGGAACCTGGGCCTTTCCCTGGAGGAGACCGACGATCCAAGGTTCATCCCGGGAAGGAGCGCCAGGGTTCTGATAAACGGGCAGGACGCGGGTATCATGGGAGAGTTCCACCCGGGGGTGCTTGACTCCTGGGGCATAGCGGTCCCAGTGGCGGGGTTCGAGCTCATTCTGGAAAGGCTGGGGTAGCTCTGGCCGATCTTAGACTGAAGGCTCCCTTCGAACCCTCCGGCGATCAGCCGAAGGCCATAGAGAGCATAGTTGAAGGCCTTGAAAAGGGGCACCAGTGGCAGATCCTCCTGGGGGTGACCGGCAGCGGCAAGACCTTCACGATGGCATCGGTGATAGAGCGGATGAACCTGCCTACCCTTGTGGTAAGCCACAACAAGACCCTTGCGGCCCAGCTCTTCGGCGAACTCTCCGGCTTCTTCCCCGACAACGCCGTGGAGTACTTCGTGAGCTACTACGACTACTACCAGCCCGAGGCCTACATCCCGGCCCGGGACATGTTCATAGAGAAGGACGCCAGCCTGAACGAGGAGCTGGACAGGCTCCGCCTCAGGGCCACCGCCAGCCTCCTGAGCAGGAAGGACGTGATAGTGGTGGCCTCCGTGAGCTGCCTCTACGGCCTGGGCAATCCCCGGGACTTCACCGCAACTGGCATGGAGATCAGGGAGGGGGAAGCACTCTCCAGGGACCTTCTGCTGGCAAAACTCGTGGACATGCAGTACCGAAGGAACGACATCGCCCTTGCCAGGGGATACTTCAGGGTCAGGGGGGACATAGTCGACCTGGTCCCCTCCTACTCCAGCACAGGTATCCGCATCGAGTTCTTCGGCAGCACCGTGGATTCCATAAGGGGAATGGACCACATCACCGGAACTGTTCTGGAGTCGCTGGAGAGAACCATGGTCTTCCCCGCGAAGCACTTCGTGGCAGGGGACGCGAAGCTGAACCTTGCCATGGGCAGGATAGAGCGGGAGATGGAGGCCAGGGTCGCCGACCTGAGGCTCCAGGGCAGGATGCTGGAGGCCCACAGGCTTGAGACCCGCACCAGGTTCGACCTTGAGATGATGGGGGAGACAGGATACTGCTCCGGCATAGAGAACTACAGCAGACACATCGAGGGCAGGGAGGAAGGGGAGAGGCCCTTTTGCCTCCTGGACTATTTCCCCGACGACTACCTTGTGTTCATAGACGAAAGCCACAGGACCCTTCCCCAGATCAGGGGCATGTACCGGGGGGACCGCTCCAGGAAGGAAACCCTGGTGACCCATGGGTTCAGGCTTCCGTCGGCGCTGGACAACCGGCCCCTTTTCCTCGAGGAGTTCGAGGAGATGACCGGCAGGAAGCTCTGCATGTCCGCCACCCCGGCGGACTACGAGCTGGAGAGGTCCTCCGCGGTGATTGAACAGATCGTAAGACCCACAGGCCTTGTGGACCCGGAGATAGAGGTCCGCCCGGCTGAGGGCCAGGTGGACGATCTGGTGGAGCAGATAAGGAAAGCCGTTGAGACCGGAGGCAGGGTCCTGGTCACCACCCTCACCAAGAAGATGGCCGAGGAACTCACCGGCTATCTGAAGGGCCTTGAGATAACCACCAGGTACATACACAGCGAGATAGACGCACTGGAGCGGGTCTCCATACTCAGGGAGCTGCGGCTGGCCCAGTTCGACGTTCTTGTGGGGGTGAACCTCCTCAGGGAGGGGCTCGATCTCCCGGAAGTCACCCTTGTGGCGGTGATGGATGCCGACAAGGAGGGTTTCCTCCGCTCCAGGACCAGCCTGGTCCAGACCGCCGGCAGGGCTGCCAGGAACAATGTGGGAAAGGTCATCTTCTACGCCGACACGGTAACCGACTCCATGAGGTTCGCCCTGGACGAGACCGCCAGGCGGAGGGAGATCCAGCTGGAGTACAACCGCCTCCACGGCATAACCCCCGAGACCGTGCGGAAGAGCAGGGAAGAGATAATAAGGTCCACCGGCATAGCGGACATAATGGGCGGAAAGCGGAAGACCCGTGGAGCAGGGGAAAAGCAGGAGATCACGGCAAAAACCGTTCCGGAACTGGAGCGCATGATGATGGAAGCCGCTTCCCGGCTTGAGTTTGAGGAGGCGGCAAGGCTCAGGGACATCATGAGGAAACTCATGGAGGGAAAGGGGTAGTCACCCCTTCGCAGGGGCTTGACATGGCTTCTGGCAGGCTGAATGTTTCAGTCGTGACACGGAAAACTCTGGGGTTCGTGCTACTCAAACACAGAAGAAAGGAGAGTCATGAAGAAGGCAATGGCAGTTCTAGCTGTA
>CAYLXG010000055.1:10696-15096 GCA_964387445.1 uncultured bacterium
CAAGTGGCTCACTTGGGGCGGCACCTACAGGGGTGTCTGGTTCAACATCGAGGACTTCATCCCCGGTGGCGGCAACGGCACTCTTGAGCAGAGCGAGTTCTGGTTCTACCACCACAGCTCCTATCCCTGGGACACCAGCGATGTCTACCTCGAGATATGGAACGGCGACGCAATGGGTCCCATGACCCAGATGGACCAGAGCATGGTCACCGCCATCCACTACGCTCCGGTATACGCCAGCTACAGTCCCGAAGTTGCGGTCGAGGAGAACTTCTGGGCCCTTGCCAACACCGAGATGAGCGCAGGCGGCTGGCCCGCCATCCTCGGCGACGGCAACGCTCCGGGAACCATCTTCCACAGCTTCTTCAGCGATGACTTCATCGTCTGGGAGCCCTGGGACATCGGCGGAGCCTGCAACTACTTCGTAGCCGTCAACTGGAATCCCGGTGCCTTCGACAACACCACCTGGGGTTCGCTTAAGGCCACGTTCTAGTACACCGTACAGCAGTGCCTTTAAGGCCGGCCTTCGGGCCGGCCTTTTTCGTTGCCGTGCGTTCTTCTATATTGGTATTAAGAGTATTCTATCGAAAGGCAATGTATGAAACAGCTTATTGTATTTACAGTAATTGCTGCTTCAGCCCTGGCCGGGAACGTTGAGGTTCACCCGGGCAGCATAGAGAGGGACGGCGACTGGCTTGTTTATGACAACGGCACACCAGAGTGGCTCTCGTGGGACGGCACCTACAGGGGCGTGTGGTTCAACATCGAGGACTTTCTGCCGGCTGCTTATTGGGGGTTCCTTGAACAGAGCGAGTTCTGGTTCTACCACCACAGCTCCTATCCCTGGGACACAGGCGATGTCTACCTGGAGATATGGAACGGCGGCGCAACGGGTCCCCAGACCCAGGTAGATCAGACAATGGTCACAGCCGTACACTACGCTCCGGTATACGCAACCTACAGCTTCGCAGTTCCAGTCGAGAATAACTTCTGGGCCCTGGCCAACACCGGGATGAGCGCAGGCGGGTGGCCGTCCATTCTGGGAGACGGAGCCCAGGGCACCGTTTACCACAGCTTTTTCAGCGACGATTTCGTCGTGTGGGAGCCCTGGGATATAGGCGGAGCCTGCAACTACTTCGTGGCCGTCTACTGGACTTCTAACCCCGCAACTTTCCACAGCCTCACTTGGGGTTCACTGAAGGCCACGTTCCAGTAATCCGTGCACCAGAGCCTCAAAGCTGGCCTAGTTCTGCCAGCAAATTATTCTATATTTACATTGGAAACACTCTATTGAAGGGAAATGCAATGAGAACGGTTATTCTCGTTACAGCAATTGCCGCTGCTGCACTTGCCGGCAATGTGGAGGTGCATCCCGGCGGCATCGAGAGGGGCATTGAGTGGCTTACATACGATAATGGCACTCCATACTGGTTCTCATGGGACGGCGCCTACAGGGGAGTGTGGTTCAACATCGAGGACTTCATACCGGGCGGTGGTTCCGGAGGGGTGGGGCTAGGAGAGTTCTGGTTCTACCACCACAGCTCCTGCCCCTGGGACACCGGCGATGTCTTCCTTGAACTCTGGAACGGCGGTGTGGAGGGTCCGCAGGTGCTGCAGGCGCAGGATCAGGTCACGGCACTCCACTATGCTCCGGTGTATGCTGATTTCTGGCCCGCCGAGGTGGAGCCTGAGTTCTGGGCGCTGGTCAATACCGAGATGAGCGCAGGCGGCTGGCCGTCTACATTGGGAGACGGAGCCCAGGGCACAGTGTACCACAGCTTTTTCAGCGACGACTTCATCGTATGGGAGCCATGGGACATAGGCGGAGCCTGCAACTACTTCATTTCCGTTGACTGGGGAGGATCGTTCGCTGAAACCACCTGGGCCGGGATAAAGGCGGTTTTCTGACGGGGCTCCCTTTCATGTTCAATACCAGCCTTCTGTTAACGGAGAGCGCCTTGATTTTTGTATCTTTGCGCTATGAGCGTCACAGTAGCAAGGACCGCAGGTTTCTGCTGGGGAGTAAGAAGGGCCGTAGACAGGGTTGTCACCGAGATAAAGAAGGGTGACGCCCCTTTCCGCGTTTATGGACCCCTTGTTCACAATCCACAGGTAATAGAGGCCCTCAGGGACCGGGGCGTGGCCACCTGTTCCGAACCCTGGGACGAGGCTGGGGGAACCCTTTTCCTCAGGACCCACGGCGTTACCGTGGAGGAGAGGGAGAGACTCTCCCGTCTTGACCTGAGGCTCAAGGACCTCACCTGCCCCAGGGTGGGCAGGGCCCTCTCCATCTCAATGAAAATGGCCTCCCGGGGTTACGACGTTCTCATATTCGGCGACCCCGGCCACCACGAGGTGAAGGCTATCCTCTCCGCCGCCGGGGCATCCGGAAGGGTCATATCCTCGGTGGATCAGGTGGGGGAGCTTCCCGAGCTTGAGAAACCGTTCCTCCTTTCCCAGACCACACAGAACACCAGGGAGTTCATTGAGCTTCTGGAGGCCCTGCGCCGCAGATGGCCGGGGATAGAGTTCGCCGAGACCATCTGCGACTCCACCGCTAAGCGTCAGAAGGAGCTCCGGGAACTCATGGACAAGGCTGATGCGGTGGTGATAGTGGGGGGCCGGAACAGCGCCAACACAGGAAGGCTCGCCTCCATCGCCGGGGAGAGCGGACTCCCTGTGTTCAGGGTGGAGACCCACGATGAGCTGGATCCGGAAGCGCTTTCAGGCTACAGGAGGGTGCTGCTCTCGGCGGGGGCCTCCACACCCGAGTGGAGCATAAGGAAGGTGCGGGAGAGGCTTCTGGAGATACAGGGCCAGTCCTCCGGCGCCGGTTGGATCAGAAGCGGCTTCAGGAACCTTGTCTTCAGCGGAGCCCACATACCTCTGATCGCACTCTTCCTCGCCCTTGCCCAGGGGGCCACCATCGGCGGCCACGGCTGGGCCAGGGCCGGGCTGGCGGCGGGTTTCCTCCTCTGGAGCTTCACCAGCTTCACTGCGGTGCTTGAGTGCAGGCGGATCACCATCACCAGCCAGAAAAGGCAGGAGTTCATCAGGGGTCACGAAGGCGCCATGCTGTTCCTTGCGGGAGCCGGCCTGGCCCTTGCCGTGGTTGTTTCCTGGGGGCTGGGCACCGCCTGGATGGTGTGGACCGCCGTTGCGGTGCTTTCATGCATCCTCTATGCCCTTCCACTTATACGGGAGAACCAGTTCTTCGATCTCCTCAGGAGGATCCCAGGGTCCAGGGAGGTGCTTTTCACCGTTGCCTGGGGATTCCTTGTGTGCGTTCTTCCTTCGGTGATCCTTGCCGGAATGGATTTCGGGCCCAGGCTTCTCGTGTGGCCGGTCTCACTGGCGTTCCTGTTCTTCTCCAGGTCCCTCCTGATTGACCTTGTGGACCTTCAGGGTGACGCCCTTCTGGGCATGGATACCCTTCCCATTCACCTCGGCGCGGCCCGGTGCCGGGCCATACTGCTGGCCGCCGCAGGTTCCGCCGCGGTGGTCCAGCTGGCCGCTGTGTTCCTGGAGGGGCTTCCGCCATGCGCGGGGAGCTTTGCAGTGGCTCCGGTGCTTCTGGCCCTGGCCTACCTTTTCCTGGAGAAGAGCCACTTCCCCTCGGAGCTCTGGGTAAGGGTCCTTTCCGACGGAAGCCTGCTCCTCGCGGGGCTGGTCCCATATCTGCTTTGTACCATTCAGGGAGTATCATGAGACCGTTATCAATCCTTCTTTTTTTCGTTCTTGTCCTTGCCGGGTGCGGGGAAACCGTTGTTACGGAGCCCCAGCCCCCTCCCACGGGTTTTCCCGGGAGCAATCCCTTCCAGTCGGTGGTGGTCACCGGAAGCGTGGTTAACCTCAGGCAGGGGCCCGGCACCCAGTACGCGGTGGTGGGGTCCGCAAGCTCAGGGGATACGCTGATGGTAACCGGGGAGGCACCGGACTGGTACCGTGTGTACGTTCCCGAGAAGTCACTTTTCGCATGGATATATTCGCCACTTACCTCCGGAGCCACCATGCCCGGTAGCGGGGAGCAGCAATGATAGAGAGATACTCGATACCGGAAATGACCGCCATCTGGACCACCGAGGCAAGGTACTCCAGGTGGCTTGAGATAGAGATCCTCGCCGTTGAAGCGAGGTGCAGGGCCGGCCTGGTGCCTGAGGAGGATTTCCGGAAAATAAGGGAGAACGCTTCCTTCGATACGGATCGGGTGAACGAGATCGAGGAGGTTACCAGACACGACGTGATAGCCTTCCTCACATCGGTCTCCGAATCCCTGGGGCCAGAGAGCAGGCACATACACTACGGAATGACCTCCAGCGACATACTGGACACATGCCTTGCAATGCAGGCAAACCATGATCTGATTGTGGCGGGGGCATTGCTCCATGATATTGGTAAAT
>CAYLXG010000056.1:0-15033 GCA_964387445.1 uncultured bacterium
AACTGATGTGTGCATGATGCTCGGGACATCGCTGTGAGGCTTCTTCCTGATCTTCCTGGCAACCGAGAATCCCTCGTCGGTGTTCTCCATCATCACATCGAGCACCACCAGGTCCGGCTTCTCCTCTTCCACCTTCTTCAGTCCCTCGGCGCCGCTTGACGCCGTGAGGACCTCGAATCCGCTGGCTTCGAGGATTATGCTGTTGGCTTCGATGAAATCAGGGTCGTCATCGACAAGTAGCACTCTGATCTTGTCTGACATTTCTCAGCCCTTTCCATTGGGTTCCTGTACGTATCTGACGGGTTAAGGAAACGGAATTTCCTTTTTTGAATAGGATGCGAACGCCCAACAAGACAACAAATAAGCCGCCTTGTCAAGTGGATTCGCGGAGGAAACTCGACCTTTGCTTATATGCAATGTGAACGATGTGCCGGCATTCTCAGGCGCGACTGTGAAACGAATCACATGAGCCTGAAGGAGAGATCCGTTCCGCTGGCAAGGTTGTCGGAGACCGGGCATCTGGAATCTATCTCTGCCAGGTAGGCCCTCTTCTCCTCGGCGGTCATGTCGGCGTCGATGTCCACCAGAACGGTGATGGACCTGAAGCCCGCCCTCTGATCGGTCTTCATTCCCAGAAGGGCATCGGTGTCCATCTCTCCCTGTATCTCAACCCTGAAGCCCCGCACGTCCATCTTCCTCTGGTTGGCGATTATCCTGCCGATGGCGCCGATGCAGCCGGCAAGGGATACCAGTTCGTACTCCAGTGGATTGGGGCCTCCGTCTTCGCCCCCCATTGGTACAGGCTGGTCCACCACCAGTGTGTGGCTGCCCGCGGTTATCTCCATACGGAACTTGTCTCCCTGAATACCTTTTATCGATACTGTCTTTGCCGGCATTGTCCGGGCTCCTTTCATGATGCTTACCGGGGTGTACGATCAGTTGGAATATACCGTCCCATGTGGGATCCAGACCAGAAAACCCGAGGAATGACCGGCGACTGTGGCGGAACCGGAGAAGGCGCAGCACTGGAATCCGCCGGGATAAGCTCCAGGCATATAGCTGATCTCCAGGGGACTGAAGAGGCTGGCGATGATCACGCTGTCCCCTGAGGCGAATATGTCCTTGGGGCCCTGAAGGTCGTCCCAGAGGCCGGTGTACTCCCAGTCGCCCCCATCGCCGGGGTTCACCCATACCCCTGCGCCGCCTTCCGCGCAGGCCACGCCCAATGCGTCCGGCAGATCGTCCTCATTCCAGAGGATGACCGCAAGTCTCTTGACCCCTGCGCCGATATTGCCCACCGGCACGACCCCGGAGCCCGGGGAATGGAACACACCTGAACCGCAGCCGGACGCAAAGAAACCGCCGCTATCCAGTGTCTGGACGCTCTTCGCCCCGGGCACCCGGGCAATTACCCTCCATGAACCTTCAGGCGCTACCTCTATCAGTTCCCCTGAGTCGAACAGGCAGACCAGGAGATCACCTCCTGAGGTTGCGCATATCCCCTCGGGAACCCCGGGCACAGGGATGGAGATCCCCTCGGCAGCCACCCTCCGGCATGCCCTGTCGGACACCGCCGGTCTGCCGTTCCACAATGCGATGCAGCCCGGTTCCTCCACGGTGATGGGAAGGAGTGCGGGCTCTTCCCCGGAGATCACATGGTAGACGCCCCCCGGGGAGGAACAGGCCACGGCGAAACCGTCCTGGAACGGCACGGCGTCCACCGGTGTCCCCGGCAGGGGGACGGGCCACATCCCCGCCCTGAGCAGACCCAGGATGAAAAGGACCTTGATCACCGTTCGGGCCTTCTGAAACCGGCGGTCCTCAGGGACGCTGCGGTCTTCCTGACGGTATTGGCCGCCCACAGGACGGCATAGACCAGGAAGAACAGGCCGGAAGGTCCCGTTCCCAGGAAAGAAAGCAGCGCCGCCACAATGGCCATGTTGAGCCAGGGGTGGCAGATCATGGAAAGCACATACTCGATACCGCCGTTCCGGGGATCTCTGGCGAACAGCCTGTATGCCGCTTCGGTCTCCTCCGGTGAGGGCGGTGTGCCCATGTGGTTGGTCATGCTTTCCAGTATGGTCTCCATGAGGCAGAACCTGACGATGGGCCAGAGGCCGGCTATGGCCATCCCCGCCACCGGGAAGAAGGGATTGCCGGTTCGTGCGTAGAGCCCGATGCCCCATGCGCCGTAAAAAAGGCTTCTCGAGGCGGCGTCACCGATCTTGTCTATGAATTCCCCCCTTGCGGAGGAGCATGTGCCAGTGAACCTGGCCACCTCCCCGTCGGAAGCATCCAGGATGAAGGAAAGCTGAAGGAGCAGAGCCCCGGCCAGCCAGTGGAGAGGCTCACCGGTGATGAAGAGAAGGGATCCCGCGGAGGCTATGACCCCCTTCAGCACCGAAACGGAGTTCGCCGATACTCCGGAGATGAGGAAGAGCCTTGTGAAATGTATCGATATCTTCCTGGCGAATAACCTTCTGAAGATGCAGATATCAAGGTCGGGGGGCTGGCAGACCCTCCGAAGCTCGGCCACCGGGGGCGCTTTCATTCCGCCTTCTCCATCACCGTGACCAGCAGCGCTCCGGGAAGCATGTTCAGCGGCCTGAGCATCAGCGATGCCGCAAGGAAGAAGCCATGGTAAGCCCTTCTGAAAAAAGGGCTGTCATCAAAAAGGTATGAAACGAATCTCAGCTGGAACACCGCCCCTCTCCTGCGTTCATAGACAAGGTCCAGCCCCGGGGTCAAGGCATCCTTCAGCGAGACGAACTCCCTTTTCGGCCCGTACTTCCAGGTCCCCCTCCGTATGAGTCTCCCCATGACCGCCCTGTGGAGGGCGCATTTCGAAGAGGTAAAGGCCACCGCCCTTCCCCCGGGTCTCAGCACCCGCTCCATCTCCCCCAGGAAGTATCTCACCTGGTCCATGGAATACAGGTCCAGTACTCCGGTGCTGAAGACGAGGTCGAAGGTGCCGGAGGGAAAGGGAAGCGACCTCCCGTCGGCAACCGCGGCGATGCAGACCCTGGAGGAGATCGCCGCTGCGGTTGGCGATACATCCACACCGTATACGTTCGGCGAATCCTTTGACAGCATTCCTGGAACAGGAGCCGTACCGCAGCCCACCTCAAGTATCATTCCTCCGGGTGGAACGGAGCCCGAAGCCTTCAGTTCCCGGTACACTATCCACTGCAGGTCGCACCTGGCAGCCAGGAAGCGCCCGGCTTTTCTCAGCCTGCCCCCGGTCTCCCTCCGTGTCCACACATGCTCCCAGGAGAAGGTCACGGGAAAAGCTCCCTTGCCCTGGCCAGGTCCTCCGGGAAATCTATCTCCTCCCACCTGCTCCCCCTGAGCGGAAAGGGGATCACCTTCATGGCTCCGGCTGCTCTGTTAACAGCGTCATCCAGGTAGGCGGAGGGATCTTCCTCAAGGCCCGCCGACACCCTTGCCAGCCCTTCCACGTCCCTCAGGAGGAACACTCCCGGACACTCTCCGGCGCTTCTGGAGCAGGGAAGTTCCTTGGATATGTGAAGGACCCTGTTCTCCCTTACTTCCACCCTTGCTCCCTCGGGTTCGCACCTTCTGCCGGGATCCATTGCCACAACCAGGTCCCCATCGGCTTCCAGTATCCCCTGAAGGAGCTCCCCGCTCCAGACAAGGTCTCCGTGGACCACCAGGACCTCCCCGCTGCTCCCCTCCGCCCATGCCGCGTATGATGAAAAGGTTCCCGGCCCTTCCCAGAACGGGTTGAAAACCGTCCGAAGGCCGGTCGCATCGAGGAGATCATGTCTGAAACCCGTGACAATAGAGATCCGATCCCTCTCCATCCCAAGGGAATGAAGGCTTGCCACGGCCCTTTCCAGCAGGGTCATCCCCCCAACTCGCAGGAGGACCTTGGGAATGTCGGCACCGAGCCTGCTCCCCCTGCCCGCAGCCAGTATCACCGTCTCCATGCCGGCCCCTTACCGCCCAGCAGGGAGCTGAGCACCAGAAAAACCGTCATTGCACCGGGGGGAGGTCTCTCGAAGACCTTCCTGTGGATCCAGGGATCGCCGGGCACCCTTCTCACCAGCGAGAACCTGATCCCGGAGAGCATCTCCCCTGCGGCGGTTCCCCACCTCCTGCCGTTCCTGAAGGCCTCCATCATGCCCCGGACACCCGTTTCCGGATGCCAGGGGAAGATGTTTATCCTTACTCCGATACCGGCGGAAGAAGCATATCTCACGGACCTTTCCAGGTCTTCCGGGCCATAATCCTTGCCCTGGAGTTCCATCTGCCTTGCGGTTCCCCCGTCGGGGGAGAATGAGACACAGGAGCAGCCGGATTCGAATGCGGCTGCCGCGTACTCCCGGGAGAAACCCCTGGCGGTGTGATACCCTTCCCAGGAAAACCTGCGCCTGATGCCCATCAGCGCTTCCACCACCTCCATTCCCCGTGCGGGGGTGCAGTTCAGAAGTGGTGCGGTAAGGAACAGATGGCTGGCCCCCCTGTCAAGCAGGTACTCTATTTCACCTTTAACCTCTCCCATGTCCCTCATGACCACGGTCTTTCCCGATATTTCCCCATAGGCGCAGTAGGTGCAGCCCTCTCCGCATCCCCTGTTCACCTCCACACCCATGGAAAGGTTATGCTGGAAGGGAAGGTAGGCCGACAGGTCCACCAGGTCCAGCGCCGGGGGTGTCATCAGCCCGGATCCACCTCTGTGAAGGCCCGGAAGCCGACCCTGGAAGATATCCGGCGCCAGCGCTTCACCGTGTCCGGTGACCCCGCAGTCTATCCCGGGAATGTTCCCCATGATCTCACCTGCGAAAAGGCTGAAGCCGGCCCCCCCCGCGGCCAGGTACACATCCGGAAGGACCTCCCTGATCAGTTCGATCTGGCGGGCAAAGGCGGGCAGATAGCTGTAACGGTCCGCATAGGAGGTGGTGTCGCAGTTCCTGAGGCTGATCCCCACCGCATCGGGTCGAAAACTGTCCAGGATGCCCCGCAGGTATTCCATGGGACTGGAATGCAGGTTGGGGTCCGCCACCATCAGGTGGTGCCCCCGGAGAGCCCCGGCTATGCCCAGTATCCCCGCCGGCAGCACCGGATGCTGCTTTCTTCCCAGGAAGGACTGCACAAGGAGTATCCTCATGGCTTCAGAGCCTGGAAGCACAGCATTCGGACAACCCTCTCTTCCTCTCCCCAGTTCAGAAGCTTCAGATCAGCTGCGGCAAAGGGCCTGGTGGTCCATGTGCGCCGGGTTACCCGGAAGCCGGCCAGTTCGAGTTCAAGGACCCAGGTTCCCTCGGCCAGGTGGTTCTCCCTGGTGCCGTACCTGAACCTTGTCTTCCTGGCCTCCTCCTCGAAGGGGGTAGCTCCCCTGGCGAAGCACCAGTCTTCCAGAAGGATGAACGTTCCCCCGGGGACCAGAACCCTGTTAACCTCCCTGAGGGCTTCCTGCAGGTCTCCGCAGCGGAGGTGATGGAGCACCGCCATGGCAAGCACGCAGTGAAAGCTCCGTTCCGGGAAGGGCAGGGAAGCAGCATGGCAGCAGATCCCAAGGCCGGAGTCAAGTCCCCGGAGAAACGCCGGAGACAGGTCGGTGGGGTACCAGGTTGCCGGGGAACCGGCAGCCTTGTAAACCTTTCCTGGGCCAGCACCTATTTCCATGACCGTTTCGGGTTTCAGCCGCTCAAGTATCTCCAGTACCAGGGAGTCCGCAGGGGAATCCTTCCTGCCCAGGGAGTATTCCCTGACCCGCCGGGGATCACCCCAGGGGTTCATCAGCCCCGGTGCCCAATGGAGGTTCCCAGCGGAGAACTCCCCCTGGTTATCATGGATCCGTACCTTTCAGCAAGCATACGCCTGGAGACGGGTCCCGGGGGGAAGCTGTTTCCTGCGTCCTCCAGGAAAAGGTCGAGTATCCTCCTGGTCCAGAGGCAGTGCCTTTCGTCGGGTCCTCCAGGGCTGCCAAGGTGGATCCCGTCCCAGGCGCATCCCCCGCCGCAGATCCCCGCCGCCGGGCAGCCCCGGCAGTGCTCCATGGCCGAAGGCATCCTGCCCCGCCAGTCCTCCAGGACCCGTGAGCTGATGCAGTTGGATACCGCGCCGTCGGGGTGAAACACCAGCTTCCCACCAATGGCGGAACAGTCGCGATGGCGGTACTTACCGGTGATCAGAGGGCCTATCCTTCTAGCGATCTGATCAACGAATACCCCCAGCTCAAGAGCCTTCCTGAAGATCCTTCCCATGGCGTCCGCATACTCCTCCCCTGAAACGGGATGGAATCCCTCCGGGGTCCAGTGGAGTATGTTGAAACCCATTCCGGTTGGCCTGAACATTTCATGGACAGCCTCCATGTCCTCTTCAAGCCGGAGGATATTGTCGCCGTTGACCACCGCTGAGATGCCGAACTCCACCCCTGCTTCCCCGAGCTCCGCGAGCCCGGCTGCAGCACTGCTCCATGAGCCGCATCTTGCCCGGTCGTGCCTTTGGGGAAGCCCGTCCATGGAAACCACCGGCGAAGCCCCCGCCGCCTTTATCCTCAGGGCCGTGGAGCGGCGGATAAGCGTGCCGTTGGTGAAGAGCACCGATGGGGGACCGGCCCTTTCCAGCAGTTCGAAGGTGATCTCGGGTTCCAGCAGGGGTTCGCCTCCGGTGACCATGAAGAGCCTTCCCTCCCCGGCGGAGGAAACTGCCTCAAGCACCCGTTCCATGGTCTCCCTTGCCATTGTGGACTCCCCGTCGCCGGAGAGCCTTACATTGCAGTACCCGCAGGAGAGGTTGCACTTCCTCGTAACCACCGCCTGCACCGCTGTGAGAACCGGCTCAGGGGCTTCAGGAGGAGCCTGGGCTTCCACTTCCGGCGGACTCCCGATCCTTATCTCCAGGGAACAGGTATCCAGGAAGGCCGCTCCACGACTGTATATCATCGTTTCTCTCCCAGCATGGTGCCCACAGGCATTGGAACCGCCCGTTCCCGGAACCCGCCCCTTGGGATCAGAGATTCCCTGCCATGTCTCACCGCCCGTTCTATCATCCACGCCAGGAACCTTCTCTCGAAAGCGCATCTGGTCTCCCATACGCCGGAGAGGCTGCCGGAGAACATGGAGGCATCGTACCTGCACCCCCCGCCGCAGATGGACAGAGCGGGGCAGCTGAGACACCCCTGGAAGTTCACCGGGGAAAGTTCCCTGAAACCGTCCATAAGACCCTTGATGCCTTCCCCGTCATGCAGTGGAACGGAGCTGATCCCCCTGCAGGTCATGCAGTCGCAGGTACCCGCCAGGCCCCCGGGGGCGATCACAAGCCTTCCTCCGGAGGAGGCGCAGTCCTTCAGCCTGGGTGAGCGTGTGGCGAAGGGCCGCACCCTTCGGGCCAGCTGCTCGATGTACATGCCCTCTTCGATGGCCGCCTCCATGCACTGCGTCACCGCCTGGAACGACTCTTCGAGTCCAGCCTGGCAGGGGTTCGGCGTTCTGGAAACCGGGTGGAGCCAGGGGTTCAGTCCCATGTCGTCGGGGTGGAACCTCTCCATGAGCCATATGAATGAATCCAGGGTCTCCCCGGCTGACCGCCGGGTCATCGTCATGGAAATGCCCACCCTGCAGCCGGCGTCCCTGAAGGAATGAAAGGCTTCCTCCGCAAGGGAGAATGAGTCCCCCCCGCCGGCCATTGGCCGCTGGAGCCGCTGAACTCCGGGAGGGCCGTCGATGGATACTATGATGAAGGCGTCCATGGTGCCCAGGAGGTCCAGAAGGCTCCTCTCCGCCGGAATGCCCCCGGTGGCCAGTATCAGATTGATCCCTGGGGAGGCTCCCTTTATCCCTTCGGCGGTGTAACGGATAAGGTCCTGCCTCAGGAGGGGTTCCCCTCCGTAGAGCAGCAGGTCCGCGGGGCGGTTTCCCATGAGGTCAAGGGCTGTGTCTATCTCCCCCGGGGTGAGGTCCTCCCCGGGAAGGTCCCTTACAAAACAGTATTCGCACTTCCTTACGCACCTTGTGGTGATGAAGAAGGTGCCCATCACAATGCCGGTGTTCTCCGCAGCGGAAGCCCTGTAACCGTTCAATAAGTCGTTTTCCTCCCCTTTCCCGGGCAGCAGCCCCGGGGAGGCGGCCAGGTCCAGGGTCAGGGAATGGAAGTAGAGATCGGTCCCGTCCACGACGTAACGGTGTACGAAGGGGGAACCGGTGTCCATCACCTGAACTCGCCTATCATGGTGCACAGGTAGGAGGCGTGAACATAGCCGTCTCCCATGAGAGGTTCCGGAACGGTGAGTTCGGGCACCCTTCTTCCCCGGGCATGGAAGCAGTAGGCATCCGGCAGATCAAGTCCGGTATACAGCCTTCGCCCGGCGCAGCCTCCCCTGCATATATGAAGCACCGGACAGTCTTCGCAGAACCCGGGAACCCCGCAGTGGGGATCCCCTGGAAGGACGGCGCCGCCGGCGATCCATTCCTTCATCGTGACCGAGCTTTCGTTCCAGTAGACGCAGGGCAGTATCCCGCCCCCGGGACGAAGCCTCAGGGAGCGGCTTCCGCAGGGGCTTCCCGACCCGGGGAAAAGCCTTTTCCCGGTTATCTCCGCCAGGGCGGCGTTCACCACCGGTTCCGAGGAAACGGCCCTGACAGAAAGGCGGAAGAGATCATCCACCGCTTTCCAGAACGCGTCATAGTCGGGCATGTACTCCAGCGAATGGACAGGCTTGTAGGCGTTTATCCTCAGGGCTACCCCAAGGTCCCTGCAGAGAAGGCACATATCCTCCATGAAAGGGGCGTTCTGGGCCATGAGACACATGGCAACCGAAGCTGTAACGCCGGTTGCCCTGCACCGCTCTATCCCCCTGATCACCATGTCGAAGGCGCCGGGGGCCCTCCAGTCATCGTGGAGTTCCCCCACGGGAAAATCCAGGGAAAAATCCACGTCGTGGAGCTTCCTCAGTTCTTTGTCAGAGAGGGCTTCCACGCTGGGCCCGGCGGTGGTGATGGCCACGGGGATGCCCATGCTGCACAGATCTTCGATGACAGAGTGATACTCCGGATGGAGATGTGATTCCCCTGTTCCGAGGTTCACCGAATCCACATCCAGTCTGCGGATGAACTGGAAAAGAAGATCGGTGTCCATCTCCACAGGGTCGGCGCCGCCGCCTGAATAGCAGTGCCTGCAGTTGAAGCTGCAGGCCGAGGTAAGTCCCACTCCCAGAGCTATTCCCATTCGGAGCATACCCTTCTTTCAGATTATTATTCAGCCGGTAGCATAGCCAAGGATGCACTGCAAGGCAACGCATGCTTCCCTGGCGCAGTTAATCCAGTCTTCAGGAAGGCGGAACAGGTCAACCACCATCGGTCCACGGTATCCGGCCCTTTCCAGGCCCTGGAGTGCGGTTCCCCAGTCAATGTCCCCCTTGCCCGGTATCAGGTGTTCATGGATACCCCTTCTCATACCCTCCAGGTGTACATGAAGGATCCTGCCGCCCAGCCTGGAGATCGCTTCCACGGTGCATTCACCGGAAAGGTGAAGATGTCCCAGGTCCAGGTTGATCCCCGCAGCGGGTCCCAGGGGTTCGATCAGCCTGAACCAGTCCTCAAGGGAATTGAGAACGGTGCCCGGTTCAGTCTCCCAAGCCGGCCGGACACCGGCACTTCGGCAGATGGAGAAGACGCGAACTGTCTCCTCCGGGAAAAACGGTGCTGAGCGGCTCCCGGAAGCCGGTGAACCAAGGACCAGGGTTCCAACCCCTGCGGCTGACGCAAGGGCGGCAGCCCGGGAAGCGCTTCTTATTCTGACACCTGGGGGGTCATGCTTTCCGTGATAGCTCACGGAAGAGACTGCCAGGCCCTTTCCCTCTGCGTACTGCAGTGTCTCCAGGGAAGCCTCGGGGTGTTCCAGGCAGAATTCCAGGGCGGAGTATCCGGCCTCGATGAGACCGGATACCGCCTTTTCCATGGGCACCTTCCCGAGGCCCGAGGTCCTGAACCCGATCAGGGCCGGATCAGTATCTGTAGTGTTCAGGTTTGTAGGGTCCGTCAACGCTAACTCCGATGTAGTCAGCCTGCTCATCGGTAAGCCTGGTAAGTTTAACCCCCAGCCTTCCCAGATGAAGCCTGGCCACCTCCTCGTCGAGGATCTTGGGAAGCATGTAGACCCCCACCGCGGGTCTCTCCTCAGCCAGGGCGATCTGTGCCAGGCACTGGTTGGTGAAGCTGCTGCTCATGACGAAACTGGGGTGACCGGTGGCGCATCCAAGGTTCACCAGCCTTCCCTCGGCCAGAAGGTAAATGGAGTGCCCGTCGGGAAAGAGGAACCTGTGCACCTGGGGCTTGATCTCGATCTTCCGTATACCGGGCCATTTCTCCAGCCTGTCCACCTCTATCTCGTTGTCGAAGTGGCCTATGTTGCACACTATGCTCTGATCCTTCATTGCGTTCATGTGCTCCGCGGTGATGACCCTGCAGTTGCCGGTGGTGGTAACGAAGATGTCCCCTTCGGGAAGAGCGTGCTCCAGAGTGGTAACTTCATATCCCTCCATGGCTGCCTGAAGGGCGCAGATGGGATCGATCTCGGTAACCAGCACCCTGGCTCCGAAACCCCTCATGGACTGGCAGCAGCCCTTGCCCACGTCGCCGTAGCCGCAGACCACGACGGTCTTGCCGGCTACCATCACGTCGGTTGCCCTCTTGATCCCGTCCGCAAGGGACTCCCGGCATCCGTAGAGGTTGTCGAACTTGCTCTTGGTCACCGAATCGTTCACATTGTAGGCGGGGAAGAGAAGCTTGCCGGCCTTCAGCATCTGGTAGAGCCGGTGAACGCCGGTGGTGGTCTCCTCGCTTACGCCGATGATCCCGCCGGCGGCCCTTTTCCAGAGATCGGGATCGTCCTTCAGCCCTGCGATGATGTTCTCCCTGAGCCTGACCATGTCCTCGGGCCCCTGACCCACAGCGGGAAGGGTGCCGGTCCTCCGGTACTCCTCTTCCAGCTCAACGCCCAGATGGACCATCAGTGTTGCGTCGCCGCCGTCGTCCACTATCAGGTTGGGTCCCTTGCCGCCGGGGAAGGAAAGCGCTTTCCTTGTGCACCACCAGTACTCCTCCAGCGTCTCACCCTTCCAGGCGAACACCGGTATACCCGCCTTAGCCATGGCGGAGGCGGCGTGGTCCTGGGTGCTGAAGATGTTGCAGCTTGCCCATCTTACATCTGCGCCGAGGCTCACCAGGGTTTCCATGAGCACCGCGGTCTGAACGGTCATGTGCAGTGAACCCATTACCCTGAGGCCCTCAAGGGGCCTTTCAGTGCCGTACTTGCTTCTGATCGCCATGAGACCGGGCATCTCGTGCTCGGCTATCTCTATCTCACGCCTGCCTGATTCCCACAGTTCGATGTCCCTTACCCTGAAGTCGTTTTTCACTTTCATTCTCCCTTCGTTCCCGCCGCGGCGAGAACACTTTCACTTCCGTATTCCGCGGTTCCCGATGGAGTCAGCCCCGCCTCCTCCATGAAGTCATGAATGGTCCTTCCGGTGAAACCCGGCCAGAGGTCCCCCTGATTGTGCCTGAACCTTCCGTCGCAGTGTTCGGCGAGTTCCACCACCAGGAGGACCCCGCCGGGCCTGAGTACCCTGGCGGCCTCTGCAACGGCTCTGGACGGCACGCCGCAGTGGTGAAGCACCATGTGCATCATCACTGAATCGGCGCCCTCATTCTCCACCGGCAGGTGCTCCGCTTCCCCGAGCCTGAACTCCACCCTGGAGGACAGTCCGGCGGAGGAGGAGTTCCTCAGGGCGATGTCCAGCATTCCCCTGGATCCGTCCACCGCCAGGACCCTGGAGTACCTCGAAAGAAGGAAGGGTATCATCCTTCCGCTGCCCGTTCCAACGTCAACGGCCAGGGCACCTTCCGGCATGTTCTCCAGAAGGAAATCCTGACAGCAGGCGGTATCGGGAACGGAACTGGCAATCTCCTCCAGCCTTCCCGGCTCCAGGGAGTCGAAGAACCTTCTTGAGGATTCCTTCCTTCGGGAAAGACACCTTGCCAGCCTTGTCATGTCATCCTGGAATCCCCCCAGCGAACCCCTGTGCCGAAAGGCTTCGGTGACTATGCTGTCCACAAGGGGATCCTCCCTCCGGATCCCGTAATAGGCCCAGTTCCCCCTCCCCGACCGGGTCACCGCGCCGGCCTCCAGGAGGAGCTTCAGGTGGTGGCTTGCATTGGACTGGGATATCCCCATGATGGACACCAGCTCGGTGACGTTCAGGGGACCCCTTTCCAGGAGGAGGACCATCCTGAGCCGGTTCCGCTCGCCCAGTGCTCTGAAAAGGCTTTCCATTTTCGTTTCCATGCCATACAATATGAGCATATATTCATATAGTCAATATCCAGGTTATTGGCGCGGCGTCCAGGTTTTCTTAGTTTCCAGTGACCCGCTTTCCAGGAGGTTGCACCTATTGACCGGCAATAACCGCATCGGCCCCTCGCGTGTTCCCTATCCTGAAGAGTCCAGGCGCATCGCGGTCCTCGCAGCGGAGATATCCGGAGGGGGCACCGCCGGTGAGCGAAGGCTGCTCTTCTCCGAACTGGGAAACTGCATATCCCTGTGCGGCGGGAACACCGTGGAATCCGGGAACGGGACACTCTTCGGGTTCTTCGGAACCGGCAGGAGCGCCGAGCTCGCCCCCCTGAGGGCTGTGAACTGCGGGTTCCGAATGATGAAGACCATAGCCATGGTCAACAGGAGCATTTCCCCGTCCGACGGAGAACCGGTCTTCACCGGAAGGGCGGGCATAGTCTGGAGGAAGTCCTCCGTTGACACAGGCGGAGAGAGGCTTCCGGCCAATGCGGAAGCGGTAATGTCCGAGGCGGCGGATCTGATGTCGGAAGCGGAGTACGGCACCGTTGCGGTATCCGATGAGACGAAGACATCATGCGGCGGCAGCTTCGGATGGAAAGAACTCACCTCAGGCTGGGAGCCGGTCCCGGGCACCGGCGGAATGAGCTCCCACCCCCTCCTCGCCGGGGTTCCCCTGGTGGGAAGGTCAAGGGAGATGGAACACCTCCGGAGCGCCCTCTCTTCATACAGGAAATGGCACTGTCATCCTCCGGTGCTGGTCACCGGCAAACCGGGCACCGGCAAGACCAGGCTTATAGAGGAGTTCCTGGGAAAGAGGATCGGTCATTCCGCAAATGTGGTCCGTCTCACCAGCAGACTATGGGACCAGCCCCCCCTGGGCATGTGGAACCCCCTTATGGAGAGGGGCTCATTCGATCCCTACGGAACGGTAATGGCCCAGGTGAGGAGACTGTCATCCAGCGGCGAACTCATCCTCTGCGCAGAGGACCTTCACTGGGCGGACGATGCCTCCAGGAAGCTCCTGGAACAGATATTCCAGTCCCTGTGCGATTCCGGAGTATTCCTTATCCTCACCTCCAGGTCCCTCCCGGGAGGTACTCTGGCGTCCAGGTCAGAAAAGCTTACCGTGGAGGGTCTCGAACCGAAGGCGGTGGAGGAGCTGGTTAGATCCGTCCTGGGCAGACCATCCGCAGGGGAAGCCGGGCGTTTCACCGGATTCCTCATGGAAAGCACCGCCGGGAATCCTCTCCTTGTGATGGAACTGGTGCTCCATGTGATGGAGAACGGGGCCGTAGGCCGCAACAGGTCAGGTGAATGGTTCATCCGTGAGGAACCGGCCAATGTGATACCCCTGAGTGCGGAATCCCTGCTTCAGGCAAGGCTTGGCGCACTGGACATCCCGGAAAGGTACGCCCTCCAGGTGGCGTCGGCCCTGGGCGGCGGATTCACCATGGAGGAGTTCCAGGGTGTTCACTCCAGGCTGGGAGGGGAAAACCACGGAATAAGGCACACAAGGCGCATGAACACCGGATTCCTCCGTTCGCCCAACGGGTGCAGCTTCTCATTCAGCAGCTCAATAGTGGCGGAAACCGTTTACAGGACAATCACCCCGGCCAACAGAAAAATGATCCACGGTACCGCCGCCGATGTACTCTCCGGACTTGCCCCCGGGAAAGGGGCGATCGCCATCGCAAGGCACTGGATGGAGTCGGATTCCGATGAAAGCGCCCTTCCCTGGCTGATGGAGGCACTCGACCAGTGCCTGGACATGGGAGACGCGGTAAGGGCGGAATCCATATCCAGGGTGCTCCACGAAAGGATGGGAGAGGAGAGCGCCGAGCTTCGGATACTGGACGCAAGGCTCCATCTTATGATGGGAAGGTTCAGGGTGGCATACGAGTCCCTGGAGGTGATAAGGGATTCCCTGGAAGGCGGGAAGCTTGCCCAGGCACTCTTCCTTTCCGCCCAGGCCACCGAGAACCTGGGTCTTCCCCTCAGGCAGGCAATAGACCTCTACGAGCGTTCGGCAAAGGCCGCCGCCGAAGCCGGGGATCACGGGATGGAGGCGCAGGCCCTGAGCTCAGCAGGTTCCCTCTACCTTTCCGCCGGGGACAGGAAGGGAGGGCTCTCAGCGTTCAGCAGGGCACTGGAACACCGGAATGCACTTGACACCCCCTCCCTGGCCAGGCTCCACGGGAACATGGGAATACTGATGCACAGGACGGGAAGCCACGATGAAGCCCTTTCCCACTACTCCAGGACCCTGGAACTGGGCAGGAAATGCGGAAGCCTTTCCATAGAGGCAAACGCACTGGCCTTCATCGGGCAGGTGGAGATCAACATGGGGAAAAGGGAGTCCGGCCTTCAGAGGTACAGGGAGGCCCTGGCCATTCACCGGAAAGCCGGGAACAGAAGGGGCGAGTGCATCACCCTGGGGAACCTGGGAGGTCAGCTCGCCAGGTTCGGCGAGATACAGGAGGCAATAGAGACTCTGGAAACGGCGATAGATATAGCCGAGGAGACAGGGCACACCAGGGGAATAATGTCGTTCCACTCGAACCTGGGTCTTGCGCTTAAGGCCGCGGGAAGGCTGGAAGAGGCGGAAAAGCACGAGCGGAAAGCCCTTGAGATGATAGCCCGGTCCGGTGACAAGAGGGCAATGGCGGTGGCGCACCTGAACCTGTCGACGGTCCTCTCGAAGATGAACCGTCT
>CAYLXG010000057.1:0-6950 GCA_964387445.1 uncultured bacterium
AGTTGACCGCGGCGGGGTCCATCTCTTCGAGGGAGGCCTTCCTCACAAGAACGGTATCCGCGGAGAGCCTGATGAAGTCCCCCTCCTCCGGTTCCAGGGCCATGAGTTCGTCGCAGGCCGCCGGGGTGTCGGAGTAGACCTGGTAGAGCTTCGCCAGATACCTGTCTATCCCCTGTTTGGTTATGTATGGAAGCAGGAGCTCAACGCCGGTGGAGACCACCATGAAGAGCATCGCTAGGATAACCAGCTTCCTGTGGGGGGCCACATAGCTCAGAAGCCTCCGAACCAGCCGGCCGTCGTAGCCCTTTCCCTCTATGTTGTCGTCGACGAAGGGGCTTCCGTGGGGCGGGGGCATCAGCTCTCACCTCCCCCGCGGGATCTCTCGGCTTCCTGCTCCAGCTGCTGCATCCTGTAAAGCTCGGCGTAGTATCCGTCCTTCTCCAGCAGCTGGGAATGGGTGCCCTTCTCAACAAGCCTTCCACGGTCGAGAACGAGGATCAGGTCGGCGTTCTGAACGGTGCTTATCCGGTGGGCGATCATCACGTTTGTGAGCCCGGCTATCTCCCCCTGGAGCTTCTCCAGTATGGCGGATTCGGTTTCTGTGTCCACGGCGCTGAGGGAATCGTCCAGCACCAGTATCCTGGGGTTCACCGCAAGGGCCCTGGCAATGGCTACACGCTGCTTCTGGCCCCCTGAGAGGGTTACGCCCCTCTCCCCCACCATGGTCTGGAAGCCCTGGGGAAAACCCTCTATCTCCCCGGCTATCCCCGCTATGTCAGCGAGTCTCCTCACCCTGGACTCCGGCAGGTCGCCGGCTCCGAAGGCGATGTTCTCGGCTATGGAAAGGGCGAAGAGGAAGGTCTCCTGGGGAACGTAGCCGAAAAGGCCCCTGAGGTCAGAGAGCCTCAGCTTCCTCACATCGGTCCCGCCTATGAGAACGGTTCCTTCAGGAGGGTCGTAGAGCCTCATCAGGAGCTCCACCAGGGTTGTCTTTCCGCTGCCCGTCCTCCCCACGATGCCCAGGGTGGATGAGGCTGGAAGCTGGAATGAGATGCCGGAGAGAACCTCGGTGTCGGTTCCCGGATATGTGAAATGAAGGTTCCGCACCTCTATGGCAGGGGAGGGTTCTCCCTGCACCGGCCCGTCGGTTATCGCCGGTTCGGTGTTCATTATCCTTTCCAGTCTTCCCATGCTGGCGGCGCCCCTCTGAAGGAGGTTCACCACCCAGCCAATGGCCATCATGGGCCATGTGAGCATGGCCAGGTAGCTGGAGAAGGCCACGAACTGACCCAGCGATATGGACCCGCCTATCACCGACCGGCCGCCCACAAGGAGCAGAAGGGCGCTGCTCATCATTGCAAGGCCCATAACCAGGGGCTGCATGAAGCCCCATATCCTTGTCAGCCTTACATTCTCGTCCACACAGCTCCTGGCCCGGTCGGCGAACAGTTTCCTTTCAGAGACCTCGTCGCCGTATGCCTTCACCACCCGTATTCCCGAAAGCGACTCCTGGGCTTTCTCCGAGAGGCCGCTGAAGGCCTTCTGAACCGCCTCGAACCTGTCGTGGAGGACCCCTCCGAACTTGGTCATCATTAGGGCGATCAGGGGCAGGGGTATCATGGTTATCAGTGTGAGCCGAACGTCTATGAGAAGCAGCATCACTATGCTTGCGGCGCTCATGAAGATGGCGTCGAAGGACGCTATGGTCGCCATCCCCGCAGCCATCCTCACGGCATTTATGTCGTTGGTGGCGTGGGCCATGATGTCGCCCACCCTGGTGTTGTCGTAGTACTGGGCGGGAAGCTTCTGAAGGTGGGAATAGAACTCGGCCCTCAGGTCCCTCTCCAGCCTCATGCTGGAACCCACTATGAATACCCTCCAGAAAAACCTGCAGAAGGCTATTCCGATGGCTATTGCCACCACGGAGAGCCCCATCTTCCAGATGAGGTCCGCCTGGGCGGTTCCCGCTGCCAGGCCGTCGATGAGCTTCCTGAGTATCTGGGGTATTATCAGCTGCAGCCCGTCAACCAGTATAAGGGCCACGATACCGGCGGCGATGGACCTCCTGTGCCTGAATATCCTTGAGTACAGGCTGCGGAGGCTGGACCTTTCCACCCTGGGCCTGCCTTTTCTGCCGAGCAAAACACACCCCCGTTCCCGGCGTATGAAAGGCAGAATATAGAGAGCCGCCCCGGAAAAGCGTTAATTCAGGGGCTCAGTACTCCTCCGGCTCCCCAGCGTAGTCCAGGGAGTAATCCAGCACATGGACCTTCCTCAGGTCTTCCCTCACCGAGTAGCCCTCGGTGGTGAACCTGCCAAGGACCGTGGTGGTAAGCCCGTACTCCGGCACCAGGTCGTACGCCAGTTCCCCCACCAGTGCGAAAACCTCTCCGGTGGCGTCCTCGGTGAGTATCACGGTTTCAGATCTGGTTCCCGCGTAAAGGACCTGCACGATCCCGGTCAGCCTCACGGTGTCATCGCCGGCGGAGGCGGTTGATGCTCCGCAGGAGACGGTGATCAGGAGGAGGACCGCCGCAATGGCTGAAATGATCTTTTTCAAACTACTCTCCCTTCAGCGGAGCTAGTTCCGGTTGATGTGAATCCTCTCCGGCAATGATACCCCAGGTGCCGCCCTCCGCCCAGCGGGCAATGGCTTCACCCGCCTCTTCCGGGGTGATCCCGGGGTAGGCCTCCTGGAGACGGTAGGCCAGGCTCCAGTCCCCCGCGGCGATGTGGCCGTACCCCAGCATGTGGCACTGGGCGTCCATTGACTGGGCGCGTATGCCCTCAAGGGTTCTCTGACCGTTGGCAACACCTGTCACCAGGGCTTCCTCTGCATCCCCGTCCGCCACCTGGGCGAACACCTCAGCCATGAGCTCCGAGGCGCGTTCGGGTTCCGGGGTGCTGGAGTACATGTATCCCCAGTTCTGAACATAGCTTGTGGTCGACCCGGCATAGGCCGCGTAAGTTAGGGCGTTGTCGGTTCTCAGCACCTGCCACAGCAGCTCGTCGATCACCCCGCAGGCTATGGAGAAGGCCGCCTGGTCCCCGTGACCCGGGGGAGGGGCCTGGAACTTGACCACCATGTAGGCAGTTGAGATGTCCGCGGTTTCCGCAACGGTGGTATCCTCCGGAAAGCTGAAGGCCGGAACCGGGGGTATGGTATCGCTCCCCGGGGGAACCGCTCCGAAGGTTCCTTCGAGCATGTCCCTGAGCATGGCTGGTTCAGTGGGCCCGGCGTGGGTGATCACGAGGTTCCCTGCCCTTATCCTCCGGCGAAGCCATTCCTCCGCGTCCTCGGCGGTGAAGGCGGCCAGTGTTCCTGGAAGACCCTCCGGTCTAAGCAGGTAGGGATGCCCTTCGCCCATGAAACCCCTGTTGGCCACCAGCCATACCCTGTTGTCGGGGTCCTCCAGCTCCGCGGAAGCGGCGGAGACCTGGGAGGATCTCACCCTCTCAACCGCCGGGGGGTAAAGCTGGGGGTTCATGAGGCAGTCGGCGAAACCGTCAAGAAGAAGGGGAAGGTCCTCGGAAAGGCACTTGAGGTGATACCTGGAGTAGTCGTAGTTGTATGATGCGCTCCACCGGGCCAGGGTGAGGTCCATCATCTCCCGCCACAGATGGTCGGGGTATCGTTCGCTCCCTGTCATGGCGCACTCAAGGGCGAAGGCCTCGATGCCCTGTGTGGAGTCTTCCAGAAGCCTTGATCCTCCAACCAGGAAGAGGCTCACGCCCTCCACCTCACCCCCGGGAACCGTTCGGGATATGACGTGGATCCCGTTGGAGAGGTCGAACTCGCTCACTTCCCCGGGTATGGAGAACGCGCAAAGAAGAAGGATCACCGCGGTCATTCGCACCACTCCCCTTCCGGTGAGACCAGGAACACCGCAGAGGGTCTTCCGTCCACCCACCGGCGGAGGAATGCCTCCACATCATCAACGGTCACCGCCTCCAGGTTCCCGGGGTACTCCAGGTAGTAGTCCAGACCACCGCCCTGAACCCACCAGAACGGCAGGGTCTCCGTGGCCATGTCCCTGCTGGACTCCTGCTGGAAGAGCCTGTGCCGCCGCAGCTGCTCCACCGCTGTATCAATGCCTTCATCGGTGAAATATCCCTCACGGAACATGTCCTGTATCTCACTCTCCAGCATTTCCAGCCCCTCCTCCAGCAACTCGGGATCGATGGAGCCTCCAAAGGAGATGGTGGGCTCGAACCGCTGGGAATGGTAGCTGGCGTAAACCGACTGGAACGGCCCGTTGGTCACCAGGTCCGTATGGAACTCCCCGGTCATCCTGTCCATGTACTGCCCCCATACATCGGCGGCGTAGGTCCACTCCTGTTCGCCGGCCATGGAGGGCCCCACGAACACCACCCTCACCATCCCGGTTCCGGCGGGGCCCCGTACCGAGACCACGGTATCCTTCTCTATGGAAATGTTGGTCCCCAGCTGGAAATAGTTGCTCCTTCCCCCGTACTCCCACCGGCTGAACAGTTCCTCCGCAGCTGCAATGGCGGAATCGGCGTCAACGTCTCCTGTGATGATCAGAGCCGAGTTGTCGGGGGTGTAGTATGTCTGCTGGAAGTGGAGCATGGTCTCCCTGCCGGCGGTCTGTATCACCCCGGGAACGCCTATGGCGCTGCTTCTGCAGGGATCGATGGATACGACCTCCTCCTGGGCCCTCCAGAAGTTCCACCACGGGCCCGAAGCGTTCCTGTGGTATTCGTTCATTATCACGGCGCGCTCCCTCACTATCTCCTCCTCCAGGAAAAGCGGGGATGTGATGGCATCGTACATGAACCGGAGACCTTCGGGGAACAGGTCCGAGGAAACGGTGAGGTAGTACCTGACGATCTCCGAACCGGTGGTGCCGTTCCGCACCATCCCCAGCTCCCTCATCCTTTCGTTGTAGGCGGTCTGGTCGGGGAGGGCGGCGTTCCCCTTGAAGAACATGTGCTCGTAGAAGTGGGCTAGACCGTTGGTCTCAGGGGTTTCGCAGGTGGCTCCGGTGTTCACTGTGACGCAGACCGTGACGATCGGCGAGGAGTGGTCTTCCCCCACTATCACGTCGAGCCCGTTCTCCAGTTCCGCCGTTTCCAGGGGCAGGGCTATGAGGAGGGAGAGAAGAAAGGTTTCCATCGGGTATCCTTTCCAGGATGCGTATGCATATGACATTCATTGAGGCTATGATTATAAGAGACGCTGCAAGGCGGAATGGTTCCCGAGGAGGATACTGAATGAGAACGAGAACTACGGTGCAGAGCCACGTACACCTCTGCCAGACCCTGTTCCGCGGAATGGCGGAAGGGCGGACCCTTATCCCCTGGCTCCAGGAGCGTATCTGGTTCCTGGAGGCGGCGCACACACCTGAGACCCTGGCGGTCTCGGTGATACTCTCATTGAAGGAGATCATCTCCACCGGTTCCACAGGACTGCTGGACATGGGCAGCGTGGAGCACTCGGAGGTGACCGTGGGGATACTGCGGGAGTCCGGGCTGAGGGCGGTGGCATGCAACGCCCTGATGGACCGGGGCCCTGAATCCATAGCGAAACCCCTTGACTGGCTTCAGAGGGAATCGGAGAGGGTTCGGGGGGCCTGCGGGGGCAGTGTGGTGTACGGATATGCCCCCAGGTTCGTTCTCTCCTGCTCAGAAGAACTCTGGAAATGGCTGGAGGGGGAGGACGGGGAAACGGTCAGGGCCACCCACGCCGCTGAAGCCCCCGGGGAGATGGAGGACCCCTGGATACGCCAGGCGGGGGGGAACATTCATCTTCTCCACAGGCTGGGATTCCTCTCGCAAAGGACCTGCCTGGCCCACTGCGTGCACCTGCAGAAGGGTGAGACCGGGCTCCTGAAGGGAACCGGCACGGCGGTGGTGCACTGCCCATGGACCAACCTGAAGCTGGGAAGCGGAATAGCGGACATCCCCTCCCTCATGGAGAGGGGGGTCACGGTCCTCCTGGGAAGCGACGGGGCACCCTGCAACAACAGGCTGGACCTCTCCGGCGACGCCAGGCTGGCCAGGAACCTTGCGGCGGTGAAGGCCTCCCCGGGCTCTGTGACCACTGAAACATGGAGCCGGGCCGCGGGGAGCGCGGCGGCGGACTTCTTCGGTTTCCAGGGGTTCGAGGACGACTGGGCGGAGCTGGAACTGACCCACACCGAAGCCGACGAACTGGAACATGCCGAGGACCGGGATGCATATCTGGCTGACATTCCCAGGGCCGGGAGGATAAGCAGGGTGGTCTCCGGAGGCAGGGTCCTCTACGAAATGGGCGACTTCCCCACCCTTCCCGACCCTCCCATGTCCGTTGCAAAGGCACGGGAAACGGTCTGGAAACGGGCTCTCTCACTGGGAATGAAGCCTTGACGGAAACGGTCTCCGTAGCCGTTCCCCGGCCGGTATGGAACCCCTATGCCTACAGCCTGCCCGCCGGGATGCGCGGTGGAAGCATCGTGGGCTGCAGGGTTGCGGTTCCCCTGGGAGGCGGCAGGGTTGTGGGGTTCGTCACCGAAGAGGATCCCTTGGTTCCTCCGGGTGTTTCCCTGAAGCCGGTCCTCCAGAGGCTCGACTCGAAGCCTCTTCTCCCGGCGGAGGTCTTCCGCCTGCTGAAATGGGCCGCCGATTACTACATGGCCCCGCCGGGGATGACCATAGCCGCCGCCTTCCCCCCGGGGATGCAGGGAAAGGCCGTGAGGATGATACGGACCTTCCAGGGTTCACGGTACCACTCCGTAACCGGGGGCAAACCCATGGAATACGGCCTTCTGACCTCCATCGTCCCTGAACGGCCCTGGCCCGATGCGGTCCTGGCGGCTGAAGCTGAAGCGGGCCTGGCGGAGAGCTGGTGGGTTCCCCACAGCCTTCCGCCTCCCAGGAGGATCACCGTGGTGGAACCCCTTGCGGAACCGAAAACGCTTGTGAGGACCGCCCAGTCCCTGAGATCTTCC
>CAYLXG010000057.1:6960-14985 GCA_964387445.1 uncultured bacterium
CAGGCCGAGATCCTTGCCTGCCTGGCAGCCCAGGGCAGGATCCCAAGGAGGGAGCTTCTCCTCAGGGCCGGAGGAGGAAGATCCTCTCTGGACAGGCTCAGGGAGATGGGCCTCATCCGCGAGACCCTGGAGGAGGTCCCCAGGGATCCCCTCCAGTCGGCGGCTTCCATATGCAGCGAGGAACGGCCTGAACTCAACCGCGAACAGACGGAAGCGGTGGACGCCATTCTCAGCGGCGGGGCGGGTACATACCTCCTCCACGGGATCACCGGAAGCGGCAAGACCGAAGTTTACCTGACCCTGATAGAGCAAACCCTGGAAAGGGGACTGGGAGCCATCGTCCTGGTCCCTGAGATATCCCTCACCCCGCTTGCTGTCAGCAGGTTCAGCGGGCGGTTCCCGGGAATGGTGGCGGTGCTTCACAGCGGCCTTTCCAAGGGCGAGAGACTGGACATGTGGAACATGGTGCGCCGGGGTGAGAAGAGGATCGTCATAGGCCCCCGAAGCGCGGTTTTCGCCCCCCTTGCGAGCCCGGGCATCATAGTGGTGGACGAAGAGCACGACGGAAGCTACAAGCAGGGCACCACACCGCGGTACAACGGCAGGGACATGGCGGTGGTCAGGGGGTCCATCCATGGCATCCCGGTGGTGCTGGGCTCCGCCAGCCCCTCCGCGGAAAGCTGGAAGAACGCCCTGGAGGGTCGGTACACCCTTCTGAGACTTACGGAGAGGGCCACCGGAATGGAGCTGCCGGGGATAACCCTCGTGGACTCTTCCGCAGGAAGCCATCCCCTCCTTTCCGACACTCTTCTGGCGGCCATAGGGAAGCGGACCGCCGCGGGGGAACAGAGCATAGTCCTGCTTAACCGAAGGGGTCACTCCCCGGTTCAGATGTGCATGGCCTGCGGTCATGTTGAAAAATGCCCCTCGTGCGGTATAGCAATGACCTATCACATGCAGGGTGAAATGCTCAGGTGCCACCACTGCGGAGGCTGGAAAAGCGCTTCCTCAAGGTGTCCGGACTGCTCGGGAGAGGAGTTCGCCAGGAGGGGACCGGGAATACAGAAGGTGGAGAAGGCCCTGGGCGAACTGCTTCCCGCGACCAGGGTGATAAGGATGGATGCGGACACCACCGGAAGGAAGTCCGCCCACTGGAACATCCTCCAGCGATTCAGCCGCGGAGAGGGGGACGTTCTTTTGGGAACCCAGATGGTGGCCAAGGGGCACGACTTCCCCGGTGTCACCCTGGCGGCGGTGATAGCGGCGGAAATGGGCCTCTATATCCCGGACTTCAGGGCGGCGGAGAACACCTTCGCCCTGCTGCTTCAGATCTCGGGAAGGTCGGGGAGGGGCCGGAAGCCCGGCGAGGTGATCATTCAGACCCTGAACCCCCACGACCCGGTGATCAGCCTGGCCAGCCGCCACGACTATGAAGGGTTCATCACAGGCGAACTGCGGGAGCGAAAGACCCTGGGCTTCCCCCCCTGGACCCGGATGGCCAGGCTTCTCTGGTCAGGGCCCTCCCTCAATGATGTGAGATCCTCAGCGGAGTCCTGCTGCGCCGTCAGCCTGTCCGGCGGTGCAAGGATGCTGGGCCCCAGCGAGGCGGCCATGGCAAGGATAGCGGATACCTGGAGATGGAGCGCGCTGATAACCGCAGGGAGCCACAGGACTCTGCAGACGGCCCTTTCAGCGGTGAACCGCCGGTTCCAGGAGGTTCCGTCCCGGGGTGTGAGGCTGGATGTGGATATAGACCCCAGGAACCTTATGTAAGCCCCTCAGTTCTCCTTCAGGGCCTCGTCGTACTCTATCTCGAAACGGAGCTTGTGCTTCGCCTCCTCCTGGGCAAGGGCCAGGAAGAGCTCCCTGGCGTCTCCCCCGTCCACCATTTCTGCAAGTCTGCTGTAGAGTTTGTAGGCTGCCTTCTCCTTCTTCATGGCAACCACCAGGGCATCCTGGAAGTTCTCCACGCCGTCGGTGCTCACATCCGCCACATAGTCGCTTATCTTCAGATCCAGCACTTCCTTTTCCACGGGCTTGAAGGACTTCCCCGCCTTCACCGCCTGAAGTTTGGCCTTGTGCCCCCTCTCCTCGTCGGCGAACTGCATGAAAGTATCGCTGAGGTACTTGTGGCCGGACCTGCCGGCAAGTTCGGTATAGAAGGCTGCTGCGTTCTCCTCCTCGCCGATGGCGAAATCGAGGATCTCATCAACGGACATCCAGCTTTTCATGGATCCTATCCTCCCTGCATGGTGTGAAAAGGGATTATAACCCGCCGCCGGGGGTTGCAAAAGGGTAAGCGAAGGGGGGCGGGAAAACCCGCCCCCCGACTTGAGTCAGAAAACCCCGGCTATATGGAAGCGCCGAGGATGATGAACTCGATACGCCTGTTCTGGGCCTTGTTGGAGGCGCTGGTGTTGGGAACCACAGGCTGTTCCTCGCCATAGCCTACTGTGCTCAGGGAGCCTGCGGGAACGCCCTTGTTCACGAGATAGTCGCGAACGGAGGCGGCCCTGCGCTCACTGAGGCCCTGGTTGTAGCTGGAGCTGCCGTCGCTGTCGGTGTGACCGGCGATGCGCACCGCTACGCCCTGGTTGGCGATAAGGGTCTGGGCAACGTTGTCGAGGATGGGGAAGCTCTCGGGCTTGATGTTGGCGCTTCCGGAATCGAAGTAGATGTTGTTGAAGCTGAGGACCTGGCCCTCTTCAAGGGCGGGGCGCATCTCAACGTCGAACATGGTGGTTTCCTCGGGGGCCATTACCTGGACCTTCACCACATCGAGATAACCCTCGGCCATGACCTTCACGGTCCAGTTGCCCTCGGGAAGCTCGATGGAGTAAACGCCGTTGGCGTTGGTTACAGTTGTTCCCTCGACACCTTCGGGAAGGCCGTCGACCATTACTGTTGCGCCTACGATGACCTCGTCGGTCTCGCCGTCGGTAACTGTACCGGTGAGTATGCCGTTGTCGGGCACAGGGGTAAGCTGCACGTCGAAGGCGTGATCCTCGCCGGCGACCACTACGATGGTCTCGGTGAAGGGCAGGTAGCCCTCGGCGGTTACCCTTATGGGTACGGAACCGGCGAGAAGCTCGGCGGTGTAGAAGCCGTCAACGGTGGTCTGGGGAAGCACTGAGGAAGCGGGGAAGCTTACCTCGGCCTCGAGGACCTCTCCGGTGAGCTCGCTGGTTACGATGCCGCTAACGGTGCCGTGGGTGGGGTCCTCAAGGAGGACCGAGGAGAATATCAGGTTGAGACCGATGCCGTACTCTGCGGGGTACCCGCCGGGGAAGGGGCTTCTGGCAGCCCTCTCCTCGTCGGTGACGGAACCGGTGGCCTGATAGATGCCGTGGCCCATGTCGGACCATTCAGGGTCGAAGCTGGTGAGGGCCATGGAACCGGTGAGGTCCAGGGCTATGCCGTAGGGGGACACGAACCTGAAACCACCGTCGAGAACGGCGATCTCGTCGTACCTCTCACCATTGCCTGCCTCTTCGTCGCGGTCGAGGAACCTCTTGTATTCCATTTCCACGAAGGGGGTGATGGCTCCGGCCTGGTACTCTATTCCGGTGGCGACCTGGATCACGTTGTCGTCAACGGTGAGGTCCACGTCTTCCGACTCGATGATGGCGCCGGTGGTCATGTCACGGCGATTGTCGGTGTACTCGAATGTCTGGCTGTAGCGGTGGAACCCGGCATTCAGGTGAAGGCCGAGGCCGAAATCGGCGTTGTAGGAAACCAGCATGTCGCCGCCGAAGAACATCTTGCCGGAGTTGAGCATGGGACGGCGCATCTGGAACATGGGGTCGTCGACCCACCAGATGCCGTCGGTACCCGCGTCGTACATGGTTACATAGTCGTTGTCGCCGCTGGAGACGCCGAAGCCCACAGAGGGCATGCAGCCCAGCCAGAACTGGCCGTCGTCGGTGGGGTTGAAGGCGAGCTTAAGGGAGAGAAGGGCTTCGTTGAGGGCGTCGTCGCTCTCCCAGTCGCCTGTGCCTGCATCCCTTTCGGTGTTGCTGAGGTCCCTCTTGTAGCCGTTCCACCAGTAGGAGACCCTGCCTGCCATCTCGGCCATCTCGTTGATGCCGTAGCCGAAGGCGAGGTATCCCGTGGCGTCGTACTCGGTGTCCTCAACGTCGAAACTGCCCGACTCAGGAAGCCATGCGGTCCTTTCGTCGTTGCTGATGCCTCCCTGGGCGAAGATGCCCACTGAGTACTGGTTTACCTCCAGGGGCTGGGCGTCGACCACCCTGTTGAGACCCTGAAGGCCGTAGTATGACGGCAGCGCCATGGCGGAAGACACCGCGAAAAGCACAACCATAATCCCTATGATTCTGCGCATATTTCCCTCCTGTTCATTCTTTGATGGTAACTGAAAATAGGTACAGTACCACCCGTTTATGCTGTACCCACGTATGATTTATAGCCCTGGTCCGGGGGCAAGTCAAGGCGGGCCCTCCCCGGGGAAACTCCCACGGAGAGGGCCTGATACCCTTATTGTTACTTTGTGAACTTGTCCCTGATCGCCTTGGGAACAGGCTGCTTCCTGTCCCAGGCCACCGGGATCCTGCCCTCCTCCATGTGGAGGATCTCCCTGCCTTCCCGGTGACCCAGCTCGAAGGCCTCCAGGTTCATCTTCAGAAAGGCCGGCGGCACCGCCAGTTTGATGGCGTCGGTCCAGATCTCCAGCTTGAAGTAACGGCTCAGGGCGCCGAACATGCCGATGGCTATCAGGTTGGCGGCGATCTTCTGACCGAAGGTCTCGATGCATTTCTGTGTGAAGGGGTACTCGTAAACCTTGCCCTCGGGGAGCTGGTCCACATATGTGGAGTCCACTATGGAAAAACCGGTTTCCTTGAGCTTCGGGCTGAACTTGTCGGAGCTCTCCTGGTTCATGGCCAGCAGTATGTCCAGCCTGCGGCAGTTGGGGAAGAGGATGGGCTTGTCGGAGATTATCACGTCGGTCCTGCTGGCGCCTCCCCTGGCTTCGGGCCCGTAGCTCTGAGTGAGACAGACCTCGTCGCCGTTGAGTATGGCAGCCTGGCTGAGTATTCGCCCCGCCAGACCGAGACCCTGACCTCCAGCGCCTGCCAGCCTTATCTCTGAATAACTCATTTCTTCACCTCCGGCCCGGAACCGGAAGTCACCCTGCCCACCAGAGCCCTGTAGCGCTCGATGTAGCCGGTTGACTTCCTGTCGGCGAAGACTCCGCGGACGATCTTGCCCTCACGCTTCTCAGGGGGAAGCTTCTCCGCCTGAGCCCTGTTCACGGTGTTGTCCCTGAGCATTTCCATCATCTTCACCGCATCGCCCTGCCGGTTTGCCCTTCCGAAGTTGGTGGGGCAGGGGGAGAGGACCTCCACCACCCTGAAGCCTGACCCGTCGAGACCCTGCTTGATGATGCCGTCGAGCTCCATCACATGGTACACCGAACCCCTTGCCACGAAACTGGCTCCGGCGGCTTCGGTGAGCTTGCAGACATCGAAGTCCGGCTCTATCATGCCATAGGGGGTGGTGGCTGTGCGGGCGCCCTGGGGAGTGGTGGGCGAGAACTGGCCGCCGGTCATCCCGTAGTTGTTGTTGTTCACTATTATGGCGGTGATGTCCATGTTCCTTCTGGCGGCGTGGATGATGTGGTTCCCGCCGATGGCCATGGAATCGCCGTCGCCCATCACCGCGATGACCTTAAGGTTCTCGTTGGCCATCTTTGCCCCTGTACCGAAGGCCAGGGCCCTGCCGTGGGTGGTGTGAAGGGTGTTGAAATCAACGTAAACCGGCATTCTGCTGGTGCATCCGATACCAGAGACCATGAGGATGTCGTCGAGTTCCCAGCCAAGGCTGTCGATGGCCCTGATGATGGAACCCATGACTATCCCTATGCCGCAGCCGGGGCACCAGACATGGGGAAACTTCTTCTTGGCCCTGAGGTATCTGTAGGCGTAAGGCAGACGGGCAGGCATTACATCACCTCCTGTACCGCTTCGACGATCTGCTCGGGGGTTATCTCGTATCCGTCGTACCGATGAAGGGGGACCACCCTCACATTGTCGGAGGTAAGCCTCTCAACCTCGTGGATGATCTGACCCTGGTTCAGTTCGGGAACGATTATCACCTCTTTGCCGTCGAGGAGTTCCTTTACCGTTCTGTCCGGGAATGGCCAGAGGGTGACGGGTCTGAAAATGCCCACCTTCTTCCGCCTCTTGGCCAGTATCTGCTGGGCGGCCAGGGCGCTCCTGTATACCGAACCGTAGCAGAACACCACAACCTTGCTCTCCTCCACGCCGTGGAGCATGTTGTCCTCCAGAACGTCGAGCCTCCTTGTTATCTTCTGCTTCAGCCTGTTCATCTTTGCCACGACCTCATCCACCTTTCTGGTGGGGAATCCGTGGGTGTCGTGGGTAAGCCCCGTTACGTGGAACCTGTAGCCTGAACCGAAACGGGCCATGGGTGATACCCCGGTGGCTGAGGAATGATAATGCTCGTACCATTCGATGGGCACGTCGGGTGCAGAGGGGGGCGTTACGCAGATCTCTTCCTTCATGGGGAACGTGAGCTTCTCCCTCATGTGGCCTATCACCTCGTCGGGCATGAATATCACTGGCGTCCTGAAGGACTCGGCCAGGTTGAAGGCGCGCACGGTGAGGCGGAAGCACTCCTCGACGTCGGCGGGGGCAATGACGATTGCCGGGTGGTCGCCGTGGGTGCCCCATCTGGACTGCATCACGTCCCCCTGGGACACCTGGGTGGGAAGCCCCGTGGAGGGACCGCCCCTCATCACGTTCACCAGCACCAGGGGAACCTCGGTCATGCATGCGTATCCGATGCCCTCCTGCATCAGGCTGAAGCCTGGACCGCTGGTTGCTGTCATGGACCTTCCTCCCGCCAGACTGGCTCCGATGATGGCGCTTATGCTGGCGATCTCGTCCTCCATCTGTATCCACTTCTTGCCTTCCAGGGGCATCTCCCTGGCGAGTATCTCGGCTACCTCCGTGGAAGGGGTGATGGGGTATCCGGCGAAAAAGTCTATTCCGGCGGCGAGCGCTCCCAGCGCAACCGCTTCGTTGCCCTGTACGAGCCTGGTTTCACCCCAGGGAACTCCGCTCATTTTTCACCACCGTTCTTCTTGCTGTCCCTGAGCTTTTCGTCGCTTACGAAAACGGCGAACTCGGGGCATCTGCGGGCGCAGAGTGCGCACTCTATGCATTTCTCGGGATAGGTAACGTGTGCTTTCTGGTCGTCTCCCATTGTGAGGACCTGCTTCGGACAGAAGGCCACGCATATGCCGCAGCCCTTGCACCATTCCGGGAAGATGTGCACTGCGTTCTTCCGCTTCACCTCACAGGGTTCCGCTTTTGTCTGTCCCTTTGCGGGCTTCTCAGACATCGAAAAGTACCTCCAGAAGATGCGCCTGAAGGCAAGGCCCCTTCGGGCCCTGCCTTCCAGCGAAAATGCCGCTCATGCGGACGGCTGCTACTTCGTAAAGGGCTTCAGGACTTCAGCGAGGTCGGGCTTGCCGATCTCCTGGAGATCGTAGGTTACCTTCACGGTGGGTTTGTCTATTTTCACGACCCTGGCCAGGTCGATGGGTGTTCCGATGACGACCACGTCGCAGTCGATGGAGTTGATGGTTTCCTCGAGGTCCTTCATCTGTGCGTCGCCGTAGCCCATGGCGGGAAGGATGGCGGTCTCCTCAACGCCGGGGTAGTACTTGTCGAAGGTTGCCCTGATGGTCCTCACCGCGTGGGGAACGGGGTTGGCGAACTCAGCCGCCCCGTACTTCTCCGCGGCCACGTAACCGGCGCCGTACTCCATTTCGCCGTGGGTAAGGGTGGGGCCGTCCTCTACGACCAGGACCCTCTTGCCGTTCACAAGCTCGGGGCGGTCCACGGTAACGGGGCTTGCGCCGTCGATTATCCTGGCGGTGGGGTTGATCCGGCGGATGTTCTTCCTCACTTCTTCCACATCCTCGGGGTATGCGCTGTCGATCTTGTTGATCACCACGACGTCAGCGAGACGGGCGTTGAT
>CAYLXG010000058.1:0-4133 GCA_964387445.1 uncultured bacterium
TCCAGCTCGGCCCCGGCAATGGCGAAGAACACCGCGTAAAGCGGCGGCGCAAGCAGCTCCAGGGCCTCCACCACCTTCCTCCCGCCCTTCGGGGAGTTGGCCATCACCGCTCCGGCGGCCATGCCCGCCAGCAGCGGGGAGAGGTGAAAGGCTGCCGCCAGGGCCGCCATGAGGCACAGAAGACCCAGGCTGACTATGTAGATGGAGTTCATGTTGTACCTGGCGGAAGCCCCTTTTCTCAGTGCAAGGCCGGTGAGAAGCCCCAGGAGAAGCGAACCGCCCATCTCCTCGGCGAAGTGCAGCACCGATTCCGCCACGGATGCCTCCCCGGGCTGCAGGAACCCTGCCGCCACTGCCATTACCACCGCGAAGAGAAGTATGCATCCGGCGTCGTCCAGGGGGATGGCGCCGTAGAGATGATCGATGAAGGGACCCCTGGCGTTCAGGTCCCGGATGATGGTTACCGTTGCGGTGGGGGAGGTGGCGGTGGCAATTGCCCCCAGGACCGCCGCGGTGTGCAGGGGAAGATGTCCGGTGAGGGCAAGGGCCGCGGAGGTGAGGAGGAAAGTGACCGCCAGCTGAGACGCGGTTATCGAAGCCATTGCCCGGCGTATCTTCCTCATCCTGGCCAGTCTGAACTCGCTGCCTATCACCACCGCGATCACCGCCACTGCGATCTGGGTGATGGGCTGCATACGTGCGTAGAGGTCACCGTGGACCATTCCGGTCACCTGGGGACCCAGGAGCATTCCCGCGAGAACGAAGCCCGAGACCGCCGGGATGCCTCGCTTCTCCGCCATCCAGCCCAGGAACCAGGCCCCCACCAGGAGGATCCCCAGACCGAACACCGGGTGAATGCTCACCGTGTCCCTGAACTCCAGAAGGATGCCTGTTATCGACACTGTATGCAGGGCCTCCCAGTCTCCTGATCCCTTTTCCTGAAACGAACCATACCCCCGTGGTCGTAACCTGGTCAATGGAAGCCCATTGGAGTTTTTCCCCGGGGTCTGCATATTCACACCAGTTACCTTGGTTATCCTTCGCAAACCCGAAAGGAATGTTCATGGGAAGAGCTATACTCTGCGTTGCGCTTCTGGCGGCTGCTCTGCAGGCCGGAACAGTAACGGATCTCCTCCGTACCGAAATGGCCGAAGCAGCCCCCGGGGAGCTGATCCACGTACTCATTAAACCATCGGGAAGGGCGGACCTCGACTACATCAACTCGGTTGCCGCCTCGATGAACTCAGCACAGAGGCGGGAGTTCGCCGTCTCGGTGATGAAGCAGTTCGCCGAGACCTCCCAGCAGCCTGTTCTGGATGCCCTGGCAGCCTTCCCGGAAGGCTCCGTGGAAGGGGTAAGGACCAACTGGATCGTAAGCGTGGTTGGCTGCGCCGCCACCGCTGAAGTCATCGGTGAGATAGCGGCCAGGGAAGACGTGGAATGGGTCGCCCTGAAGACCTTCCCCAACATTCTCATCGAGCCCGTTGAGATCAGGGAGCCTGTAAGGGACGAGCTTCTTCTTGCCAACGCCTGGGGGGTTGACAAGATCAACGCACCGGACGTGTGGGCCATGGGCTACGAGGGACAGGGAGTCCTGGTGAGCATCGTGGACACCGGCGTGAACTACAACCACATCGACCTGCACAACCAGATGTGGCACGATACGGATGCCGGTTTCCACTACGGCTGGGACTTTGCCGACGGCGACGGCGACCCCATGGATCAGAACGGTCATGGTACCCACTGTGCAGGTTCCGTGGGAAGCAACGGAAATGCAGGAACTGTCTGCGGCGTTGCTCCCCAGGCTACACTCATGGGAATCCGGGTTGGAACGACCTTCGGCGACGAGCAGGATGTGTGGGACGGCTTCGAGTTCAGCGTTGAGAACGGAGCCCAGGTCATCTCCACCAGCCTGGGATGGCCCCAGAACCAGAACCCCGTAAGGCAGACCTGGAGAGAGGGCGAGGAGAATGTTCTCGCCGCGGGAGTGATTCATTCCATAGCCGCCGGCAACGAAGGCGGAAACCCCGGCGACTGGGGAGATATCAGGACCCCCGGCGACTGCCCGCCCCCCTGGATCCACCCTGACCAGACCACCACAGGCGGTCTTTCCGCAACCATCACCGTGGGAGCCACCGACTCCAACGACAACCTGGCATCGTTCTCCAGCCTGGGCTATTCCACCTGGATGTACGACGCTCCCTGGAACGATTATCCCGACACCTCTCCGGACATCGGGCTGATCGACCCCGACATCTCCGGTCCCGGCGTGGATATACTCAGCTGCAATTACTCAGACCCCGACGGATACACCACCATGAGCGGAACCTCCATGGCAACCCCGCACCTGGCGGGATGCATGGCCCTCCTTCTCTGCGCCAACCCCGAACTCACAGTGGCCCAGATGGATTCCATCCTCGAGGTAACCTCCATAGACCTGGGAGCCGCCGGCAAGGACAACTACTACGGCGCCGGCAGGGTAGACATCTACCAGGCGGTGCTGGCGGCCCTTGAACTCACCGGCACCCAGGAGGGTTCCTCCGCCTCCGTTGAGGGGTTGACCACCGCCCTTTCAGGTGTATCCCCGAACCCGGTTTCCTCCACTGCCTCCTTCTCCCTCTACCTGCCCGTGGAGGGCCTGGCGGAAGTGTCCGTCTACGATGTTTCCGGCAGAACGGTTTCCACGGTTCATTCGGGATCCCTTCAGGGCGGAAGCCACATGTTCCAGTGGTCGGTTCCCGACGACCTGGGCAACGGCATCTACCTGGTGCGGGCCTCCACCGCTTCGGGTACATCCGTCTCCAGGATGACCCTGGTCAGGTAAGCACAAGCCTCAGGTCAAGTTAAGAAGACCCGCCCCTCCGGGGGCGGGTTTTTTTTGACCATGAGGGGGTTTCGCATTATTTTCCGGTAATATTCCCGATAAAATACAGCGAGGTGAGTATGATAAACATGAATTTTTCCATCGATAAACCGGCCAATGAAAAGGTGCTTTACTATGCACCCGGTTCACCCGAGCGTGAAGAGCTCACCCGGGAGCTGGACCGTCAGGCCGGGCAGGTTGTCGACATACCCGCCTTCATAGGCGGGAAAGAGGTAAGAACCGGTGATGTGGCCGAGGTGACCATGCCCCACGACCACGGGCATGTGCTGGCCCGTTTCCACAGGGCGGGGGAGGCGGAGATCAACGCCGCCTGCGACGCTGCGGTGAAAGCCCGGAAGGACTGGATGCGGATGCCCTGGATTGAGAGGGCTTCCATCTTCATGAAGGCAGGTCAGCTCCTCGCCACCAGGTACCGGGCGAAGTTGAACGCCGCCACGATGCTGGGTCAGAGCAAGAACCCTTTCCAGGCGGAGATTGACTCCGCGGCTGAAACCATAGACTTCCTGAGGATGAATGCTTCATTCGCGTCGGACATTTACCGCGAACAGCCCTCCTCGAATCACGGTGAGTTGAACAGGCTCGAGTACAGGCCACTGGAGGGCTTCGTTTTCGCGGTTACCCCGTTCAACTTCACCTCAATCGCGGCGAACCTTCCCACAGCCCCGGCACTCATGGGCAACACCTCGGTTTGGAAACCCGCCACCACCGCCGTGCTCTCCAACTGGTACATAATGGAGCTCCTCAGGGAAGCCGGGCTTCCCGACGGAGTTGTCAACTTCGTTCCCGCCTCCGGAAGCCTCATCGGCAACACGGTGACCGCGAATAAATACATGGCAGGCATACACTTCACCGGTTCCACCGGCACCTTCAACTGGCTGTGGAAGCACACCGCCCAGAACCTGGAGAAATACGTTTCCTACCCCAGGCTGGTGGGGGAGACCGGCGGGAAGGACTTCGTGTTCGCCTACCCCTCCGCAGAGGTTACCGCCGTTGCGGTTGCCCTGGCCAGGGGAGCCTTCGAGTACCAGGGGCAGAAGTGCAGCGCCGCTTCAAGGGCCTATGTGCCGAAGAGCATCTGGCCTGAGGTCCGTGATCAGCTCGCCGAAATGGCTATCCCATGGTTGAAAGAGACAAACCAACTGGAGGAATTCGAGACTAGGCTACACAACCACCCTACAACGCGCATGTGGCTTGGGGCCGCAGCATTGTTGGCTGGCAAGTTTCGGCATCGATGAAGACGGATCTGGTT
>CAYLXG010000058.1:4143-10995 GCA_964387445.1 uncultured bacterium
ATGGTGGGTACCATGAAGATGGGCGATGTGCGGGACTTCGGCAACTTCGTCAACGCCGTGATCGACGAAAAGGCCTTCGACACCATCACACCGTTCGTCTCCAGGGCCGCAGGGTCCTCCGCCTGCGAGATCGTCTGCGGAGGCGGTTTCGACAAGACGAAGGGGTGGTTCATCGAGCCCACGGTGATAAGGGTGGACGATCCCAGGCACGAACTGATGGAGACGGAACTCTTCGGCCCGGTGCTTACCGTTTTCGTCTACGACGACTCAAAGGTGATCGAGACCCTTGAGATACTGGACTCCACATCCCCCTACGCCCTGACAGGCGCCGTGTTCGCAAGGGACCGCAGGGAGATAGTGCAGGCCATGGACAAGCTGAGCCACGCCGCAGGGAACTTCTACATCAACGACAAGCCCACAGGGGCCGTGGTGGGGCGGCAGCCCTTCGGCGGCGGAAGGGGTTCCGGCACCAACGACAAGGCCGGAAGCCACCTGAACCTGCTTCGCTGGGTCACCGGAAGAACGATCAAGGAGAACTTCAGCCCGTCCCTGGACTACACATACCCGTTCCTGGGATAGTACCGGCAGGATCAAGCGCCTGCTCCCCGCCGGGGAGCAGGCCTTTTTTTACCTGAGAACGGTGAACCGGGCGCTTGCGGTGGAAACTCCGTCTGTTACCACCAGGGTATAGACCCCGGCCGGGTAGTCCGCGGTGGGTATGCTGACGGGGCCGGAGGCAGATGCTTCCACGCTGTCCATCACCCTGCCGGATACTGATATCACAACGGCCTCTCCCGCGCCGGTAACCAAGGCGTTCAGCCAGTTACCGGCGGGATTGGTGAGAACGGTCACAGAAAGGCTTCCACTGCTTTCCGTGCCCCCTGCTGACTGGGAGGGAAGACCGATGTCCAGCACGATCCCTTCGATGATGTTCATTCCGTATGGCATTCCCGTAAGGGGGAAGCTGTACCAGCCGTTGCTGGAGCCGCCCCATCCGAAATTCAGGTGGAAGAAACCGTCGGTGTTGTAGCCGTCCATGACCACATTGTGGCCGTACTGGGGGCCTTCGTCGATTATCGCCAGGTGGGCCGGCAGGGCGTTCATCATGTTCCAGGCCATTCTCTCCTGAAGGCTGTCGGCCTCCTCGCCCAGCAGTTCGCATGAGTCGAAGCCGAACCTGAGGTAGGCGTCATAGGCCTGGTTCACACCGAAGGTGCCGGAGACGGAAGCTGTGTAGACCTGTTTGCAGGCGGCGCCGCTGGCATACACCATCGCCGCCTTGTCCGCCTGGGTAAGGGTACCCTGGGCATAGTGGCTTTCCAGGGTGTCCAGGAGAATGTTCAGCTCAGGCCACGAAGGGAAGTCCCGTTCCGCTGCGGCATCGTCTATCCAGTAATACTCGTGGTAGTTGTGGTAGTAGTCGTCATCGTCGTCGAACCTTGTTCCGTTGGTCTCCCTGTGGAAGTTCAGTATTGCTCCCATGGCCACGGCAGGGCAGCCGGCCAGGCTCCTGCTCCCGGCGATGAGGTCCATGGGGCAGAACTGGTTGTAGGGGGCGTTCTGGGTCCAGTTCTCCTCCAGCCACCCGCCTGTGGGTGTGGAGCCATCAGGCGGCCACTGCTCGGGGGTCGGGTCATCCCTTCGGGCCCAGGCAAGTTCATTCCCTGTCCTGGTGACCGCTGGAGTAAGTTCCAGTGACTGCATCCTCGCGGCAAGGTCCCCCGCTGCCAGCTCCAGCATGGGGGAGACGCCGTCCGGGGTCTCCAGCTGGTCATGGAAGGAGTAGGCCACCACCGGCTGTATGCCGGTATCGGCGGAGGTTATCACATAGCCCCTGGGGTCCAGCAGGAAAGCGTAGCCCAGGGTGGTTCCACCCCCTTCGATCGATTCGCCGGATACAACGGCCCATCCGCCGGGAAGGATGGATGAAGCCTTCTCCAGTGCGGTTCCCATGGATACCGGGGAACCGGATGACAGGGCCGCTGCACAGAGCATTATCACAAGGACTGTTCTCATTGTTTCCCTCTTTCGATTCAGAATTGCGCTCAGGAGCCGGAAAGCCTCCTGAGGTAGCCGTTGTACCTTGAGGACCTCTGACTCCGCATTTTATCCAGTGTTGACCCCAGCCGCCTGATGTTCCCGGTTACCGGAAAGGTCCCGAAGGGCCTGTCGTGCTTTCCGAAGCACCAGGCTATCCCTGCGTATCCGTTGGGGTCCCTTCCGTCCAGCTGATACTTATCGTTGAGGTATACCAGGTATCTCCAGGCGGTTTCCGCGCTGTTGGTCCACTGGAGGACCTTCTTCCCCCAGTACATGCGCATGTAGCCGTGCATGTGGCCGGTTTCCACCATCTCCCTCTGGGCCGTGTTCCAGTATTCGTCGGCAGTGGCGGCTCTCTCCAGGGTCTCAAGGTCGTAGAGCGCTTCCCTGGGGTTGTCCATGTGCTTCCGGAGGGTTGAGGCGGCCCATTCCGGAATGGAGCGCACCGAGGAGTAGTTCCTGTTGTACTCGGTGAAGTTCACCGCCAGTGCTCTCCGCACCACCAGCTGTTCGAAGAACTCGGGAGCTCCAAGGCGCAGGGCGTCGGCGGCCATCATGGCCGGGGATATCTGGCCGAAATGCAGGTAGGGGCTCAACAGGGAGGTGCCGCTGACACCGGGGTTCCTGGCGTTCCGGGCATAATCGGAAAGGCCGTTCTCCATGAAGGATCTCCACCTGGCAAGTGCTTCTGAGGGGCCTCCCTCGAAAACCGGCGAAGGCTTGACGGACCCGTCGATCTCCAGAAGGTCGAATATGCCGTTCAGGTCTGCTGGATCAAGGGTTTCCGCCGAATGGATGGAGGCGTCCACCGGAAGGGAGATGGTCTCCGGCTCCTCCAGGAACCACTTTATGTGTCCCTGGAGCTTTCGCCGAAGTGTCCATGCCGCTGCTTCCTCCCTGTCTGAAGCCACCCATGCCGGGACCACCATGTCGGTCTCCACCTGGTACATGGGAATATCAATGGACATGGCGGTTTTCCTTCTCCACTCACGGTGCACGGCAAGATGGCCGCAGTCGGTTACCAGGGCCCCGGCTTTCAGTTCGCCTGCCAGCTCGATCACACCTTCAGCGGGATCGGCCTTCCTCATGATGAACCCTATGCCCCGACTCTTCATCTCGGAGGCTGTATCGCCCAGCCCCTGCAGCATGAAAGCGTAGTGTCTCAGGTTCGCCGAAGGGAAACCGTCGGTAACTGCGAAGAAGGTGTAGAGGGGTATCCTGGCCTTCTCCGCCATGGATGCGGCGTATTCAAGGGCGTGGTTCCAGGAAGCCCTCCTGGCATGCTGCATCCAGTAGATCACGCAGTTGCCCCGGACCTCCGGTGCGGCGTTCATTTTCTGAACCCTGTGTTCCATGCAAGGAAGATGATTCACCGCACCTCAGGTGTCAAAACCCGGTATCAGCTGGAGACCGGCATCAACTTCATTCAGAAACCCTTCTCAGCAGCCCTGCTGGCATCAAGGGTCCGTGAGGCGCTTGACTCCGATGCCGTAGACCGCGGCTGAACCTCCGCAGCTGAAGGAGCATCCCGCACAGGAACCCTGGGGGCAGGTCCCTCCCAGTTCCTCCACCCTGCCCTTTCTCACAAGAAGGTCCATCATGGGCTTAACCGCATCTTCCGGGGCTTCCAGGGCGTTGGCCAGTTCCGCCAGTGTGAGCCTTCCGTGTTCCTCCAGGAGCGCCATTATCCTTGCAAGCATCTGTCAGATCCCGGGCTTCCCGGCTTTCGAAAGCCCCTTCAGCGTGAGCCAGACACCGCCTGCGACCAGGGAAGCCACCGACAGCCACAGCAGCGACTCTCCCGGGGACCGGTGGAAGGTGGCCACCCTGTAGAACAGTGTGCTCACCGTCCATGCCAGCACGGTGAGATAAGCGGTGGAGAAAGCGGCCCAGGCAAGGCTGGTCTCCCTGTAGATGGCTGCTATGGCCGCCACGCAGGGAGCGTATATGAGTATGAAGAGCAGGTAAGCGTAGGCCCCGGCGGGGCCGTCGAACATGGTCCTCATCACCTGGAACGCCGACTCGCTGGCTTCAGCGGGCCCATCGCCTTCAGGGCCGCGGAATCCCTCAGGTATCGAGCGGAAGGCCTGGGCCACACCTCCGGCAAAACTGAACTCATCGCTTTCCTCGGCGGCTTCCATGGGCTCTTCGGCCATTGAGGTGTAGAGGTTGTCCAGTGTGCCCACCACCGCCTCCTTGGCGAAGATGCCCGAGAACAGCCCCACCGCCGCCGGCCAGTTCTCTCCGGTGATTCCCATGGGGCGGAAGACGGGGGTGATGGCCCGTCCCACTGCTGAGAGCACCGAGTCCGACGAATCCTGATTCCCGAAGGACCAGTCGGTCCCCAGGGATCCCAGGAACGAGAGCACCACCACAACGACGAGAATGACCTTCCCGGCCCTCGTTACGAAACCCTTCAGCCGGGACATGGTGTGATACATGATGCCCCTGAAGGTGGGCAGATGGTAGGGAGGAAGCTCCATTACGAAGGTGGATGTTTCGCCCTTCAGTATGGTTTTCTTGAACAGAAGGCCTGTAAGTACAGCAAGGAGTATTCCAGTGAGGTAAATACTGAACAGCACCGTTCCCCCGCTCCTGGGGAAGAACACCGCGGTGAAGAGGGCGTAGACCGGCAGCCTTGCCCCGCATGACATGAAGGGGTTCATCATTATGGCCAGTATCCTGTCCCTGCGGTTCTCCAGGGTCCTGGTGGCCATTATTGCGGGCACGTTGCACCCAAAGCCCACCAGCATGGGAATGAAGGCCTTGCCGGGGAGGCCTATGGACCTGAGGAACCTGTCCATGACGAAGGCCGCCCTGGCCATGTAGCCGGAATCCTCCAGCAGGGAGAGGAAGAGGAAGATCATGAAGATGGGGGGTATGAAGGTGGATACGGTCTGTATTCCTCCTCCGATGCCTTCGGCGAGCAGGGCCACCAGGAAATCAGGTGAGCCGATGGAGGAGAGCAGAGCGCCGAAGCCCTCCACGAAAATGGTTCCGGCAAGGATGTCGAAGAAGTCTATGAATGGCCCTGAGAGGTTGATCGTGCCCGCGAACACCAGGTACATGACTCCCAGGAACACGGGGATGCCAAGGAACCTGTTAAGCATCACCCTGTCCAGCCCGTCGGAGACCGTTCGCCTTACCTCGTCGGTCCTGTTGATCACGTCCCTGGCAAGGCCGTGGATGAATCCGTACCTGCCGTCGGCCAGCACTATGTCGATCTCGTCGCCCACATGCCTTTCCACCCGGGATGTCTGCTCCTCGAGGAGGTGCCGGGGCACGGAGTTCCCGCAGAGCTCAATGGCGTACTCGTCTCCTTCAAGCAGCCTCAGGGCAAGCCATCTTGGGTCCACCCGTCTTTCCGAGGCGATGGACTCAACCGCGGCGGATACGGTTTCCGCCGCCTCTTCCAGCACCTCGTCGTAGGCAACCCTGGTTCCCGGAACGGCTTTCTCGAAGCCCGCTCTGTTCACCATTGCCTTCAGCTCTTCGATCCCGCGATTCCTTGATGCGCTCATGGGTATCACAGGGCAGTCCAGGTGCTTCTGAAGGTGTTCCACCTCTATCTTAAGGCGCCTGCGTTCTGCGAGGTCCATCATGTTCAGCACCAACACCATGGGGACCTTCATCTCCAGGAGCTGGGTGGTGAGGAAGAGGTTCCTCTCAAGGTTGGTGGCATCGACGATGTTCACTATCAGGTCCGGCTTTTCCTCGAGTATGAACCTTCTGGCTATTGACTCGTCGATGGAGAAAGCGGTGAATGAGTATATGCCTGGGAGGTCCGTAACCTGAACCTCCACCGAGTCATGAACGTACGAACCCTCCAGTTTCTCCACCGTAACCCCGGGCCAGTTGCCCACCCTCTGTTTCGAACCTGTGAGGGCGTTGAGGAGGGTGGTCTTTCCCACATTGGGGTTACCGGCTACTGCAATGCGGAGCTTTTTCATGTCAGCTGCGCCTTTCGACTTCCAGTATCTGAGCTTCGTTCTTCCTCAGGGTCAGTCTGTGGGAATCCACGGATATCTCCACCGGGTCTCCCAGGGGAGCCACACGGGTGACGGTGAATACGCAACCCTTCACCAGACCCATTCGAAGGAGCTTCTGTCTGTATGTCCTCTCGCCCTTCTCGTAGCCGGTGACCACCCCAGTGTCACCCTTCTTCATCTCCGCCAGCTTCATCGGGCCTCCCGGAATTTAGATTGGTCTAAATGTTATGTCAAAAAAATATTATGCTGTTCTTTCCACCTGGACCCTTGCGGCCATGCATGGGTCCACCATGAACCTTGAAGAACCCGCGGAAACCAGTATCATTCCGTTTTCCCCATGATTATGGACCACGGTGACCACGGTTCCCGGGAAAAGGCCCATGGAGGTCATCCTCTCCCGTATGCCCCGGCCCCCGGAGAAAGCCGTTATCCTGGCTGTTCCGCCCTGGGGAATGTCCGCCAGGGAAAGGCACGCCCTGACGCACTTCCTGCCCCTTCTGCCCATTCCGAACATTCGCGCCTCCAGTTTTTAGACACGACTAAATTAACACGGAACCGAAAAATGTCAACCCCTTCACATTGACCTTTTCAGAGGCTGTAGGGTATCTTCTTCAACAAGGAGGAGCATATGCACAACATGGAGATCAGGGAAAAGCTTCAGCGGGAGATACTGGAGCTCCTCGGCGCGGATACCGGCCCGCTGGCGAAACGGGCCATGGATGACCCTGAGATACTTGCTTTCCAGGAACAGGCCAACGCGGTTTCCATCAGAAGGCTTGGAATGAACGACCACGGGCCCGTGCACATGCGCATAGCCGCCAGG
>CAYLXG010000058.1:11005-14977 GCA_964387445.1 uncultured bacterium
GGAATTCCATAAAGATGCTGGGGCTGCTGGCCGAAGCCGGGGTAAAGACCAGCCTTGAGACCGAGTGGGGGCTTTCCCTGGAGCACAGCCGCGCGGCGGTCTTCCTGGGTTCCTTCCTGCACGACCTGGGCATGGGCCTGGGAAGGGACGGCCACGAAGAATGGTCGGTGGTCCTTGCCCGGCCGATCATAAGCCGGATGCTCCAGGGGTTCCCCGGGGGGAGCGAGGGCGGAACCGCCGTTCTGTGCGTTGCCCTCGAGGGGATAGCAGGTCACATGGCCACCAGGGCGGTGAGTTCCATTGAGGCCGGTCTGGTCCTGGTCGGCGACGGAACCGACATGGAGCACGGCAGGTCAAGGGCTCCAGCGCGGCTTTTCCCGGAACCCAAGGTGGGCGACATGCACCAGTACTCCGCCGATGCCGTTGAGGCTGTGGAGATCCGCAGGGGGGAGGAGAAGCCCCTAGGCATCTCAATAAGGCTCAGGGAGACAGCCGGGTTCTTCCAGGTTGAGAACGTTCTCTTCCCGAAGATAGAGAACAGTCCGGTGAAGCGTTACATCGAGCTTTCAGCCGGCCTGAGAGGGTCCAGTTCCCTCAGATATCTCTGAGAGGCCTTCTGCGGATCTGGGATACCCCCATGCCCATGAACATCAAGAGAGCCCCAGCCGCTTCCCTGGAGGCCATGGTCTCACCCAGGAAGAGCCACCCTCCCAGGGCGGCGAAGGCCGCTTCCAGGCTCATTATCAGAGCCGCCGGGGCGGGCTTTACGTCCTTCTGGGCGAAAACCTGGATGGTGAAGGCCACACCCACCGAAAGAACTCCGCTGTAGGCCAGGGGCAGCCAGGCGGCCGGAGCACCTGAGAAGCCCTCCCCGAGGATCAGGGCTCCGGCGAGGCTCAGCGCCGCCACCCAGGCGAACTGGGCCGCGGCGAACCCGCCGGGGTGAAAGACGGCTGCGTACTTCCCTATGAGCCGCACGTGAACCGCCCACATGAAAGCCCCTGCAAGCACCAGCAGATCCCCTGGATTGACCCCCTGGAAACCCCGGTAGAAGCTCAGCAGCCAGAGTCCTGCAAGGGAAAGGCAGACCCCCGCCCAGACGAACCGGTTCTCCCTGTGGCCGGTGACCACACCCAGCAGAGGCACGAAGACCATGTAGAGCCCGGTGATGAACCCGGCTTTCCCTGCGGTGGTGTACACTATGCCCCACTGCTGCAGGGCGGCTCCTGCGAAGAGCACGGTTCCGGCGGCCACCGCTCCCGGAACCAGCCGAATGGAGATATGTCGTCGGAACACCGGCAGAAGGACAAGGGCTCCAAGGGCGAAACGGATGCCGTTGAATGCCAGGGGGCCAAGGTGGTCCATGCCCGCCCTCTGGGCAGTGAACGCAAAACCCCAGATCACCGCTGTGATCATCAGAAGGACCACCGATGAGACCCTCGCGGACATTTCACCCCCCGGGTTCGTTGATGAGTTCGTGGAATATACATTCCCCTGCGGTGTACCATGAACGAAACCACAGATGGTTCATGAAAGGAAAGGAGAGAGAGATGACCGGAATACTGATGATAGCAGCGGTGCTTGCCGCCGCCCCTGAGCAGGACTACTCGCGGATGGTGGTCATGGGGGAGGACGGGATAGTTGGCGACCTTCCCCTGGAGCACACCCAGGCGGAGATCACGGTGGAGGGCTCGATACAGCTTGCCACGGTTCGCCAGGTGTACGGCAACCCCTACGACGAGGTGATCGAGGCGGTGTACGTGTTCCCCCTGCCTGAGAGCGGCGCCGTCTACAGCATGAGCATGACCATAGGGGACAGGCTCATCCAGGGGGAGATCAAGGAGCGCCAGGAAGCGGTCAGGATATACGAAGAGGCCATAAGCGAGGGTCGGACCGCGGCCCTCCTGGAGCAGGAGAGGCCCAACATCTTCACACAGACGGTGGGCAACATCCTCCCCGGGGACAGCATAGTGATAGAGATCAGATACGCTGCTCCCGTGGCTTACAACGACGGCACCTGGGAAGTGGTGTACCCCATGGTGGTGGGTCCCAGGTTCATCCCAGGCGGTGTGGAGGACGCGGACCGGATCACCCCGGCGATAGTTCCCGAGGGGACCAGAAGCGGTTACGACATAGAGCTTTCACTGGAAGTGAACCCCGGCCTCCCTGTGAGGGAGTTCGACTGCGAAAACCACGCCATAAGCACCAGGATCGACGCCGACGGCGTTCTTCAGGTCGAACTGAGCCGTGAGAACGAGATCCCCAACAGGGACTTCGTGTTCAGTTACCGCACCGCAGGTGACGCCATCGGAGCCGGTGTGATATCCCACTACGGCGACCTGGGCGGACACTTCATGCTCATGCTGGAACCCGACGCCGAAGTGGACCCCGATGACATCGCCCCAAAGGAGGTATTCTTCGTTGTGGACAACTCCGGCTCAATGAGCGGCCAGCCCATGGAGGTGGCCAAGGAGACGGTGAGGCAGTTCGTGGCCGGAATGAACCCCGGCGACTCGTTCCAGATAATGAGGTTCTCCGAGACCGCCAGCGCCCTGAGCAGCCATCCCCTGGAGAACACACCCAGGAACGTTCAGAGGGGCATTGAGTACATAGACGCCATGTACGGCATGGGCGGGACAATGATGATAGAGGGTGTAAGGGCCTGCGTGGGCTACCCGGAGGACCCCGAGAGAATGCGCTACATCATCTTCCTCACAGACGGCTACATAGGCAATGAAACCGAGATACTCTCGGAGCTGAGGACCACCCTGGGCGAGAACATGAGGCTCTTCAGCATCGGCGTTGGCTCCAGCGTGAACCGTTACCTCATAGAGGGACTCGCGGAAGAGGGCCGGGGCTACGCAACCTATGTGGGGCTCGACCAGGATCCTAAGACCGCTGTGGAGGACATCTACGACAAGATCAACAACCCCTACCTGGTGAACATCGAGATCGACTGGGGAAACCTTGACGTAACCGACGTTTACCCCAGGGAGATCAGGGACCTCTACGACGGAGAGCCAATGGTCGTGGTGGGCCGCTACGACGAACCCGGCCGTGACGAGATCACCATAAGGGGAACCGTTGGCGGAAGGCCCTGGGAACAGACCATGAGCGTTCGTCTGGTCTCAAGGCGCGGCACCGAGGCCGCCGACAGGCTCTGGGCCAGGAGCAAGATCCACCATCTTAACAGACTCATGCTCGACGCCCCCTACAGCGGCAAACCCGCCGACGGGCTGGTGGAGCAGATCATAGGCACATCCCTGGACTACGCGGTGCTTTCGGAATACACCGCATTCGTCGCGGTGGACAGCTATGTGAGGACCGACGGCAGCGCCCCTGAGGTGATAGGCATTCCGGTGAACATGCCCGAGGGGGTGAGCTACACCGGCATCTTCGGTGGAGCCGTGCACCAGTCCTACGGCGAGGGAATGGTCAGCCGGAGCATTGCCCCTGCCCCCGCGGGTTACGGCGGAGGGGGCAGCGGCATCTCCATGAACGCAACCGTGACCTGCTGCGAGGAGGCGGAACTCCTGGACAGCGACGACTACTACTACAATGAGCCGGTGTACGTGGCTTCGCTGGGGGGAATAAGCGACTACCTCGGCGCCAGGCCCTCCGAGTTCAGGGAGGTAATCCTGGAAGCGATCGACACCCTGAACGAGAACGGGGACATACTGGAGCCGGGGACCATAAGGCTGGTTCTTACCCTGGACGGCAGCGGCACGATCACCGCGGTAACAGTGGAGGAGGACACCGTGGAGATGGACGAGGTGACAGAGCTGCTCGAGGACCTTCTCACCGGCGCTTCCATAGCCGGCGCCTCAGCGGGGCGAACCACGGTCACCATAAACATCTGACGAGAGATACAACCGACAACCGGGGGCGGCGATCAGCCGCCCCCGGTTCCGCTGTTAAGGAACCACTTCCACCCCGGTATGATGTTTACCGTTCCGAATTGAGTTCTCTCCT
>CAYLXG010000059.1:0-14229 GCA_964387445.1 uncultured bacterium
ATATGAATCTCTGTCTGGCCTCAGGTTCCAGCCGGTCCCATATCTCTCCGGTCCCGGCCACCGATATCTCTTCGGATGAAGTCCTTATTAGCCATGTGTCGCCATCCGGTCCGCCGCAGCCTGAGAAAGCCAGAAGCACGGCGGCGGACGAAAGAAGTGTTCTCATAACCTGTTCCCCTCCGGAAGCATGGTAAATCAAGGAATAGTGAGTAATGGCTGAAATATACCGGATAACTCAACAAAGGATTTCCCGGGATAAAGGAAAGGCCTCCGAAGAGGCCTTTCCCGTGAGCTGACAGCAGGTCTAGAAGAGGCTCTTGATGGAGCCCCAGGTGTCCCTCTCCAGGGCACTGGGGGTTACATCGTAGCCGTGCATGGCATCAGGTTCGCCCTGCTCGAGGCAGTAAAGCTCGTTGACAGGGGTAGCGTAGGCCATTGTGGCCCCGCCCCAGGTGCCTCCGCTTATCACAGTGTGATGAGCGATGAGGGAACCGTCGGCGGCGATCTGATCCACGATGCCAGTGGCGTTGGCACTGGTTACCCAGAGGCAGTCGCCGAGCTCGTCCCAAGCGGCGCCGTAGGCGCTGGTGGCGTTGGTGGACCAAACGCTGCTGGCGGCGGTGGAACCACTGACGCCGTCCCAGGTGAGCTGGTAGACATCGGTGGAGAAGGAACTGGTGTAGAAGTAGGTTCCGTCGTAGGCCAGGGCGCGGCAGGGGCTGATGGGTCCGGTGAAGGAGCCCACCCTCTCGTAGGTGGAGACATCGTAGTAGTCGATTCCGGTATCGTCGGAACCGTACATGTAGGTGCCGTCGAAGCAGAGGTCACGAAGACCCCAGCCAGGGGCGGTGTTCTGGGGGAAGCTGTCTACCATGTTGCCGTCGTGGTCGAACAGGTAGAACATGCCCGTGCCGGCTCCGGCCTGGCCGGCGCCGTTGGTGATCCAGAAATAGGTGCCATCCCAGCCGCATCCTACGGTGTAGGCGTTGGGAATGCCCCCTGCTTCAAGATCGATGTAAGCGATCTCATCCAGGAAAGCATCTGCTTCCGGACGGGAGATGCCCACCGTGGGTGCGGCATCGGTCATTGCGAAAGCTGTAACAGCCAGCGCAAGAAGAAGTGCTGTAACCTTCATTCTTCCCTCCCTCTAAAGGAAAAGCGTTAAACTTAAGGAGACCGGAACGGATATACGAAGGATACCGGGGGCGTGTCAATAGGCAGGAGGGAGATGATTTCATATTCCATCTCCCCCCGGCCTATGCGATGTTTTATATAAGGAACAAAATCGCTTAAACTACGGTTTTCGGCTGGTACTCCCCGAACTTCTCCCGGAGGACCCCGCAGATCTCCCCAAGTGTGGAGTAGCAGCGGACGGACTCAAGTATGGCAGGCATGAGGTTTTCTCCAGAATCCGCGGCGGCTCCCAGTGCCTTCAGCGTTTCCGCCACTTTGCCGTTGTCCCTGTTCAGCTTGTCCGCAGCGAGTTTTTTCCTCTGGGCGGCCTCCACTTCCGGGTTAACCCTGAGAAGGCCTGTGGGAGGGGCTTCTTCCTTCTGGAACTTGTTTACGCCGACAACTATCCTGTCCCCCGACTCGATGCTGCGCTGGTAGTCGTAGGCGGCGTCCTGGATCTGTCTCTGGGGATACCCCTCTTCAACGGCCTTCACCATGCCGCCCATGGCGTCGATGTTGGCGATGTAGTCCATGGCGTCCTGCTCGATGCGGTCGGTGAGGGCCTCCACGAAGTAGCTGCCCGCCAGGGGGTCGATGGTGCTGGTGACGCCGCTCTCGTGGGCCACTATCTGCTGCGTCCTGAGGGCGATGGTGACCGCATGCTCGGTGGGAAGGGCCAGGGCCTCGTCGCGGCTGTTGGTGTGAAGGCTCTGGGTGCCCCCCATGACCGCGGCCAGGGTCTGGATCGCAACCCTTACGATGTTGTTGTCCGGCTGCTGGGCCGTGAGGGTGGAACCGCCGGTCTGGGTGTGGAACCTGAGCATCATGCTCTTCGGATTATTCGCTTTGAACCGTTCCTTCATGATCCGTGCCCACACCCGCCTTGCGGCCCTGAACTTGGCCACTTCCTCCAGAAGGTCGTTGTGGGAGTTGAAGAAGAAGCTCAGCCTGGGAGCGAAGTCGTCGACGTCGAGACCCGCCTTCGTGGCCGCCTCAACGTAGGCTATGCCGTCGGCGATGGTGAAGCCCACCTCCTGGGAAGCGGTGCAGCCGGCCTCACGGATGTGGTAGCCGCTTATGGAGATGGTGTTCCACTTGGGCACGTTCTCTTTGCAGAAGGCGAAGATGTCTGTGATGAGCCGCATGGAGTGGGAGGGGGGGAAGATGTAGGTCCCACGGGCCATGTACTCCTTGAGGATGTCGTTCTGTATGGTTCCGTTAAGCTTGTCGCTGGAGACTCCCTGCTTCTCCGCTACGGCTATGTACATTGCGAGAAGCACCGAAGCAGGGGCGTTGATGGTCATGGAAGTGGATACCGTATCAAGGGGGATGCCGTCGAAGAGCAGTTCCATGTCCGCAAGACTGTCGATGGCGACCCCAACCTTGCCCACTTCCCCTGCGCAGAGGGGGTGGTCAGAGTCGTAGCCTATCTGAGTGGGCAGGTCGAAGGCCACAGAGAGGCCTGTCTGGCCGGCTCCAAGGAGGTAGCGGTACCTCTTGTTGGATTCCGCAGCGGTTCCGAACCCCGCGTACTGCCTCATGGTCCAGAACCTGCCCCGGTACATGGTGGGCTGAACGCCCCTGGTATAGGGGTAGGATCCCGGGAACCCGGACCTGTCCACATAGTCGTCACCGGGGTTCTCGGGGTAATAGACCCTGTCCACAGGGTTTCCCGAGCCTGTGACGAACTCCTCTTTCCTCTCGGGGAACCTTGAGAGGGTCTTGTTCAGGACCTTCTCCTCCCAGTTCCTTTTCGCCTCTTCGAACCTGTCGCTCATATGAATAATCCTCCGCTGTTATTCGGGATCGTAGATCCTGGGCTTCTCGGTGCCCTGAAGCACCCTGAGGGCCCCCAGTGCCAGGGCCTCCATCTCCATCTCGCCTGGATAGACCTTCACAGGGCCGATGAAAGAGATCTTTTCGGTTATCCAGGAGGTGAACTTCCTGTCGTAGGCGATGCCGCCTGTGATAACCACGGCGTCCACCTCGCCATTGAGGACCGCCGCCATGGCCCCTATCTCCTTGGCTATCTGATAGGCCATGGCCTTGTATACCTCGAGCCAGCGCCGGTTGCCCCGCTCCACCTCGTTCTCGACCTCCAGCATGTCGTTGGTTCCCAGATAGGCGACGATCCCTCCGTTGCCCTTGATCATCTTCTTCACCTGGTCCAGTGTGTACTCCCCGGAGAAGCAGAGCTTGGCGAGGTCGCCGGCGGGAAGCCCTCCGGAGCGTTCTGGGGTAAAGGGGCCGTCGCCGTCAAGGGCGTTGTTCACGTCCACGACCTGGCCTTTCCTGTGAGCGCCTACGCTTATGCCTCCTCCCAGGTGGACAACAACGAAGTTGCACCGGGAGTAATCCCTGCCCAGCTCCTCCGCGGCCTTCCTTGCCACCGCCTTCTGGTTAAGGGCGTGGAAGATGCTTCTTCTTGTAAGGGCCGGATTGCCTGTGTACCTGGCTATGGGCTCCATTTCGTCCACCACCACCGGATCCACTATGTACGCGCTGCATCCTGCTTTCTGGGCAATTTCATGGGCTATCGGCCCACCGAGGTTGGAGGCGTGCTGGCCAAGAATGCCGGTTTTCAGGTCGGCGAGAAGCCTGTCGTCAACGATGTAGGTGCCTCCGGGTATTGGCTTCACCAGCCCACCGCGGCCCACCACACCCTGAAGGCTCTCCACGGGATAGCCGGCCTCCTCCATGGCGGAGACGATCACGTTGTACCTGAACTGGTACTGGTCGAAGATGTTGGTTCCGAAGGGAGCCAGCTCCTCGGAGGAATGGGTCAGCTTATGGGTCCAGACGGTTTCTCCGTTGTCGAAAATGGAGATCTTCGTGGATGTCGATCCCGGATTTACGGCCAGTATCCTCATCTTCCCTCCTCAGGGGTTATTTCATATCTTTCCAACATGTTTGCGCTTCGCAGAATCTATTTTACGGCGGAAAATAAGGCAACCTGAAGGATGAGGAACAGGCTCAGGACCGTCCGTGACGTGACTGAAGAACTCAACTTCCTGGAGAAGTCGCTGGAAAGGCTGCGCCAGTCCTTCACCCTGGAGAAGGATGCGGCCCTGGAGAACGGCGACCTTCAGCATCTCAGGGAGAGGGAGAAGTGCCACTATCAGCCACGCGCCAGACGGATGGAGGCGGAGCTGAGACAGCTCAGGTACCTTTCCCGGAAGGTCGAGGGCGTGCCCCGGAGTATATTCGCCGGTATGGACGAGCTTGAGCGGAACCTGAAGGAGGCCAGGGCGCATTTCGTCGGCACGGTGAACCGTCTGATAAGATGCGCCGGCCATGAACCGGGAGACGACGAATGTACAGAATAGCAGCGGGCGAAGGCCGTGAAACGATATCCGCGGAGAAGCTGATGACCATGGAGGGTGAAACCGTTGAGGTCCACGGCATGGTCCAGAGGATACGGAGGCTCGGCTGGGGGGCCTTCATAGTGCTCAGGAGGAACGACGGCCTGCTCCAGTGCGTAATGGGCCGGGAAGGCAGCGAGGAGATCATAGATTCCCTCTCCGAGGAGCAGTCCGTTGAAATCAGGGGAAAGGTTAGCCAGGCGAAGATAAAGGACAAGTCCATCTATCCGGATACCGTGGAGATACAGGTGGAATCCCTGAAGGTGATCTCATCACCCGCTGAACACCCCCCGGTGGACCTCTCCAAGAAACTTCTCGACCTGCACATCGACACCAATCTGGATCTGAGGCCCATCAGCCTCCGCCATCCCGTTGAAAGGGCGAGGCTGAAGGTGGCCGAATCATTCGCCGCACATTTCGCCGGTTTCCTCAGGGGAATGGGCTTCACGGAGATAAGGACCCCCAAGATCGGAGTTGCCGGAGCCGAGGGCGGAGCGAACATCTTCAAGGTTGAGTACTTCGACAGGGAAGCCTACCTGGCCCAGTCACCCCAGTTCTACAAGCAGATGGGAGTAGGGGTCTACGAGAGGGTCTTCGAGGTGGGCCCCGTGTTCAGGGCTGAACCCCATCAGACCAGCAGGCATATCAACGAGTACACCTCCCTGGACTTCGAGATGGGCTTCATCGAGGACCACAGGGATGTCATGGAGATGGAGACCGACCTGCTGAGGTATGCCCTGGACCGTGTGGCGGAGGACTGCGCCATGGAGCTTGCGCTTCTGAACGCGGAAATGCCCCGGGTGGGGGAGTCCATCCCGGTTGTCACCCTCAAGGAGGCCCACGAGATAGCGGGAAGCATCACCGGCAGGGACTATTCCGCAGAACCTGACCTGGAGCCGGAGGAGGAAAGGGCCCTGTGTGAACACTCCGCCTCGAATTGGGAGAGCGAGTTCGTGTTCGTGACCCATTTCCCAACGGAGAAGAGGCCCTTCTACACAATGGACGACCCTGAGAACCCCGGCACCACACTGAGCTTCGACCTGCTGTTCCGGGGCCTGGAGATCACCACCGGAGGGCAGAGGATCCACGACTACGCCATGCAGGTGGCAAAAATGAAGGACTTCGGGCTGAACCCTGAGGATTTCCAGGGATACCTGCAGGCGCACCGATACGGTCTTCCACCCCACGGAGGGCTGGCCATAGGGCTGGAACGGATCACGGCAAGGCTTCTGGGTGTGGAGAACATCAGGCTGACAACCATGTTCCCCAGGGACGTTAAGCGGCTGACCCCCTAGCGGGTCTACTGAATGTTGAAGACCCTCACTCCCATTATGGGCTGGATCTGGCCGTCTATCACAAGCGTGTCGGTCATGGAGACGGTGTCCGGCAGCGTCTGGGAGCCGTCGAGAAGGCAGTAGTGCCCGTTGTCCAGCTCAAGGAAGAAGTTCCCGCCGTACAGAAGGCTGTCGTCCCAGTTCAGGGTGTCTCCGGGGGAAGGGGCAACGAATCCCCCGCTGTTGGATATCCTGGTCCTGGCGCCGCCGGGCCAGAGCTCGGGCTTGGCTGAACCGGGGAAGACGAACCTCTCAAGGGCGAAGTTCATGGCTATGGTGAACTGCTGGTTGAATCCGGGATCTGAAGGATCCCCGGCTATCAGCGAGTCACCCTGTGTATCTATCCTGAAGCCCACCGGTCTCCCCGAGAAGACCTCGCGTATCTCCGTCAGTCCTTCGGCACGGGTGTTGTCGGTGAGTCCGGTGGCTGAGGAAGTGTCGTCCCCCTTGTAGGCCATTACGGTGTAGTAGGCGCTGTGCCCGGCAATGTGGGCAGCGGCGGTCGTTGTTGTGGTGGCGGCCAGGGACCATGGTCCCTCTATGCCCGGTCTTGTCCAGAGGAGGTAACCGTCAACCGCCGTGGTGTCCAGAGGGGTCCAGGTAACGATTATGGTGTCTCCCCTGCTGGCAAGGGTGTCAACCTGTATCCCGGTTACCACCGGAAGTGTGCCGATGATGGCGGTGGCCGAGTCTCCGCAGCCGGAAACAGCTGCGACTGCCATGATCGAGACGAAAGCTGCGGCGACTGTGATCCTGTTCATTGCATGCCCCTCCGTGAGATTTCAGATTCGTTTTTGCAGATGGTAAATAATCAGTTAACCCGGTCTTTGTGTCAATCCTGCCCCAGGGATTCCCTCAGGGAGTCCAGCTCCCTGTCCTTGAGACCCTGGAATCCCCCGAAGGCGCTCTTCTCCAGGAGGAGTATCTGGGCGGCCTTTTCGATCATCTCCACATAGTCACAGGCCATCTCGATGCAGTCGGCGAAGCCCAGTATGCCGTGCTTGCGCCAGATCACCGCATCGTTGGTCCTGAACTCCTCCATGGTTCGGGTGCCCAGGTCCCAGGTGCCCGGGGGGGAGAAGTCCAGGAAGGAGAGTCCCTTGCCCATGAGGATGGTTATCTCAGGGTGGGCCCTTTCAACCGCCTCCCTGAGCATTTCGTCAGGGATGTCACTGGAGGAAAGGGCAAGCATGCCCGTGGAATGGGTATGAACGATGGAGGCGGTTTCCCAGCCGTTGTCCGGAGCCAGGGAGAGAACCTGAATGTGTGTGCCTATCTCGCTGGTGGGAGAAGGGAAAGATGAAGGCCAGAGGGCCGCGGTGCCGAACTCGGTTATCGTTACTGGTACGATCTGGGTGTCGATTTGAGCCTGCATGCGGCGGAAGCGGCTTCCGGTGGCGGTAATGAGCAGTGATCTGCCGGCAAGTGACCTTACCGGCTGGGAGAAATGGTACGAGTTCGGGTTCTCGCCGGGGGAGACTCCTTCCCCCCTGGGCAGCAGAACGGAAATATTCCCGGCGTTGGCCTCGGACCAGCCCATTCGGGCAAGATGGGTCGCGGTGAAAGCTATGCTTTCCTTTACTTCATCCAGTTTGTTCATGGCTGCAATATGGTGGATAGTCCCCGACGTTTCCACCCCGGAAGACTACCGTCCTCCTATCTCTGAAAATGGAAGGGTCTCGAACACGGCATCGGTGAATCCACCCTGTGCGACCGAATGAAGGACTTCCCGGTAGTAGAGGACCCTGTTCCAGTAGAGTGAGCAGAGCACGGCAAGAGCCGTTTCTCCGTATCCCGATCCCCAGGAACTTTCCCCTGTGCCGAGATCCCTCCACTGAACTTCCTCGCAGTAGCGAGCCTGGGTCTCGGCAAAGGCGAAGAAAGCCTCATCTGCAGCAAGGAAGGCATCGGCGGTTTCAGGCGCGGCCTGAAGATGATCGAAGATCTCATCTGCAAGGCTGTCCGCTTCCTCCCTGAGGCTCTCCGCGTAAATGCCCTCCATCAGCTTCCACTGGGCATGATCGTTCTCGAGATATTCCAGGAGTGTTTCTTCCCTTATATAGGGAGGAGGGATGGTATCCGCGGCGCATGGAACGGCAACGGCATTCAGCGCCGCTAAGGACAGCAGTGTGTTCCTGATCCTCATGATTCCCCGCCTTCCTTCCCGTCCTGTGAATGTACTCTTTCTCCCCATCATCGAATGCCTGTTATGTATGTGTTCGCAGCCGGCGGTTGACAAGGGTCAGACCTGATATATATTCGGAATAGTTCCTATTCTGATTGGAGAAAAAATGGAAACGGCGCAGCAGAGAAGGGGATCAAGGCAGAAGCTGGCGGTGCTGAAGGCGGTTTCCGACCATGCGGACCATCCCAATGCCGACAAGGTCTTCCTCAGGGTCAGGAGGGAACTTCCGGGTACGAGCCTCAGCACCGTGTACCGGAATCTGAGGATACTCGTTGAGGAGGGAAGCCTCACCGCCGTGACAGGCCCAGGAGCTGAGGTCCACTACGACCACAGGACCGATACCCACTGTCATGCCAGGTGCAGGGCCTGCGGAAAGGTCTTCGACCTGGACTTCGACACATCATACCTGCCCTCAAGGGGGCACTGTTCGCCGGAAGGTTTCATAATAGAAGGAATTTCAGTCAGTTTCACAGGAATCTGCGGCGAATGCCGCGGACGATCAGAGAAGAAAGGCAGCAGAGAATGAACCTCAAGGGAACGCGCACGGAAAAGAACCTCCTCACCGCATTCGCCGGTGAGTCCCAGGCAAGGAACCGCTACACATACTTCGCCTCCCAGGCGAAGAAGGACGGTTTCGTGCAGGTATTCAACGTTTTCAACGAAACCGCCAACCAGGAGAAGGAGCACGCCAAGAGGCTGTTCAAGTTCCTGCAGGGCGGAGAGGTTGAGATAACCGCCGGCTTTCCCGCCGGGGTTATAGGAACCACCGCCGAGAACCTCAGGGCCGCCGCCGGGGGAGAGAACCACGAGCACACCTCCATGTACCCCGAGTTCGCCCTGGTCGCCCGGGAGGAAGGCTTCAACGAGATAGCGGCCGTGTTCGAGAAGATAGCAGTCGCAGAGAAGCAGCATGAGAAGAGGTTCCTGGGGCTTCTGGCCAACATTGAGAACGGAACCGTGTTCAGGAAGGAGGAACCAGTAGTTTGGTTCTGCCAGAATTGCGGTTATGTTCATATTGGTGCGCAGGCGCCTGAGAAGTGCCCGGCATGCGATCACCCCCAGGCGCATTTCATGCTGATCTGTGAGAACTGGTAACAGGAAGGAGAACGACAATGGCTGAGAGAATGCAGGTATACAAGTGCGAAATGTGCGGGAACATCGTGGAGGTCCTCCATGGCGGTCCCGGAGAGCTGGTGTGCTGCGGACAGCCCATGAACCTCCTGGATGAGAAGACCGCCGACATGACCACCGAGAAGCACGTTCCGGTGATCGAGGAGATCGAAGGCGGCTACAGGGTAACCGTGGGCAGCACCCTTCACCCCATGCTTGACGCCCATTACATAGAATGGATAGAGCTGCTGGCTGACGGAGTCGTCCAAAGGGCCTACCTGAAACCCGGAGACGAGCCGGTGGCGGAGTTCTGCGTAAGCGCCGAAAAGGTGAGCGCCAGGGAGTACTGCAACGTCCACGGGCTCTGGAAGGGATAAAAATGCTTTCAGAAAGAATGCTCAAGGCCATCAACGGCCAGATAAACAAGGAGCTTTTCTCCTCGTACCTCTACATGGCAATGTCCATGTACTTCGAAAGCGCAGACCTCTCCGGAGCAGCCTCCTGGATGAGGGTGCAGGCCCTGGAAGAGATGACCCACGCCGAGAAGTTCATGAACTTCGTGAACGAGCGCGGCGGAAGGGTTGAACTCGAGGCCCTGGAGAAGCCCCAGATCTCCTGGGACGGTCCGGTGGAGGCCTTCAAGGCAGCCCTGGAGCACGAGCGGTTCATCTCCGCTTCCATCAACGGCCTGGTCAAGCTTGCCAGGGAGGAGAACGACTACATGACCGACAACTTCCTCCAGTGGTACGTGGGGGAGCAGGTGGAGGAGGAAGCCTCTGCCAGCGAGGTCATCAGGATGTTCAGCCTTGCCGGGGGCGCCGGGGGCGGTATGCTGATGATCGACAGGGAGCTGGGTTCCAGGGTTTTCACCCCCCCGGCTGCTGAATAGGGCAACGCCATGGGTCCCTGCACCGCGGAAAAGCTCACCGACAAGGTCTACTGGGTGGGAGCCATCGACTGGAGTGTCCGTGACTTCCACGGATACTCCACCGGCCGGGGAAGCACCTACAATGCCTTCCTGGTCATGGACGAGAAGATCACCCTGATAGACACCGTGAAGAAGCCCTTCATGGAGGAAATGCTCGCCAGGATATCCTCGGTGGTGGACCCGTCCAGGATAGATTTCATAGTGAGCAACCACTCCGAGATGGACCACACCGGCTGCCTCCCCAGGGTCATGGAGCTGGTGAAACCCCAGAAGGTCTTCGCTTCCCCCATGGGAGAGAAGGCGCTCAGGGCCCATTTCCACTTCCAGCCCGGGGTCGTCTCCCCTGTTAAGACCGGGGAATCCATCTCACTGGGGCAGTCGACCCTTTCCTTCATCGAGACCAGGATGCTCCACTGGCCGGACAGCATGGTCTCCTACCTGGATACCGAGAAGGTGCTGTTCTCCCAGGACGGCTTCGGAATGCACCTGGCCTCCACCGAAAGGTACGATGATCAGATCGATCCCTACATCCTCAACAGGGAAGCTGAGAAGTACTTCGCCAACATCCTGCTCCCCTTCTCTCCAATGGTCACCGGGCTGATGAACAAGCTTGATGAACTTGATCTGGACATCGCTCTTCTGTGCCCCGACCACGGCCCGGTATGGCGCAGCGACATAGGCGGCATACTGAACAGATGGAGGGAATGGGCCCTCCAGAAGTGCACCAGGAAAGCCGTGGTGATCTACGATACCATGTGGGGAAGCACGGCAAGGATGGCGGACGCCGTCTGCGACGGGCTGGTCCAGGAGGGTATATCGGTAACGGTGATGCCCCTGGGTTCCAGCCACCGGAGCGACGTGGCCACCGCTGTGCTGGACTCCGGGGCCCTGATCGCCGGCAGCCCCACCATAAACGGGCAGATGTTCCCCAGGATGGCGGACGTTCTAACCTACCTGAAGGGTCTCAAGCCCAAAAACCTCATCGGAGGGGTCTTCGGTTCCTACGGCTGGAGCGGCGAAGCGGTGAAGCACATACAGGCCTTCCTGGGCGAAATGGGCATTCCGGTGATCGGCGACCCTCTCAATGTGAATTATGTTCCAGACCATGACCAGCTTCGTACAGCGCGGGACCTGGGCTCGAAGATAGGCAGGGAACTGGTGGAAAGGTGCTCTGAATGACGAAGATCGATACCTCGGCTCTCTTCACCCTCAGCTACGGCCTCTACACCGTGGGCAGCTTTTCCGGGAACAGGGTTAACGCCCAGATAGCCAACGCCGTGTTCCAGATAACCTCCAGCCCGGCAAGGATAGCCGTTGCCATCAACAGGTCGGAGCTCACCAACGAGTTCATAAAGGATTCAGGCTACATGGCCATCGGAGTCCTCTCCCAGACAGCTGACATGCCTTTCATAGGGCATTTCGGCTTCAAGAGCGGAAGGGATATCGACAAGTTCGCCGATAGGGAGTACATGACCACGCCCTCCGGCTGTCCCTGCCCGGAGGAGAACACCCTCGCCTGCCTGGAACTGAAGGTTGAGAGCATGGTCGAGGTGGACACCCATACCCTCTTTATAGGGGTCCTCACCCACTGCAGTCTCCTGGGAGAAGGTGTTCCAATGACCTACAGCTACTATCAGGAGGTGCTCCGGGGGAAAACCCCTCCCACCGCGCCTTCCTTCAAGGCTCCGCAAACGGTATGCGATACGGATAAACAACAGGAGGAGAATAGCATGAAGAAGTACGTCTGCAATGTATGCGGGTACGTTTACGACCCGGCGGTGGGGGATCCCGACGGCGGCATTGCGCCCGGAACCGCCTTCGAAGACATTCCCGACGACTGGGTGTGCCCGGTCTGCGGTGTGGGGAAAGATCAGTTCTCCGAAGAATAGGGCAGGGATCACATAATGAAGAAAACGGTCATGGTGGTTCTCATAAGCCACAGGAACGACGCCGCGGCTAAGGTGCAGGCGATACTCACAGGCTGGGGATGCCTCATCAAGACCAGGCTGGGGATACACGAGGGAGTCCAGGAGAACTGTTCCGAGAACGGTCTTCTCTTCCTTGACCTGGTGGGGGAAGAGGAGAGGCTCGCTGAGCTCGAGAGGAAGCTCAATGTGCTCACCGGGGTTTCCGCAAAGCTGATGAAGCTGGAGCTTCCGGAATAGAACAGGGGCTCAAATACCTGCTGGAAGATATTTACGGCAGGTACAACAGAAGAGAGTTCGTACACCCGGACCCGCTTGAATTCCTGTACCGCTACCCTGAGACAAGGGACAGAGAGATAGCGGGTCTGGTTGCGTCGGGGCTGGCCTACGGCAGGGTGAACCTCATCCTTAAGAGCGTGGAAAGGGTGCTGAGCCTGATGGGGCGGCATCCATCGGATTTCCTCCGTTCCCAGGGCACCGGTCTGCTCCGCAGGGAGCTTTCGGCCTTCAGGCACAGATTCACCTCCGGGGAGGAGATCGCCGCATTCCTCAGCGGCGCTTCCAGGGCCCAGACCGAGCACGGGCTCCTGGGTAATCTGCTTGCGGGTCTTCTGGAAGACCACGGCTATCACCAGGCCCTGGACCTGTTCACCCGGGAGATACTGGGCGACATGGACAGGAGCTACCTGCTGCCCAGACCATCAGGGGGCAGCGCTTGCAAGAGGCTTCACCTCTTCCTCAGGTGGATGGTGAGGGAGGATGAAGTGGACCCCGGCGGGTGGTCCATGGTATCGCCGGCACGGCTGATCGTACCAGTTGACGTCCATATGTTCAGGATCGGAAAGTGCCTCGGCCTGACCCGCAGGAACACCCCGGACGGCAGGTCGGCGGCGGAGATAACCGAAGGATTCAGTGCGTACTCGCCCCATGACCCGGTGAAGTACGATTTCGCCCTTACCCGGTACGGCATACGGAACCTCACCGACTGCTCGCTTTTCAAGCGGCTGCTTTCCACGGAGTAGGAACATGAAGCAGGCGGTCCTGACGGTAATGCTCTGCGTGGCCTTCACCATCCTGTTCGGCGTTCTGCACAATCAGGCAAGTGCCAGGGTGAGCCTCGAGTATTTCACCATCGGCCACAGGGCCCTGATACGATCCACATCCCCCACCCTGATGGGAATTGCATGGGGCATCCATTCGACCTGGTGGGTGGGAGTCATACTGGGTCTTGCACTGGTGCTTTCCGGAATGGCCGGCGGCTGGAAGAAGCGAACCGCAAGATCTTTCATCCGGCCCCTTCTCCTGCTCTTCTGCTTCTGCGCCCTGGCTTCGGCTGCCCTGGGCCTCCTGGGTTACAGGCTCTCCTCAGGGGGATACATTCCCTTCCTGAAAGGGATGTCATCCGCGGTTTCCCCTGATAGGCAGCCGCGTTACATGGCGGCGCTGTGGATGCACACCGCCAGCTACGCCGCCGCGGCCATGGGAAGCGCCGTGATCGTAGTGCGCACCCTCTTCGGCAGAAGACCCGCGGACCTGACTTAACCTTGTTGCATGGAGGGTCGTTGAGCTTATATTCCAGCTGACCTGGTAACTCGTTAGACCGCCGCAGGCTTAATCAATACGGAAAACTCTTCCCGTCAGGCTTGCGCTGGAGTATCGGCGGTCCTCCCTGGTGTTGACGGTGAATTCGCGAAAAGGACGATACCATGAGCACAGAGAAGATTACCTCCAGACAGGCCATCGAGCTTGAGCACAGGTACGGGGCCCACAACTACCATCCGCTGCCGGTGGTCCTCAGCAGGGGCGAAGGGGTTTTCGTGTGGGACGTGGAGGGGAAGAAGTACTACGATTTCCTCTCCGCCTACTCCGCGGTGAACCAGGGACACTGCCATCCCAGGATAGTGAAGGCCCTTCAGCAGCAGGCCGAGACCCTCGCCCTCACCAGCAGGGCTTTCCACAACGACGTTCTCGGTGTTTTCGAAAAGTACGTAACCGAATACTTCGGCTTCGACAAGGTGCTTCCCATGAACACCGGGGCGGAGGCGGTGGAAACCGCCATCAAGCTCTGCCGCAAGTGGGCCTACCTGAACAAGAAGATCGAGGCCGACAAAGCGAAGATAGTCGTCTGCGAAAACAACTTCCATGGAAGGACCACGACGATAGTGTCCTTCTCCAACGACCCCGACGCCTACAGCGAGTACGGCCCCTTTAC
>CAYLXG010000059.1:14246-14492 GCA_964387445.1 uncultured bacterium
AACGACGCCGCGGCCCTGGAAAAAGCCATTGAAGACCCTGACGTGGCCGGTTTCCTTGTGGAGCCCATACAGGGCGAGGCCGGTGTCTACGTTCCCGATGAGGGATACCTCTCCTGCGCCAGAAGGCTCTGCACCGAGAAGAACGTGCTCCTGATCGCCGACGAGGTTCAGACCGGCATCGCAAGAACGGGAAAACTCCTTGCCTGTGACCACGAGAACGTGAAGCCGGACATACTCATACTGGGC
>CAYLXG010000060.1:0-3353 GCA_964387445.1 uncultured bacterium
AAACAGAGAATCAACAGGGAAAAGGATGCATAGTCTCTGAAAACAACCTTTTTCACGCTTACAGTTCTGATTCCTTGCACGGTATTCCAATCGATTTGATGCAAATGCCAATAATAGAATCTATATGAACAAGCTGTAATATAGTACTTGTCAACGCTGGTTTCATCTGGATGTAGAATCACTTCCTGAAAAACCGGATATTGTGTTACCAAAATGCAAAGCGGAATTATTCTCGAATGGCGTTTCAGACAGAGTGTATATCAATGGAAGCATATCCGTGGGCAGGCTTGCGGAATACCTTGAAACAACAGTGTCAGCTGAAGTCCGTGCTCAGGTCATATGGAATAGATCCCTTCGCGGTGTATTATGAAACCATGCTTGGTAATTCTTGATGCCGATGCGGTAATACACCTTCATGAACTGGGGAGGTGGGAGGAAGTGATGAACTCCTACCTGCTGCTGCTTCCTGAGACCGTTGCCCTGGGTGAGTGCAGGTTCTACGAAGATGAGCATGGTCACAGGATAACCATTCCCATGAAAGAGTACATTTCATCCGGGAAAATACGTGTGGAAAGCGCATTGGCCGAAGAAATAGCAGATGTTGAGAACAGGCTTGGAAGGAGCTTCAGTTCACTCCATGAGCTCCACCTTGGCGAAATGGAAGCAATGGCTGTTCTTCTGCATCAAGACAGAAACAGCACCTCCATATGCACCGGTGATACCGCTGCTGTTACTGCCCTTTGCTGTCTTGACTGCGCAGGAAATGCGATCTCTCTGGAGAAGCTTCTCTCGAATTGCGGGTTCAGCATGAAGGTGCATCGGAACTTCACAGAAGATGCTCTGCGCAGTAAACTGAAACGGGGAAGAGAGTTTCGGATAACCCATGGGATCGGGCTTCCATAGCAGCGAACTCCTCACCCTTCAGGTTTTCCCATGGTGAATCGAAATTTCTTCTTACCTGGAACAAGAAATGACGCAACTGGAGAAAACTTGTTTTATAGAAGAAGAAAGTCACTTGACGGGATTTGACACACTTGAGAGTGCATGACATGAAGTCACTAACCAGAGTAATACAAACCGGTAGGAGAGTTCTCAGCGGCAGCTCGATGCACCCCTGCGGAATCGGGTGAGTATTCCTGTTCCATGAGTATAGAGCAGATGGAATAGGATCGCCTGAGGATTTCGGCGGATCCGCAAGTCTCAACAATGATGTTGATCCCTCTGTGGTCATTACTTCCAGGGTTTCTTGTAAACCAGAGGCCTGCATGTGGCGATACAGGACGCCATGGGCTGGCTACCATCTGCACCACTTCGAGATAGAGGGCAGGGGGAAGATGACGCAGTTCTCTGACCCCTATGAAAGGTGTGTAAACGCCTTCATTCTTCGCTGAGGTGGGCCGTCAGGAAACGATCCTGCTGGAACCTCGGTTCGGACAGCTTCGGTAACGGGAATGATAAGTTGCGGTGGGCTTGGAACAATTCCTATCAGTTTAGTATATATTTCACTCTTGAGTATCTGTTCAACTATTCATTCATTTCGTGAGGTTGGTTATGAAACACCCTTCGCTACCCTTGCTTGCCGCGGTGCTATCTGTGGTTTTCCTGCTTGGCATGAGCTGTTCTGAAGCCTCTGCTGAAACTGTTCCCTCCGGGGACTGCACGGATCATGATCATGCCCTGGACGTACCGGAAGAGGATGATGACCACGATGGGCATGGGGACCTTCATGCTCATGATGAGGATGATCACGGGGATCACGGTGTTGATATTGATGTGCATGATGAACCCACTCACAGTGAAACTGTGATCGAGCTTACAGAGAGGGATATCGCCGATGCGGGAATAGAGGTTTCCGTTGCAGGAGGGGGTGAGATCAGGCAGTCTGCAACCCATTACGGGGAGATAACCATCAACCGGGAAAGGCTTGCTCATCTGTCGCCCCCTGTGGCAGGGGTGGTTCGCACGGTAAATGCAAGGCTGGGTGACGATGTTCAGCAGGGCGAGCTGCTGGCGGTTATCGCAAGCAGAGAGCTAGCCGACGCCAGGACAGCCTACATCAATGCAAGGGCGGGCAGCTTGCCGAGGAGGTATTTCAGAGCCAGCAGCAGCTGTTCCAGGAAGGTTTTCTTTCGGAGCAGGGTTTCCTTGCGGAGAGGCAGGCCTACACCACTGCACAGGCTGAGTTCAACAGCGCCCGCCAGACACTCAGTGCCCTTGGAGTAAGCGATTATCAGCTGAACACCCTGTCATCCTCTGGAGAACTCACCAGGTATGAGGTCCGTTCCCCGATATCAGGAACGATAATTGAGATGCACATCACACCGGGAGAGAATATCATGCCCGGGGGTGACCTGGCCGCTGTCGCCGATCTGTCCCGGGTATGGGTTTCACTGAATGTTCCCCAGAATGCCCTTGGGGGAGTTCACTCGGGACAGGAGATGACAGTTTCCCATTCACGGTCTGACATCCCCTCTGCTGTAACTTCAGTAGACTATGTGGCTTCCGTCTTTGACGGTGAGACACGCGCTGCGGTGGTCCGGGGCGAGCTGGATAATACCCACGGACTCTGGCGGCCGGGGTTGTTCGTTTCCGCTGAAGTGAGTTCCGGTGTTCTGGATGAACCCGTGGTGGTTTATTCGGATGCGGTTCAGTTCGTGCAGGGTGAGAATGTGGTTTTCATACCCGAGGGACACGGATTTGCTTCGGTGCCCGTTACACTGGGCGCATCCGACGGAGAGTTCGTTGGAATAACTTCAGGGCTTCACCCCGGAGACAGATATGTGAGCCATGGAGCTTTTTCCCTGAAGGCGGAGATCGTGACCAGCGGCCTGGACAGCCACGCCGGCCACGGTCACTGACCGGGAAGGGAAAAGGATGCTCGAGAGAATAACGAAGTTCTCCCTGGAGAACAGGCTGCTGATAGTTCTTGGTGTCATCGCCGTAATAGTCGGTGGTGTCTTTGCCTATGAAAGCCTCCCGGTGGATGCCTTTCCGGACATATCTCCGGTGATGGTTCCCGTGTTCGCCGAGGCCCACGGCATGTCCCCTGAAGAGGTGGAAAGGCTGGTCTCTTACCCCATAGAATCCTCGATGAACGGCCTGCCGGGTGTTGTTCGCATCAAGTCCACCTCCGCCTTCGGCATGGCGGTTATCTATGTGTATTTCACCGATGACACCGACATCTACTTCGCCAGGCAGCTCGTTGCGGAAAGGCTGAATGCCGCTCTTCCTGAACTGCCTGAAATGGATGAACCTCCCTCTCTGGGGCCCATATCCACCGGACTCGGGCAGATATTCATCTACTACCTCACTGCGGATGAGCGGGCCCTGCTGGGCAGCGTCACCGCCGCATT
>CAYLXG010000060.1:3363-14344 GCA_964387445.1 uncultured bacterium
GGGTGGAATGCCCCTGGACATTTATCTGAGGGACCTGAATGACCGTGTGGTGAAGTACCAGCTCCAGTCGGTGCCCGGTGTTACCGAGGTGCTTTCAATGGGGGGCCATGTACTGCAGTATCAGATACAGGTCAATCCCAACTCTCTGCTGGAGTTCGATGTATCCCTGGATGACATCGTAGAAGCGGTGAACGAGAACAACAGGAACGCCGGGGGCCAGTTCCTGGTCATTGGCTCGGAAGAGCACCTGGTAAGGGGAATTGGTCTCCTTGAAAACCTTGAGGACATAAGGGACCTGGCGGTGAAGACCGTGGACGGCGTTCCCGTTACCATTGGCCAGCTGGGCACGGTGCAGTACGGTTCGGAGATACGCAGGGGAGTGGTTTCCCACAACGGCTCCGAGGAAGTTGTATCCGGGATCGTTCTCAAGCTGTACGGAGAGAACACCTCGGAGGTCATTGAGAGGCTGTACAGCAAGATAGAGGAGGTGAGGGAAAGCCTTCCCGAAGGTGTACACCTGGTTCCTTACTATGAGCAGGCGGAGCTGGTGGAGAACGCCACGGGAACAGTAAACTCCGCGCTGATGATCGGAGCCTTTCTGGTGCTTCTCACCCTGGCGTTATTCCTTGGGAACCTCAGGTCATCCCTGATCGTTGCCCTGGCACTTCCCTTCTCGGCCCTTACCGCCATTATTCTCATGAAGCTCACGGGGGTTTCCGCCAACCTGATGTCCCTGGGAGGGATCGCCGTGGCGATAGGAATGCTTGGAGACGGATCCATAGTTATGGTGGAAAACATTTTCAGACACCTTAACATTCCTGAAAAAAGCTCCTTCACGAAGACACGGGTGATAATGGACTCCTCCAGGGAGGTTGCGAAACCCATTGTCTTCTCCACCATCGTGATAATCCTGGTGTTCCTGCCGATACTGTCCCTTCAGGGAGTTGAGGGAAAGATGTTCGGGCCCATGGCCAGAACCGTTTCCTTTGCCCTGGCGGGTTCACTTATCATGGCTGTGATTGCCGTACCCGCTCTCTCTTCATTCCTGCTGAAAAAGGGAAAACACGCAGAGTTCAGGCTCCTTGCAAGGCTTAAGGCCATTTACAGACCCGCGGTTGAGAAGGCCCTTCGTAAAAGGAAGACCGTGGTGCTGTCGGCCCTTGGGATTTTCCTTGTGTGCATGGCCCTTGTGCCCCTGATCGGAACGGAATTCCTTCCAACCCTGGAAGAGGGTTCCATTTTCATAGGGGTGGTGATGGCTCCCTCCATTGCCCTGGAGGAAGCCACAGAAACCATAATGACCCTGGAGAGGCGGATACTTGAGTTCGGGCCGGTGGAGGAAACCGTTTCCAGAATAGGCAGGCCGGAAGCCGGCAGCCATCCCCATCCGGTTAACTACGGGGAGATCCATATCGAGCTGAAGCCCGAGGATGAGTGGGGTGAATACGGTTCCAGGGAAGAGATCGTCGAGGCTATAAGGAACGACCTCGGGGGATACCCGGGGGTGCAGCTGAACTTCACCCAGCCGATTCAGAACGCCTTTGACGAGCTTCTCTCGGGCTCCAGGGCGGAACTGGCGATCAAGGTATACGGTGAGGATCTCACCGTGCTCAGGGAAACATCACAGAGCATCACAGAGGCGGTCAGGGGGGTACCCGGGCTGGTGGACCTTGCCACGGAGCAGGGATTCGGACAGCCCCAGGTGCAGATAGTGGCTGACAGAGAAGCCTGCGCCCGGTACGGTGTTTCGGTTGCTCAGATCATGGAAACCGTTGAGCTTGCCATCGGTGGTGAGGTTATCGACCACATGTATCTGAACGTTCGAAGGTACGGTATTCACCTGAGGCTTCAGGAAGGATTCAGGGACGATCCTGAAAGCATATCATCACTGCTGGTACACACCGGGGACGGCTCCCTCATAACCCTCTCCATGGTGGCTGATGTAAAACAGGTCATCGGACCTATTCAGATCAACCGGGAGAAGAACCAGCGGTACTGGACGGTTCAGGGGAACATAGACGGCAGGGACCTGGGGAGCGTGGTCGCTGATGTTCAGCGCACAATAGAAGAGAACGTGGATATGCCCCCTGGATACTTCGTTGAGTACGGCGGTCAGTTCGAGAACCAGCAGAGGGCCATGAAGCGTCTTTCCATCATAGTTCCCCTTGTGCTTGCCGGGGTAATGACAATTCTATGGATGTCCTTCGGCATTTTCAGGCACGCCCTGGTGATCCTCCTTAACATTCCCCTGGCCCTTATCGGCGGGATACTTGGCCTGATCCTCACCGGGGAATACCTGTCTGTTCCCGCGGCGGTGGGCTTCATTGCCCTCTTCGGCATTGCGGTGCAGAACGGGGTCGTTCTCGTTAGCTACTTCAACATGCACCGAAGAAGCGGAACGGACCTGAAGGAAGCACTGGTGGAAGGATCCCTGTTAAGGCTGCAGCCGGTACTCATGACGGCAATGACAACGATTCTGGGCCTCTTCCCGCTGCTTCTTTCAACGGGGATCGGATCAGAGGTTCAGAGGCCCCGTGCGGCGGTGGTGGTTTTCGGGCTCACCTCGTCCACACTGCTGACCCTTTTCGTTCTTCCCGCAGTCTACTGCTGGATCGAGGAGAGGTTCGATCCTGCGCTGAGGAAATAGGCAATGGTGTCTGGAGGCAGCGGATACCAGTTCGATGTTGTTTCAGCCGGGGAGGCGGCCGCCTCCCCGGCATTGATCCCTAGGGTATAAGGAGCAGTTTGCCGGTTACCGTTTCATTATTCGCAGTAACTGAGTAGAAGTACATGCCCGAGGCAAAGCTGTTCCCCCCGAAACTCACCGTCTGACGCCCTGGGTCAAGATAACCGCTGAACGGTGAAGCCACGGTTCTTCCCATTGCGTCGTAAATAGTTACCGTTACATCGGCTGGTTCGAGGAGCTCGAATGTTACGGTCCTGTCAGAGCAGTAGTGGTCTGCAATGGCCATTGTGTTCTGCGGTTCAAGGAGATCGGCCTCAACGGCACAGTACTCCTCCTGGGAATCCCACCACCATCCCCATCTGTGATGCATTGCGGTGCAGAGGAACTCCAGGGCGATGGGGAACCTCTCATCCAGTTTGTCGAAGTGGCCCCCTTCGAATACCTGGTATTCGTAGTCGGCTCCCATTGCGTCCAGATTGGCGGCGAATGCGTTGCAGGCCGGTACGATGTAGAACTGGTCTTCGGTGCCCGCATCGAAGTAAAGTGTGGTCTGATCCCACCAGCAGTCACTTCCCATCCAGTCAAGGTACTGGATCAGGTCGTGCTCCAGCCACAGTGCCCAGATCTCAGGGATCATGCTGGCGTATTCGTCGATCGGCAGGTCCACATAGTAGGGCGGGTTTGCCATGTTGGGGGAGAAGGCGCCTGACATGCTGAACAGAACGCCGTTGGCGAAACCGGCAGACGGATAGTAGTAGTAGGGTGGGCCCTGGAGTTCAGCCAGCACACCATAGATGTTGATGCCCATCATGGTGGTCAGGTCAGCGCCGGAGATGCAAACACCGGCGGCGGCACAGTAGATGTCCGGATGCTCGCCGTAGTACTTGATGGCGCCGTAGGCTCCCATGGAGTGCCCCATCACCGCACGCTTCCTTTTCCAGGGTATTGTCTTGTAGTTAGAGTCTGTCCATTGGATAAGGTCATCGATCAGACAGCCCTCAATGTCACCGTACAATACCGAACTGGTGTAGAAACCCGCGGGGTATGGCGAAGTGAATCCATCTGGCCTAACAACAATAACCGGCCAGATGCTTCCATCTGCGATCATCGCATCCAATGCGCTTACCAGTGCTGGGAATTCGTCGTGCCCCAGAAGCTGCCCCGCACCATGCAGGTAGTAAATAACCGGATACCTCATCCACCAGTGGTTCCCGTAACCTTCCGGCAGATACACACTCACATTCTTTTCCTGCCCAAGAGCCTCACTGTAGAAAGATGTGTCCACCACGGTGCCTTGACCCAAGGCAGAAAGTGGAATCACCAGGAGAAGGAATGCGACAGCCATTAGCCTGTACATCAGAGTACTCCCTCCGAACGGCCGCTTTAACCGGTGTCTCCGGTTTTTTCGCGGGTTCTACCGTCTGCCGGTCAGGAAGGTGGCTGTCTGTGGACTGATCGGAGCTTCCCGATCGTGCAGGCTAAGAACCTGCAGCAGCCAGCGTGTGTATTGTAAAGAAAGTAAGAATCGATGTCAATTGGCAAAAATGAAATAAAATATATGCATATGACGAATAGATAAAAATATATAATAAGTTTAAAATATGAAATCATTCTATGCAACATAAATACATAAATAAAAATAGTAACTATAGCGTGATATCGCAGTTGTATAAGGGAGTTAAGATACCTTGATTAGTATTGTATGATTTGTTAAATGATAGTCGTATAATATCGATAATACATATATGAATAGTGCTAAAATGAAGCTCGACAAAGTAAAGATACTTTGACTGCAGTGCATTCGCAAGACCAGGTCTTCCGATTCCCCTTTCTTTCGAGCACAGCCTGTGGAAAAGGTCCGCCTCGTAATCATGGCGCAATGAAAATTGACAAAAACGGATGTGATGTTATCATGCTGAAATGAAGCTTCAGGAGAATGGTTCCATCTGCTCTTGTGGGAACTGAACCGGCTGAAGCAAGCAGATCCAGGCGTATGCGTGTTCTTAACTAATCACCGATCGGGGGAGATATGAAGTTCAGGTTTTTGCTGGCGACCCTTGCAGTTGGGCTCGCATGCGGGAACGGAGGGTCGGGGGATACCGAGTCCGCTTCTGCTCCGTCGGTTCCCGACACAATGGTGATCTCAGTGGTGGACACCATCGGTGTGCTCTTCGGCGATTCCCTCCGGGAGTTTGGAAGCCTGGCCGACGTTGAGTTCGACCGGGGGGGAAACATCCTGGCCCTGGACGCTATGAAGGGCAGGATATCCGTGTTCGGCCCAGAGGGGGAGTTCACGGGATACATCGGAAGGCATGGGGCGGGTCCCGGTGAGTTCCAGTATCCCAACTGTTTCGCACAGCTTTCCGACGGGCGGCTGATAGTAAGCGATTTTTCCGGGTCGACCCTTTCGATATTCGACCAGGACTACGGGTTCATCGATAGGGTGGAGGGGTTCCCCCTGGTGCCTCCCATGTTCCCGGCTCCGCTGGACGACGGGACATTCTACGCAGGAAGTATGACAATAGATTTTTCTATAGAGGGGGAGCTTCCCACGGGCAACAGCTTCATCGGAATCTATTCAGGCGGTCTGACTCCTGATGAGGTTATTGTCTCCTTCCCGCTTACGATCACCATTGCAGACGACGGTGACGTTGATGTGCAAAATGTGGATGTTGTGTGGGACAGCGACGGCAGCGGGAACCTCTACTGGGCTGTGAGCGATACCGAAACCTATGCCATCCACGGTGTCAGCAGCACCGGGGAGGAGCTCTTCACAGTGGAGAGGAGCTGGGAGCCGGTTCCCAAGTCCCAGGAGGAGCTTCAGGAAGCCATCTACACCGAGGGGCTCTCCCGGGGTGACGGGGGCGAATCAACGGTCAACAGGGGTGAGCAGGTCTTTGAGGATCCCAACCACCTGGCCATATCCGGTCTGTTCGTTGATGACAGCGACAACATCTGGGTGGCGCAGGGATACACGGCGGTGCCCACGTTCGAGATCTACTCCACTGCGGGAGAACTTGAAGGCTATGCGGTGATCCCGGAGCTGGAGGGAGTAACACAGCTTCGATACTGCCTTAAGAACGGAATGCTGGCCTTCGACTACGGTCCTGCGGACTACCCCAAGATCTATGTTCTGGAAGCTGCAGGGGATTCAGGAATTTAGCGTTCCGTTATAAACCGTCCGTTTTCGTTTCTCCCCTTCAACTACAGCGCCACTGGAACGAAAAATGACTTCGGCATAGTTATAATAACCGTCGTTGAAACTGAGGTGGATATCCGTTCTGCCCCTGCGCATTCCTACGCCGTTACTGCCAGGGTAATTCAATTCCCTATATCCCAGGTTATTGACCATAGTCTGATATGTGATTACCTTTATCAGAAGACCCAAGGGGGGGTCGCTTTTCTAAGGGGGAGTCATGAGGAAGTACGGAGCTGAGTTTTTCGGCACCTTCTGGCTGGTTCTGGGGGGATGCGGCAGTGCGGTGCTGGCGGCGGCCTTTCCCGAAGTGGGGATAGGTCTGCTGGGGGTTTCCCTTGCCTTCGGTCTTACGGTGCTTACCATGGCCTTTGCAATAGGGCACATTTCCGGCTGTCACCTGAATCCAGCGGTTTCCTTCGGCCTCTGGGCCGGGGGAAGGTTTTCGGGAAAGGAACTGGTTCCCTACATCGCTTTCCAGGTGCTTGGCGCCATTGCAGCTGGAGCGGTGCTGCTGGTGATCGCCAGCGGTCAGCCTGGTTTTGATGTTCATGCAGGCTTCGCGTCAAACGGATTCGGCGAGCATTCACCGGGTGGATACTCCATGGTGGCTGCTCTGGTCACGGAAGTCGTTATGACCATGATGTTCCTGCTGGTGATAATGGGAGCCACCGACAAAAGAGCGCCTGCGGGTTTCGCTCCTTTGGCAATTGGCCTGTGCCTTACCCTTATCCACCTTATCAGCATTCCGGTCACGAACACTTCGGTGAATCCCGCAAGAAGCACCGGCGTTGCACTCTTTGCCGGGGGCTGGGCCATTTCCCAGCTGTGGCTGTTCTGGGCTGCACCAATAGCGGGGGGTATCCTGGGAGCACTGGTGTACAAGTTCATAGGCGGCCAGAGGGACTGATATGGCATCGATATGCATACTGATGCGACATGAGCTATTGCACTGGTATGTTATGTTAATGTATGCCCATCCATAACAGGTATGGGCTACTGAATAACTCAAAAAGGAGGGAATGAGATGAGATTGCTTGTGGTTGCTCTCATAGCAATTGCAGGGGTCATGATGGCCATGGACCCCGACGCCGGCCCGCGCACCGGTTACGAGGCTCCGCCCCAGGGCAGGGCCGACATTACCATGACGGTGATCAACGACTATGCTCTGACCGGCTTTTCCAGCCCCAGGGGGCTTGACTACGCTGACACCTATGGAGAACTGGTGATGACCGATTTCGGCACCGATTATCTTTACTCAATGAACCCCGATAACGGATCCGTTACCGGTTCTTTGGCCTGTCCTTCTCAGATCCCGAATGTGCTGGGTGTTGCTTGCATCGAGGCTGCCCCCAGTAACTGGGATTTCTACATCAATGACTGGCAGGATGTAATGGATGTGTGGAAGATTCAGGGGGCGGGCTCATGGACCATGGCCTTCGCAAACCCCGTTCCAGTGGAGCCCCGGGGCATGGACTTCGACGATGAGGGCATGCTCTGGTCCATCGATGCTTCTACCAGGGTACTGTACCGCTTCAATACAAGCGGCGGGAGTGTATCGAGCTGGTCACTTGCCGACCTCCCCGCATCATTCGCCTGCGGAATATCCACATTCCCCTTTGACGGGAACCTGGGCATAGTCATAGGCGGTTATTCCTACGGGAACCTTTACTTCTTCGAGTTCGACGGATCGTCCGTGGAGTTCATAGGTTCCGCCGCGGAACCCCAGACATCCACAGCATCCTACGGCATTGCCTACAGCTACGACAGGGACAGCTTCTTCTGGCTCTACAGGGTAGGCACATCCGAATACCACATAACCGAGTTCGACCTTACCATCGAAACCGCCCTCGCCAGGGACACCTGGGGCGGTATAAAGGCTTCCTTCTAGGCTAAGCAGTGATCTGATCGCCCCGGGGCTTCGGTCCCGGGGTATTCCTTTTCCGGCAATAGCATCCGCAGATTTTAACGGCATTGCTTTCTGAGTCCGAGTCACTCCCGAAGCTGCTGTACTCGCCGTCGCCCTCCCCAGGAAGAGCAAGGGAAGAACCTATGCACATGTGCATAATTAGAACATTGACGTGTTGGAAATACTACCCTATTATTCCTTCATCACCGATGGAGGAGTTAAGATGGATATAGGTATGAACATAAGGAACCTCAGGGAAAAGCTTGGCATGCGTCAGGAAGACCTCGCCGGACACGTGGGACTTGGCAGAAGCACCATCGCCCAGATCGAAGGTGGAAAGCGCAAAGTTACCGTTGATGAGGTTATTGCGTTTGCCGGAGCGCTCAACACAACCGTCTCACAGCTCATTGATCCCGGGCTTACACCTGAGGAAGCCGTTGAATCATCTGAAACACGTTCAGGCAGCTGTTCCGGGGAAAGGATAAGCATTCCGCAGAATAACTTCATGAAGTTCAAGGAGGTACTGCTTTATATTCTTGCACGTGTGGGTGCCAAACCGAACATTGGAGAGACCGTTCTTTACAAGCTGCTGTATTTCATGGACTTCAATTATTACGAGAAATACGAGGAGCAGCTGATAGGGGCAACCTACATAAAGAATACCTATGGACCTACGCCGACACACTTCCAGAGGCTGGTTGAGGAGATGATACTGGAAGGAAGCCTGGTGAAAGTACCCGGCAAGTACTTCAACTACCCCCAGACGAAGTATCTCCCGAAAAGGAATCCTGATCTTACCCTGTTGCGGGCGAACGAACTCGAGGTCATCAACGATGTGCTGAACACTCTCAGCAACAAGAACGCCTCCCAGCTGAGCGATTACTCCCACAATGACGTTCCCTGGATGACAGCGGCGGACGGTGCGCAGATAGACTATGAAGCAGTTTTCTACAGAACTCCGGAGTATTCGGTGCGTACTGCAGAGAATGAAGAATGGGACTGATGCGTCAGATGGAGTTCGATGGAATAAGATCAGTGGAACTGACCGCAGGTTTCAAAAAGGACCTGAAGCATCTGCGCAAGAGGTTCCCAAGTATAGAAGATGACCTGAAGACATTCATAAACGTATCTGTGAGAGGTGTTCATGTATTCGGTCTGCCACCTGAAAGCCAGGGGCATTATCCGTTATCCGGAGCAGGAATGGATGGAATGAACTGTTACATAGCGAAGAGATTCGCCTGCAGGAGTCTCAGGGGGTCTGCTTCCCGGTCTGGCTTGAGACTTGTGTACAGGTTTGACCAGGACACCCTGCATCTTCTGATGATAGAGCTTTTTTACAAAGGTGATAAGGAGCTGAATGATCCTGACAGGATCAGGCAACTGTTTCCCCGGGTTGGGGGTTCGTCTTGAAAGATCGCTTTCTCACCAAATCCAGGTTCATCCTTGCGCTGGAGTGTCCCACACAGCTGTTCTATACCGGGAAGAAGGAGTATGCCAACCAGAGCCTGGAAGACAGCTTCCTGGCGGCGCTGGCAGAGGGCGGCTTCCAGGTGGGGGAGCTTGCTAAGCTCTACTTCCCCGGCGGGCATCAGATAGATGCCCTGGATCACGAATCGGCACTGGCCAGGACCTCTGAACTCCTTGCACACGATGCGGTGGTGATCTACGAGGGGGCGTTCCGGTTCGAGAATCTCTTCGTTCGGGCCGATATAGTGGAGAAGCGGGGGAGTTCGCTCTTCCTTTACGAGGTAAAGGCCAAATCCTTCGACCCCGGCGGGGAAGATCCCTTCCTCACCGCCCGGGGTACCATAGCTTCCGGGTGGAAGCCATACCTTTACGACGTGGCCTTCCAGAAGCACGTTATCAGCAAGGCATATCCCGGTTTCCAGGTGTTCGCGCACCTGATGATGGCCGACAAGACCGCCCCGTGCCCCACGGAAGGGCTTAACCAGAAGTTCCGCATCGTGAAGGACAGTAACGGCAGGAAGTCGGTGGCGGTCTCCCGCGACATTTCCCCGGCTGACCTTTCCCCGCCTATCCTCTGCACAGTGGGGGTGGACGGCGTTTGCGAGAGGATATACTCCGCCACGGTCACCGCCGGAGAGCATGAGCTTGGATTTACATCAATGGTGGAGTTCCTTGCCGGGCGATACGCCGCCGACGAGAAGATCCCAACGCCGGTGAACTCCGCCTGTGCCGGGTGTGAGTTCTTCGCCACGGAGGAGGACGAGAAGAAAGGGCTCCAGAGCGGCAGGAAGGAGTGCTGGAAGGCGGACCTTGGCTGGGGCGAGGGTGACTTCCGGGACCCCGGTCTGGTGGGTGTGTGGGACTTGCGGAGGAAGGGCGGAGAAAGAAGGGCATCTCCCGCACGGAAAGGCAGTGGCTCCAGATAGAGAAGAATGTGAATCACAGCCAGAGCCCGTGGCTGGACAGGGACGGGCTGCTCTCGGAAATGGAGAGCTGGGTCTTCCCGCTGCACTTCATAGACTTCGAGACAACCATGGTTGCCATTCCCTTCAACGTCGGCAGAAGGCCATACGAAGGGGTTGCCTTCCAGTTCTCCCACCACATTGTTCATCAGGACGGCACCGTTGAACACGCCGGCGAGTACCTGAACGCCGAGAGGGGGGTGTTCCCCAACTACTCCTTCGCCCGTGCCCTGAAGGCCCAGCTGGAGAACGACCGGGGGAGCATCTTCAGGTACTCGAACCACGAGAACACCTTCCTCTGCATCATATACAGGCAGCTGATGGACGATCCCTCGGTGCCGGACAGGGAAGAGCTCTGCGATTTCATCAGAAGCATTACCCATTCCACAGGGAACTCGGTGGAGCAGTGGGCGGGTGAGAGGGACATGGTGGACCAGCTGGACCTGGTGAAGAAGTACTTCTATGACCCTGCCATGGGAGGGTCCAATTCCATCAAGAAGGTGCTGCCGGCGATGCTGAACAGGTCGGGCTTCCTTAAGGAGACATACGCCCGGCCCATCTACGGAGCCGCAGGCGGCATCAGGAGCCTGAACTTCACCGACTGGCGCTGGGTGGTGATGGAGAACGGCAGGGTGAAGGACCCCTACCTGCTCCTGCCCAGGATGTTCACTGACCTGCCGGAGAAGGAGAACCGCCTGCTCAGCGATGACGACCGGCTGAAGGACGGCGGGGGAGCCCTCACCGCCTACGCCAGAATGCAG
>CAYLXG010000061.1:0-14071 GCA_964387445.1 uncultured bacterium
CCCCAGAATCCAGGTCCTTTTCCCGTAGTTCATGAACACCCGCTGGCTCAGGGCTACCTTCCCTTCGACTACAGGTTCCTGATATCCATGGGTCCTGTGAACCTCGCCGATGGCGACACCCTCCATGTGGTGGGTGGCTGGGTGATGGGACAGGGCCTGGAGGGGCTCAGGAGAAACGCTGATGCGATGCTTGATGCCTATTATCGCGACGGCGGATGGGGAGTGCCCGATGTGCCCCCTGTTCCTGTTTTCTTCTATGAAGCCGGAGAGAAGTCTGTTGAGCTGGTATGGAGCGATGACACGGAATGGTACGAGCCTTTCGGAGGTTACCGGCTGTATCGCTCGGTGTTCGATACTGAAGACTGGGATCTGATCGCTGAACTGCCGGGAGGAGTTCACAGTTTTACCGATTCCACTGTTACCAGGGGTTTTCCGTACTACTACAGCCTGTGCACATACGATGCGGAAACAGGGCTGGAAAGTGGCAGGTCGAACTATAAGCAGGAGCTTGATGGAACTCCCATTCCAGTGTTTCCGGGATGGTCCAGCGACTCAAACTGGACAGATAATGTGAGAACAGTCCCGAATCCCTACAGGATAAGCGCAGCCTGGGAGAGCTCCTATCAGAACAAGATCGCGTTCGTGAACCTGCCTCCCATCTGCGATATCCGCATCTATACCCTTTCGGGTGATCATGTGGCTACCATGGAGCACCGCAGCTTCGGAGGACAGTCAGGCGAGGAGTACTGGGATCTGACCAACCAGAGCGGCAGCTCAGTGTGTACTGGTTTGTACGTGTACACGGTTCAAACCGAAACGGCGCACTTCATCGGCCGTTTTGCTGTGATCAGGTGATGGCAATGAGGAGATACCTGATATCTCTAATCCTTGCTGCCGGTGCAGCCTGCATCAATGACCCTTCCGAAAGCTCGATACCAGGGGTGTATCAGCAGGAGTTCCTTCTTCTCTGGAACCTTTTCGATGAAAGCTATGTCGGTTTTCAGGAGAAAGATGTAGACTGGGAACTCTGCTATTCGATGTATCTTGAGGATGCAGGGAGCATTGCATCGAGAGAAGAGATGACTGCGCTGGAACTCCAGCTTCTATCGCATCTCGAGGATCGTTCCATCAGGCTGATCAGCCCCGGGGGCTCGAGTTACTATCCCTATGAACCGGATCATTTCGTTAACTGTGACAGCGCAGTCCTCATGGAGTACCTGGAACCCAGCGGTTTCCAGTGGACCCAGGAAGGTCTATGGGGTTTCTGCCTCGCAGGACCCGACTCTATCCCGTACTTCGTCATTAGAGCATGGGATTCATCTTTCAACATGAGCCTTTTTGATAACATTCTTCACCCGCTCGCCCAGGAACCGGCTGTGATCATCGATATCAGGCTCGCAAGCGGCTCTCATGATGGGACGGCGGCCAACTGCGCGAGAAGGTTCGTGGATGCTCAAGTCATCGGGCACTATACCCAGGAAAGGCTCGGGCCAGAGAACCATGACCTGGCGCCTCCAGTTCCCGTGACACTGATACCTCGTGGATGGCACTTCGAAGGTGAGGTTCTTCTTCTGACAGGAGAGGGAGATTCGGGTACATCAGAGATGTTCGCATGCGATATGTCCCAGCTGCCCTCTGTAACGATTATGGGCGACACTACCCGGGGAAAGGGTAACTGGATCAGCGAATACAGGGAGCTGCCCGATGGCTGGCATGTGACCTGCCCCGGCACGACTCTGCTTACTGCAGACAGCCTCTACATCGAAGGCGCCGGTCTCTTGCCGGACATGCTCATAAGCTCCAGTTCAGAAGACTTCCAGAATGGTGTCGATCCGGTTCTTGAAGCGGCATTCGCCTTTCTTGGCGCGGAGGTTCCTTAAAGTTCAGAGGTAAGTACCAGAACGTACTCGCCATTGCCGTGGGAAGTTACGTCCCAGGGAAAGCCCGGGACCTCCGTCTGGGAGTCGATGGTCCGCGTGAGATAGTTAACGCCGAGAAGCAGGCTGTTGCCATCTCCAAGATAACTGAGAACATAGAACAGAGTCGTACCAGGTATGCTGCATATCTGCATCGGGTGTCCAGGGATGCTGATAGTCTCCACCTCCGGGAATGAGAAGTTGCTGCATATGGATATCGATCCGCTGGAAAGATTCCATTCCGGGTGGGAAACGGCCCAGATGGACTCCGCAGGAAAAGCTGTGACATCATGGCATGCATGTCCGAAACTGAACTCTTCGAAGTGGAATGTTCCAAGGTTCAGTATTCCGCAGAGACCAGTTTCTTCTGATGTGACGGTTATCAGGAACGAGTTCAGGTATGATTCCGCCGCAATAGCCGAAGGAACGGCACCGAGGGCATCACTCTCCCGGGTTACCGAGTTCGTTACGGTACTTACTTCTAAGATCTTACCGGTGCTCATATCCGTTACGTAGAAGAACTCATCCGTATAGGGCAACGCTGCCATTCTGTCGGGTACCGCACCGGCAGTGAAATCCGCCACCAGCGACATCCCGGTGAGGTCTATCTCAAGGATACTGCCCGTGGAGGATGTCAGGTATGCGGATCCGGCGCAGGGCATGATGATCGACCTATAGCCGGCTCCACCGGCATAACCCACAGCAAGAGTCTCAGTGATCACCATGTCGGGTGAGTTAACAATGTGGATCTCACCGGTTCCCGAGGAAACGAGGAACTCCGTGTTGCCGGTGGACAGTAATGCTCTTGCCTCGGGAACTCCCTCCAGCACTCCGATAACGCTGTTGTCAGATACCCTGATCTTCCACACTCCGCAGTCTGCCACAGTCGAGTGCTCAGCAGGAGAATAACAGGCCAGGAGGAGCAGCCCGGCTGTGAGGATCGATATCCTGCCAGTCACCACTCAACTCCAAGGCTGAAGAATGCGTGTCTTGCTGAAGCGTATGCAGCTGGATTGCACATGATTCCTCCCGCTTCGCCTGTGGTCTCGAAAAGGAATGGATCATATACAGAGAGTACGTTTTTCCGGTTGAACAGATTGAATACGGTTGCCTCCAGCTTCAGGGCAAGCTGACCTGCAGGGATAACTCGAGACAGTGTGAGGTTGGTGTTCATTGTCCAGGGCTGTCTTCTGGTGTTGATCTGAGGGATCGAGCCGGATGACTCGGGGCTGTACGGGTAACCGCTCCCGTAAGACCATTCAAGACCAATACCGGTGTTCTCCAGGATAGCGTATCCCATAAGGGTTGGTCCTTCGGAGTCCCTGTATCCGAGATGCAGGTTCGCATTGAGCAGATGTCTCTGGTCCCAGTCAAGGTAGTTATCATCAACCGGAATAAGCTGATAGCCCTCGGACGAATACTGGAACTGGTCATCGGCGGATGAGTATCTCCCCTCAGCGATGGAATATGTATAGCTTATGCTTCCTGAAACGGTTTCGCCGGTCAATCTCAGAAAGGACACCTCAGCTCCCTGAACAGTTGCGTAGCTGTCATCATTCTCATACATGAAGAAGGTTCCTGAACCCTGCGAACTGGAAGGAGCGGTTTGTATAAGGCCGGTTATCTCCTTATAGAATGCTGAAACGGACAGGGTTGAGAGATGACCAGTCCTGTGCCTGATACCAGCTTCATAAGATAGGGTTCTCACAGCATCCAGATCAGGATTCCCAACGATGGTGTAGTCGCCACCCAGGTTGTAGTTTGTTCCGCTGAACATCTTGTCGAAGGAAGGCATCTGAAAGTATCTGCCATAGGTCGCATAAAACACGTCCCGTTCCGAGATCGGGTGGTTCACACCGAATCTGGGGCTGAGCTGCACCTTGAGCGGAATGCTCTGGGTACCCGTTTCCCCGGGTATCGTCATTGAGGTGTTGGGGTCGAAAGCATCAGCCCTGATCCCGGTGGTGAGAACCATTGCTCCTGAGAAATTGGCCGTGCATTGAGCATATGCAGCCCAGGACCTTGGGTCCGCCTTCCAGATGTTAACCCAGGTTTGCGCCGGAGGGTTTACCGTTACACCATAATCGTAAACATCGTAGTAGGTTGCCGAAACCCCTGTCTTCAGTTTGAACACTGGAGTCAGCTGGGTGGTTGCGTCAAGATTGCCCGTGTACAGGGAGCTTCGCGAGTCAAGCCAGACGGAAGAGTGCATTCCGCTGTGATAGAAGCCAAGCGAATCAGCGACCCTCCCAGGCAGCTGCTGGGAGTACCATGCCGACGGAGTTAGATCCTCGCCTGTATAACCGCCGTTCCCATCCCTTATCCGACTCCAGTGGCTGAACTCGCTTCTGGAGAAAGAGCCTTCTAATACCGTTTTCCCACCCACCAGTTTAGAGAAGCCGCAGGTAACGCCCCAGCTCTCAAGGAACCTGACCGGCAGGGCGAAGTCGGGATTTTCGCCAAGATAGGGCGTTCCGTCGATGTAAACTGGGTCGGCAAGTCGCGACCATGCCCACTGATCCCAGCCGCTCTGCCTGTACGAATACCGAACCAGAAGGCTGACTCCCGTTGCAGGACTGGGATGACCGGTGAGATTCACCAGGCCGGACAAACCTGTCTGCCAGTTGTTATCCCAGTTGCCCCTGCTGTCCTTGAGGTCGTATCCGCTGCGTGCGAAATCCGCTGCAGCGAAGAATGAGTACTCCCCGGGAACATCAATGCCTAGAGATGGAAGCAGGAAGGAGGATATCGGCTCGGGACCTCCCAATGAAGCAGATCCTTGCAAGCACCCGCTCTGGAAATTGCCGTTCTCCATGGGGGACGTAACATCTCTGTTGCTGGACTCCATGCCGAAGGCCGTGTTATCCCCGAAGCTGCTGGTGAACTCCCCTTCGTATTCCTTGCCGCCCTCCCGTGTGACCATCTTGACTATGCCCGAAAGAGCATTTCCGTACTCGGCCCCAAAGCCGCCGGTAATGGTTGAAGCTTCAGCTATGGCTGCCAGGGGGATCATTGCGGAGTAGGTATTGGTGACAGGTGACCTGAGGGATGTGCCATCTATCAGGAAGTCAACCTCTCCCGATCTGCCCCCACGAATATGGATCTCACCATTTTGAGTCGAAACGCCAGCCTGGCTCTGAATAACATCGATCAGCCCGGTGGCAGGCATTGTAGAGATCTGTGCTCTGTCCACGACATGGATGGTTGATGGAACTGTTTCAAGAACGAGATTGCGCTGGCCGGTAACCGTTATCGTGGTGGAACCTGCAGCCTCATGCTGCATCTGGATATCATGAACGGTATTCTGATCAGAGACAATGATGATCCCGTTAATGCTTACTGTACCCATCCCGACCATTCTCGCAGTAACGGAGTACTCGCCCGGCGGCAGCTGGGGAATGTAGAAGATGCCGTCGGCATCGGTCATAGAGCCAGACTGCGTCCCATCAATAAGCACCGATGCTCCCACAATGGGTTCTCCGTTCGAATCGGTTACTGAACCGGTAAGGGCGCCGGTGCTGCCGGAAAAGGCAACATTTGACCCTATCAGAAGCAGTATGAACGTAATCGACAGACGCATGCTCAACCTCGACGCAAGGGTATCAGTGAGTAACGATCAGATAACTCATTGCTTCTGCAACTCATTCTTAACCTAACGACTCTTTCTGCCGCTGTAAATTATTGCGCCCTTCTCATCTTTCCAGGTAGACTCCGTCCTTGTACCAGCCGTGATTCCGCCTGCAGGCCGCGTTCCAGCCCCTTATCCTGAAGGTGTCCCTGTCACCGCCCATTATCCTGTACCTGTACTCGGAATCGGTTGACGGACATATCATCTCCTGATGAACGTACTCCGATATCGTGTTCAGCTTCTTCCAGCCGTTCCCCGGGGGATAGGCTCCGTTCTCTGAAAGGTACATGTTCAGGCCGCCGGCTATGTTCCTCAGGTTGGACCTGCAGGCCGCGTACCTGGCGCTCTCTGTGACATCGGCGTATTTCGGTATTGCTATTGCGGAAAGTATGCCCACTATCAGGACCACCACCATGAGTTCAATGAGTGTGAATCCTCTTTTCACAGGCTTCCCCCCCTGAACTCTTCGGGATCCATGTCCGAGGTGTAGAAAAGCCCCCCCGGGGTCTCGATGTACCATGCTCCCCCTTCTTCCACTGCGTAGATGAAGCCTGGAGGAAGGTCAAGATCGTCCGGAGAGGGAAGGGAAGCAGCCGTGGCGACGAAGGACTCCACCACCATCACGACTTCGTACACCGCGTCCCGCTCTGCCTGTTCCTCCGGAGGAGGATCCTCCACGAAGGAGCCTCCCTCAGGCTGGTAGAGAAGCAGGGCCACCGCGATCAGCCCTCCGGCAGCAGCCAGGATGTAGATCCCCCGGGGTCGTTTTTTCTTTGCCCGTCCAGACGGGCTTCGGCTCTCGTAGACCACATCCCTGTCTAGCTGGATCGGCCCCTGGTGAGCCATGGCGGCCTCCCTTCTCTTCGCGTAAATCAGCCACTGGAGATTATATTAGAAAACATGGACGAACTGGAGAGGATACTTCTGAACACCCTTGCCCGGGAGAAGCTCCTTCCCGATGGAGCCCGGGTGACCGCCGCGGTATCCGGCGGGGCCGATTCCGTTGCCATGGCCCACCTTCTGAAAACCCTGGCCCCTGCAAGGGGATGGGAACTGGACATGCTCCATGTGAACCACCGCGCCAGAGCAGGATCCGATGGGGATCAGGAGTTCGTGGAGGACCTGGCCTCGGAGCTCTCCCTCCCATTCAGGGCCGTTGCCCTGGAACCTGATCGAAGCGCAGGGGAAAGGGAATGGAGCGCCGCAAGGCAGGGTATCTATGAGACCTGCCCCGGTATGGTCACTGTGGCACACAGCCGGGACGACAGGGCCGAAACCCTGCTGCTGAGGCTCTGCGAAGGAGCCGGGCTTCGGGGTCTCGGGGGAATGGACTACCGCGGCAGGGGGCCCGTGCGAAGACCCATGCTGGACTTGGGCAGGGAAGGGATAAGGAACTGGCTTCGGAGCAGGGACATCCAGTGGCGGGAGGATCCCACCAATTCCGATGCCCGAATGGCCAGGAACAGGATGAGGCTTCAGGTCATTCCGGTGCTTGAGAACGCCTTTCCCGGCTCGGTGGAGGGCATCTGCCGTTCATCCTCGGTGCTCAGCGGGTGGAGGGACCTTCAGGACTCCATCGAGGAACTCCTCCCGGATCTCTCCATGGAACGGAAAGAGTTCCTGGCGCTGCCTGATGCCATGGCTTCACTTGCCCTCTGGCACATGGCGGGGAGGCCCAGAAAGGGATTTCAGGAGCTTGTTAAGGTCCTGAAATGGCTCCAGGGAGGCGGGAACGGCGAACACCTTCTTCCGGGGGGAAGAAGGCTCACAGCGGACAGGGAAGGAATAAAGGTCACCGAAAGGGGCCCGGGGAGGTACTGATGACCGATGACTACCACCTGCTTATAAGCGAAGAGAGGATCGCCTCCGCGGTGCGGGAGCTGGGAGAGGAACTGACCATTCTCTACCAGGGCGAGGAGGTGGTGGTGATACCGCTCCTTCGGGGCGCCTTCGTCTTCGCAGCGGACCTAATAAGGAACATGGAGCTGCCGGTGAGGGTGGAATTCATCGGTGCTTCCAGCTACGGCGAGGAGACCAGGTCATCCGGAGAGGTAAGGCTCACCCTTGACACTTCCTTCCCGCTGCACGACAGACACGTTCTCATCGTGGAAGATATTGTAGACACCGGGCTTACGCTGAGCTATATTCAAAAGTTAATAAAATCCAGAAACCCGAGGTCCCTCCGAACCGTGGTCCTTCTTGACAAGCCGTCAAGAAGAAGGGTCCGGACGGATATTCATAGAACCCTCTTCACCATACCCGACGAGTTCGGGGTCGGGTACGGGCTCGACGGCCCCGGCGGCCACTGGAGGAACTTCCGGGGGATCGCCGCCCTGAGGGATGGAACGGAGAACACTCAGATTGACTGACAACAACACACCGCCTCCGGACAGGAACAGGAAACAGCCCCCGGTCCAGCCCCCCGGGGGCCTGGGAGGATGCTCCTTCAGGACCGTTACCATGTGGGTGATGCTGGGCCTGCTGGCCTATGTTCTGGTGATCTTCCTGGGACAGGGCTCCGACAGGGCTTCCATAACCTATTCCGAACTGCTGGACTACGCCTCCCAGGGGAAGGTGCGGACGGCGGTTCTATCGTCCGGCGGCGAAGTTGAAGGCGAGTTCCGTTCCCCCCAGTCCATCAGCGACGGCGAAACGGTAACGGACTACCTCAAGTACTCAAGCTTCGTGCCCTTCGAGGACACCGGTTCAGTGGACATCCTCCGGGGATATCAGGTCGACGTGTCCGGCAGGGGCCCCAACGGCATACTGGCAATACTGATCAATGTGGGGCCCATACTACTCCTTCTGGTCTTCTGGATATTCATTATGAGACGGATGTCCGGGGGCGGGCAGGCCTTCAGCTTCGGCAAGAGCAAGCACCGCCTGATAACAGGCGACAGGCCCAAGAACACCTTCGAGGACGTTGCCGGGTGCGACGAGGCCAAGGAGGAGCTGGAGGAGGTCATCGAGTTCCTCAGGGAACCCGGGAAGTTCAGGAAGCTCGGAGGGAAGATACCCAAGGGCGTTCTGCTCATAGGCCCTCCGGGAACGGGGAAGACCCTCCTTGCCAGGGCTGTGGCCGGCGAAGCAAAGGTTCCCTTCTTCTCCATGAGCGGATCCGACTTCGTGGAGATGTTCGTGGGCGTGGGGGCCAGCAGGGTCCGCGACCTTTTCATACAGGCAAAGGCCAAGTCGCCCAGCATCATTTTCATAGACGAGATAGACGCGGTTGGAAGGCAGCGGGGAACAGGCCTCGGCGGCGGCCACGACGAGAGGGAGCAGACCCTGAATGCCCTTCTGGTTGAAATGGACGGTTTCGCCGCCAACCAGGGCGTCATCGTGATAGCCGCCACCAACAGACCCGATGTCCTCGATGCGGCTCTGCTCCGCCCCGGCAGGTTCGACAGGAGCATAACCGTGGGCATGCCGGACGTTCAGGGCAGGGAAGCCATTCTGAAGGTGCATACCGCAAAGATGCCCCTCTCTCCCGAGGTGGAACTCTCGGTGATCGCAAGGAGAACCCCCGGGTTCAGCGGAGCCGACCTGGAGAGCCTGGCCAACGAGGCGGCCCTCCATGCCGCAAGGCGGAACGCCAAGGCCATCGAGATGAGGGACTTCGAGAGTGCGGTGGACAGGATACTCATGGGTATCGAGAGGCGGAGCCTGGTGATGTCCGACGAGGAGAGGAAACTCACCGCCATCCACGAGAGCGGTCATGCCATAGTGAACGTTTTCAGCCCCCAGTCGGATCCCTTCCACAAGGTGACCATAGTCCCCAGGGGAAGGGCCCTGGGAGTTACCAGCTTCCTCCCCAGGGCCGAGCGGCACAACTATTCCAAGGAATACTGCGAGAGCGTCCTGGCCAGGCTGCTGGGGGGAAGGGCCGCGGAATCCCTCTTCCTCCAGACCATGAGCACCGGGGCCGGCAACGACCTTGAAAGGGCCACAGACCTGGCCCGGAAGATGGTCTGCAACTGGGGCATGAGCCCGGAGATCGGTCCTGTGTCCTTCTCCGACGATCACGGGCCGGTGTTCATCGGCCGGGACATGGCAAGGACCAGGAACTACAGCGAGCACACCGCCCGTGTGATAGACGACGAGGTGCGGAGGATACTCGGCGAGGCCTACAGGAGCGCCCTGGACATACTCGAGGGCAACAGGGACATCGTGGAACGGCTCACCGAAGCCCTCCTGGAAAAGGAAACGGTATCCAGCTCGGAGATCAGGGAGATGCTGGAAGAGCTTCGTCCCGGCGCGGAGTTCCCCGGCCTCGACGCCCTTGAGGGAGAGGGGGAGCACGAAGGTGGATCTGAAGAAGATTGAGGACGGCGTTCGCCTGATCCTCCAGGGCATAGGAGAAGACCTTGACCGCCCCGGTCTCGGCAGGACCCCCGAGAGGGTGGCGGCTTCCATGGCGGAGCTCTGCAGGGGTCTCGATCCCTCCTCCAGGAACCCCCTTTCGGTGATGAGCGAAGAAGACCAGAACGAAATGATAATAGTGAAGGACATCAGCTTCTCTTCCCTCTGCGAACACCATCTCCTTCCTTACCTGGGCAGATGTGACATAGTCTACCTTCCGGCTGATGACAGGATAGCCGGGCTCAGCGCCATCGTTGAACTCGTGGAGAACCTGGCGGCCAGGCCGACCATACAGGAACGGCTTACAACCGAGATCGCCAATACCCTCATGGAGGAGCTTCAGGCAAAGGGTGTAATGGTGGTGATGGAGGCGGAGCACATGTGCCTGGCCATGCGAGGGGTCAGGAAGAGGGACAGCAGGATAGTGACCAGCGCCATGAGGGGGTACCTGAAACGACCTGAGACCCGCTCTGAGGCCCTGGCCCTTATTGGAAGGAGCATTTCGGGAAGGTGATCTCCGCAAGGATGCTCAAGGGGGGAGACCCGGTGAACTGGAGCGAGATCCTCGCTGTTACCGGTGCCGATCCCGGATCGCTGCCCAGGCTGAAGAGGCGCGACAGGATAACCGTGATCCTCCTTAAGGGGCTTCCTTCCCCGGCAGCTTCCATCCTGAAGCAGTGCATGCTTTCCGGCGGCGCCGACGCCCTGGTGCACAGGGACGTTCTGACATGCGGCGTTCCCGTTTCCTCCGCCGCTGTCTACGGAACCCCCAGGGCCATCGCCCGGGGATGCGAGTCCCTGGCCGGGCAGCCCTTCTCCCTGGGCGATGCCGCCTCAGCCATGATGAGGCTTCTCCAGGAGCCGCTGCTTCCGGGCACTCTCACCGTTGGCGGAACCGTCCTGCGGTACGGGGGAACCCCTCTGATAATGGGCATAATCAACGCCACTCCCGACTCCTTCAGCGACGGCGGTTCCTGCTCCTCGCCAGAGGCCGCTGCGGATATGGCCTGCAGTATGGCGGAACAGGGCGCCGCGCTGGTTGACGTGGGCGGGGAATCCACCCGGCCCGGATCCGGCTGGGTGAGTGCCCATGAGCAGATATCCAGGGTCGTTCCGGTGATCTCCGCCATCCGGGAGAGGTGCGGGGTGCCTGTGAGTGTGGACACCCGATTGCCCGAGGTGGCAAGGGCCGCCGTGGCCGCCGGGGCTGGGTTGATCAACTCCGTTAACGCCCTTGAGAGCCCCGGAATGGCCGATGCGGCGGCTGAGCTGGGTGTGCCGGTGTGCCTCATGCACATGCTCGGGACCCCGGACACCATGCAGGACGATCCCTTTTACACCGATGCCGCTGCGGAGGTGGGGGAGTACCTGCTGAAAGCGGTTGAGAGGGCCATGGCCGCCGGGGTGAGCAGGGAGAAGATACTCGTTGATCCCGGGATCGGTTTCGGCAAGCGGCTGGAGGACAATCTTGCCCTTCTGGGATCCCTTGAGCACCTTAAGCGGCACACTGGATGCAGGGTGCTTCTGGGCCACTCCCGGAAGAGCTTCTTCAAGGCGGTGGCCGGTATCGAGGATCCCCGGGAAAGGGACTGCCTCACCCATATCGTTTCGGTCCTGGCCAGGGGAGCCGATATGGTGCGGGTACACGACGTGGCCGGTTCCTCCTGCGCCTTCGCAATGGCCGGCGCCATGGGGGTGATGTGATGACGCTCCTCCTAGGGCGGCCGCTGCTTTCCTGGTTCTGGCTGGTTCAGGTGCTGGACATCGCTTTGATCTCATACCTGGCCTGGCTTCTTCTCAGGGCCATCTGGGACAAGCCGGCGATGAGGGTCGTTGTCGCCGTGGTCCTGGTGTGGATAGTGAGCCTCTTCCTGAACTCGATAGGTTTCTATTCCATAGGTCTCATCACGGAGAAGCTGGCCTCGGTGCTGATATTCGCCCTTATTGTGATCTTCAGCCAGGAGGTGAAGGACCTTCTCGCCAGGTTCGGCAGGTATCTGAGCAGGATTGGTTTTCTGGACTTCAGGTATCACCGCTCCGAGGACGAGATACACACCGCCCTGGACGCCGTGGTGGAGACCTGCACCTATCTGAAGAAGAAGCGCTACGGAGGCCTCATAGTCCTCGAGAGGGAGGAGAACACCTCGGAGCTCTGCAGGGATTCCTACGAGATCCGGGACATCCCGGTGCAGGCCGGAGTCCTTGAGTCCTTCCTCACACCCCCGGGCCCATATCACGACGGCGCAACGGTCATCAGGGGAGACCGCATCATTGCCGCCAGGGCCATACTGCCCCTGACCATTCCCGGCAGGGACACCATCTGGCTGGGCACCAGGCACAGGGCGGCAAAGGGCCTGGCTGAGAAGTCCGATGCCGTGGTGGTGGTGGTAAGCGAGGAAACGGGAAGCATCAGGCTGGCCCACGGAGCCAAGCTCACCGGGCCGTACACCGAGGAAAGCCTCAGGGCAAGACTTCGGGTTCTGATGACCCCGGGAAAAACGGAGGACAAGGAATGAGCATGGAGGAAACCATAAGGATCATCGAGTCCGAGACCGCGGATCTCCCCCCCAGATGGCGCACGGTCCTCATGGAAGCCCTCCTGCCCGGGGACTTTGATGACGAAGCTGAAAGGCTCCTTGCCTCTGCCATCGCCGTTCACCGAACCTTTCCCCAGGGTATGGAGACCGCCGAGGCGATCCTCGCCGGCGATGCTTACATCCCCATGGCCGTAATGGAGATGATCCGCTCCGGCTCCACACCGGGTGAGATCCTCGAGGCCGTCCGCAAGTTTGTCAATCAAATCCCATAAAGCACCATCATAAGGCAATATAGACATGATACCTTGACTGGAAAGATGAATGGATTATAAATATGAATACATTCATGAAAGGAGGGGGCATGGGACTCAGGGAGAGGAAGAGAAGGGACACCAGGAAGGCGATACTGGATTCTGCCGAGTTCCTTTTCCCCCGCAGGGGATACAGGAATACCACCATGGAAGCCATAGCTGAGGAAGCGGGCATCGCCGTGGGGACCATCTACAACTACTTCCACTCGAAGGCGGAAGTGATGGTGGAGCTGAACTCCCGGGAGACGGAAAGGGTCATCTCCCAGCTGAGGAAGCTGGACATCCAAGGATCCGAAGGCGAGGACATATGCTGGGAGATCGTTTCCAGGATGCTGGCCGCAATGGCCCACTATCCCAAGGAACTCATGAGGGAACTGTTCGCAGCGACCATAGAGAACAGGCACAGCACCCTGACCCACGGTCTTGTGAGGCAGGACGAGAGGTTCCTGGAGTACCTTGCCGGGATCGTTGCTGAACTGAGGACCAGGGGCAGGCTTAAGCAGGAAACCGACCCGGGATCGGTGGCCTTCGGGATATACAGCCTGGTGTTCGGCGGCATGATGCGGTATTCCATAGAAGACGAAGTCACCCTTGAGGACACCATGACACTGATCGCGGGAATGATCGGGCAGTTCTGCAGGGGTGTAGTTCAGGAAGGAGTCAACCGATGAATCTGTTCTCAGTGGTGATCCTCCTTGTTTCCCAGCCCTCCGTTGATGAGCTTCTGCAGCACCTTGACGAACTCTACCGCAGCGAAGACAGCCATGCCAGGATGACGATGGAGGTGGTTACCGAACACTGGGAAAGGACCCTGGAGCTGGAAGCGTGGTCCAGCGGCCAGGACAAGACCTTCATACTGATCCATTCCCCGGCAAGGGAAGCCGGTTCCGCGACACTTCGGATCGGCACCGAGATGTGGAACTACTCCCCGGCCACCAGCAGCACCGTTCGCATACCACCCTCGATGATGACCGGCTCCTGGATGGGATCCCACCTGACCAACAACGACATCGTAAAGGAGATCACATACAGCGAAGACTATACAGGCGAGTACATGGAAACCCCTTCCAGCGGTGACGCAGAGGAAGGACTGCTTTACCTGGCCCTTTACCCCGAGCCTTCCACCGCTGTGGTCTGGTCCAGGATCGAGTGCGCGGTGAGCCGGGAAACACAGCTTCCCGTGTGGGAAAGGTACTATGACGCCAGAGACAGGCTGATCAGGACGATTGAGTTCTCCGAAGTGCGGGAAATGGGAGGCAGCCCAAGCTCCTTCTGCAGTAGCTGTATAAGCCGTCTGCCAAGCGGATCCGTCCCATACTT
>CAYLXG010000062.1:0-13654 GCA_964387445.1 uncultured bacterium
CAGGTGAAAGCAGTAAAGGTCATGAGCGTTGCTGGAGCGTATTGGAGAGGCGACGCCTACGGATTCACCTGCCCCCTGGTCACCACATCCACAGGCGAAAAAATGAGCAAGTCCCAGCCTGGAGGCGCCATCTGGCTCGACCCCGAGCTTACCTCGCCCTACGAATACTACCAGTTCTGGATGAACGTGGACGACCGTGACGCCATCTACTTCATGAAGCTCTACACCTTCATGCCCATGGAGGACATCACCGGGTACGAGAAGCTCCAGGGGGCCGATATACGGAAGGCGAAGGAGAGGCTCGCCATGGAGGCAACCTCCATCGCCCACGGAAAAGCCGAGGCTGAAAAGGCCAGGGAAGCCTCCAGGGCCCTTTTTGCAGGGGGCGGCAGCCAGGAGGAAGCACCCACCACCGAAATGAGCCACAAAAGGCTGATCGACGGTCTTTCAGCCCTTGATCTCTTCACGGAGACAGGGCTTTGTGACAGCCGTGGCGAGGTTAGAAGAATGGGGCAGCAGGGCGGCCTGTACATACAGGGCGAGAGGGTAACGGATCCCCTGAGAACCATACCCCCCGATACACCTGAAGACGGGATCATCCTTCTGAGAAAGGGCAAGAAGAGGTACCACAGGGTCAGGATAACCGACTGATCAGTTCCTTCGAACCCCCGGCTGCAGGAAACCCTCCAGCTCATCCCAGGTAAGGAATATCACCCCTGAAGGTTCTGCTGCGAGGATCGCATGGGGAAAGCCGAACTGGTATTCGAAAACCATACCCTCTCCGGTCATTCCCGCGCTTCCAAGGTCGTCCATGGCAAAGTGGTGCTCGCTGTACATATGATCATCACTGTCCATCTGGTACAGTTCCAGGTTCTCTTCCATCTCGGTCTGTATGTTCTCCTGCAGTATGGAATCGCACAGCAGAACGAGCTCGTCCTTTCTCTCTGATAGAAAAAGCTCGTCGGTGTTCACCGGCTCGCCGTTCTCAAGATCGAAAAGAAAGGAATGCTTGAACGTGGATGGATACGCCCCGTAGAACTCAACGAAGATCGATATGCAAAGATACTCCCGGTCGAGATAATCTACCGTGAAGCTTGACCCTGAGATCCCATGCCCCTCTTCCCTGAAAAAGGCAATGGTCTCGTAAAGGGGTTCTCCGGTGATGGATTCATAATCGAGAACCCTGTTGATCCCATCTGCCACAATGGGATCCGCGGCAACCACAGGCCACTGAAGGACGCCCCATCCGTTCGATGCATCCTCCAGAAGATCGAATTCCATGGTGCCCACCAGAGGGAGTTCCGCGAGGATCACGAGCAGGGCTATCATTCGCATATCTCCTTGACCCTGCCGACTATGCCTGATTCCAGAAGAACCTTTATCCCATGGGGATGGGTGCTGGATCTCGTCAGGATCCTCTTTACTGCACCCCGGGTAAGCTCTCCGGTTCTCTGATGGTGTTTCTGAACCACCAGCACCTCCATGCCAGGGATGATCTCAGACCTTCTATCCAAGGTTCTTCAGAACCTCCAGGGCAGCAAGGTAGTCGGGTTCTTCCCCTATCTCCGGAACCAGCTGGGTGTAGATCACGAGATCAGAGCTGTCCAATACCACCACCGCCCTGGCCAGGAGCCCCGCCAGCGGACCGGTGGTCATGGTAACCCCGTAGTCCCTGCCGAACTCCGGCGATCTGAACACCGACAGGGGAACCACGTTCTTAAGCCCTTCTATCTCGCAGAACCTTGAGTGGGCAAAGGGAAGATCCGCTGATATGCAGAGGACCACCGTATCGTCCAGTGCGGAAGCTTCGCTGTTGAACCTTCTCACGGATGCGGCGCATACCCCTGTGTCGATGCTGGGAAAGATGTTGAGAACCTTTTTCCTGCCCTGGAAATCCCTGAGCTCCTTCATGGAAAGGTCGGTTGCCGTCAGCCTGAAGTCCGGGGCCCGGTTCCCCTCTTCCGGGAGCGCTCCCGATGTTTCCACCTGATTGCCCTTCAATGTAACTGTTCCCATGTCATTCTCCCATCATATCCCTGATGCTGAACATCATTACGGTATCGTTGGCGGTTATCGCCCAGAGGCGCATTTCGTCGTCTATGGTGAAGCCGTACACGCTCACCCCGGGATCCACGGTCCTGATCAGTTCACCGGCTCCGCTGAACACCTTCAGGTCGCCGAAATCGCTTACCCATATCCTTCCCTCGGGATCGACATCCATGTCGGTGACCATAGTGAAGACCTGATCGTTCCCGAACCGGTCGGTGAACCGGCCAGCGGCATCGTACACCACCACCACGGAATTGAATGAGCCGAAAAGGTAGGTCTCACCTGTGTTCCCCGCGGCCACGACCATGGAAAGCTCGCTGTCGCCGGTAACGCCGCTCACCGCCTCCCGGACATGGGTAATCATGTCACCGCTCGGACCGTAGAGGACAAGGTCGTCCCGGTTGCAGTACCAGGATGCGGCGATCTGGTCCCCGTGGGACACATCAACATCCCCAAAACCCCATCCGTCGGGGTGGTGGAGCATTCCCAGGAGTTCCCCCGTCCCTCCGTGGTGAACGAATACCTCGCTGTCGTACACCAGGAACAGAGTGCCGTCGTATGAAGCGGACATGGAGCTCAGGTATTGCTCGCCTGGCCGGGCGAAGGACCACTGCCTGACGAAGTTCCCCGTTTCATCGAATACCTGGACCCTTCCGCTCTCCCTTTCGCCCACATAGATATTGCCTTCTCCGTCGAAGGTAATGCATTCCGGCCCGTCGAAGTATCCCCTGCCCGTTCCCGGTCCGCCGAACTCAAGAACCGGTGAAACGCCTTCCTGGAATACCGCTGTCACGAATGAATCCTTCGCTGAGCCGCCTTCGGAAGATGCAGCAAGGTAAAAGACCAGAGCCGCTCCCCCAACCACGAGAAGCCCGGCAAGACCGGCAACAATGGCCACGCTCCTGCCGCAGCCGGCACCTGGGTTCTGGACGGTTTGACCGGTGCTCCCGTGGGATGCTTCCCTGTATTCTCCGGGAACGATGACCGAGTTGCCGCAGTAGCCGCAGACGGCTGAGTACTGCCCCCTCTTCACGTTGACCGACGCGCCGCATGACGGGCAGTCTATCTGGTGGCCCATTCTTCCCTCCTTATCGTTGAAGGATAGTATAATTCCACTCACTATCACGCACCATAAGACACTGCATGACGGGAAAGAATGCTCCATCTACTGGCGGCGATAGCCTGCAGCACTGCAATAGCCCTGATACTGAAGCACGGGGAGGAGAGGAACCACCAGCGGTTCGTCATCCTCGCCGGAAACTACCTCACCGCCTCCTCTGTCTCCCTGTTCCTCGTGCTGCGCAGGGGACTGTTCCGGTACATTCCCATGGGCTCATTTCACCAGCTTCTCTCCCAGCTCCGGTTGGAGCACACCGCCGACGGCTTCCTCGATCCCGGGAGCACGGCCCTCTGGGCTTTGATCATAGGGGTGCCCACAGGGGTTCTCTACTTCCTGGGATTCTACTACTACCAGCGTTCGGTGAAGGAATCCGGAGTTGGAATGGCCGGCAGCTATGCCAAGATGGGGATACTGGTTCCCATGATACTCAGCGTTCTCTTCTGGAGGGAATACCCCACCGGGCTTCAGTGGGCGGGAATGGCCCTAGCCCTTGCCGCCATAGCCGCATCGAACCTGAGGTTCTCAGGGGGAGGAAACCCGTTCAGGGAAGCCAGGCCTGTCCTTCTCCTGCTCTTTCTCTCATGCGGGATCTCCGAGTTCACCAACAAGCTCTATCAGAGGTACGGGATGCTTCAGATGAAGGACCTGTTCCTCTTCTTCCTTTTCTTTACCGCCCTTATGGTAAGCCTTTTCAAGGTCAGGGGAAGACCGAAGAGAAGCGAGATCATCACCGGGCTGGCCGTGGGAGTGCCCAACTTCTTCGCCTCGTTCTTCCTGATAAACGCCCTGTCGGCGCTTCCGGCAGCGGTGGTCTTCCCCGTTTACAGCTCAGGTTCCATTGCGCTTATCTGTCTGGGAGGAAGGTTCATTTACCAGGAAAGGCTGAGCAGGAGGGAGATCACCGCGGTGGCCCTCACAATGGCGGCGCTGCTACTGATCAACCTCAGGATCTGAACCTTCCCATTCCGCTCTGGTGATGGAGTTCATGATCAGGTCAACATTCCTGCCGCGGTGAAAAAGGGCCTTTCTCAGTATCCCCTCCCGGCGGAAACCGCATTTCTCCATTACTTTCAGTGAAGCCTCGTTCCCTTTTATGGCGGTGGCCTGGATCCTTTCGCAGGGTTTCCTTGAGAACAGGTATCCTACCAGGAGCCTGAGGGCTTCTGACGCGTAGCCCTTCCCCATGTCCCGGGGCTTGTAGATCCTGTACCCTATCTCATAGCCTGTGCCATAGGGAATTCCTTTGAAAAAGAATATCTGACCCAGTATCCTGGAGTCGTCCAGGCTGGCGATGAGGAGATTGCCGGAGTGTTCATCAAAGCATCCTGAATCCTGATAGTGCTTCTCAAGCTTACGCAGAGACATGAAGTCGCTGGGCCAGAAGCCCCCCATGTCATCGAAATCCTCTGACAGTTCATGCACCGTCCTGATGTCGCTCTCCCTGAATGTTCTCAGCTGTACGAGACTGCCCCTGATCATACACGCTCCTTCCTGCTTCCTTTAACATTTCGTTACAGTATGGCAAAACATCCGGGAAACGCAAGTCTCATTGTATTCCCGCCGGGATGTTCCGGCGGAAGGAGGAAAAGAGATGAGGAAAACAGCGCTGCTTGGGGCGGCATGCATGACGGCACTTATGTGGGGATGCGCCCAGTCCCCGGAGGTAACCGACGAAGACTGGATCTCCTCCCTGTTGTCATCCTCGGACCTTGTGAGGGGCTACGGGCTGGACGGCACAGGTGATCCTGACAAGGGGTCCGTGGGGCTTCCTGAGGCATGGTACAGGGAGCTTCTGTCGGAACCCGCAAGGCAGATCATTCTGGAGAACGACCCGGCGGCGGGGGTATGCACGGTCACGGTGATCCACAGCATAAATGCTCAGCTTGTGATCGACACGGTTCATGACGGTGTGTTCCAGCCTGGATACAAGCCCATATCGGACACAAGGGTGGTCAGGGCGGTCCTGGAGAGGGACGATACCGCCGAGGGCTACGGAGGCTGGGAGATCGTCTCAGTGACACCCGCCGAGCACATGCTCGCCTCCGGGGAACAGGAAGTGTTCATTGCTTCCATGGGGATCTTCGTCGGCGACGAACTGATCTGGGAATGCACCGATCCGGGACAGTTCTACGATGTTCAGTCCGAACTTCCCTGCCTCCAGGAGGGTGACCTTGCGAGGATGGAGGTAACGGTGGATCACCTGAACCCTTCATACGACCCTCCGTTCTTCGTGATCGCCCACGGGCCGCTCTCCGGGCATCCCAGGCACATGATGTACGACAACGGCCTTTACGGGGATGAGGTCGCCGGTGACGGCGTTTACACCTATGAATGGTACGTGGAGTACACCTCTGAACACCGAAGGATCGCCGCGGATGTCATCGACGCCGACACCTTCGCCGACCAGGTGGAAGATGATTACGACGCGGGAGCCTGGGGAACGGCCTTCATCAGATAGGCGGGTATTTCGTATAGTACCGTTCATGAGATTAGCGATATTCGACCTGGACGGAACCATAAGCGATCCTTCAGAGGGCATTACCGCAGGAATAAACCACTCCCTGAGCATGATGGGGCTTCCGTGCATGGATCCACGGAAGCTCCTCGTGTTCATAGGTCCGCCCCTCCCTGATATCTTTCAGGAACTGGCGCCGGGCCGCCGGGAAGAGGGGACCGCCCTGTTCAGGGAATACTACAGGGAAAGAGGGTTTTCCCGGAACGTTCTCTATCCAGGCATCAGGGATGCGCTTGAGACCCTCCGGTCGTCTGGAACGATCCTCTGCATAGCCACCGGCAAGAAACCGGAAACCGCCGTGGACATACTTGAGATGTTCCGCATGAGGGAGCTGTTCCATGAGATTACCGGGTGCGGACACGGAGGGACCAAGGAGGAACTCGTCTCAGGACTCCTTGCACGGTACGGCGGCAATGCTGTTATGATTGGAGACAGGAAGTTCGACTTCGAAGCAGCCTCTCACTGCGGCATCCCCTCCGCCGGGGCGGCCTGGGGTTTCGGAACCCGGAGGGAACTGGAGCTGGCCACGGTGGTAGTAGAGAACCCCGGGGATGTGCCCGGGGCGGTGGACCTTCTCCTGGAGGGTATCTGATGGGATCGCGAATGCCCACGAGATCAGTATGTCTGAAGATCATTGGAGTCGAGCAGATGAGCGGTTCCCTTCTGAACCGCATCCTCGACGAAGCAGGGAGTTTCAGCAGGAGGACCGGCTGCACGGTCTTCCCCCGTTACTTCAACGAGGCCACAGGCAGGGATGACTTCGTGGACATCATGGAGAAACAGTTCTCACTGGGGCTCACCTTCGACAGTTTCTGGTTCCCCACCAACGGAGAGGGTCTCGTAAAACTGCCCGATGGGGAATGGAAAAGGCTGGCAGACACAGGCTTCTCCTGGCTTCGCCTTGCCTTCCACGGCGCCGGCGCCGAGCACGATGAGTTCCTGGGAAAGCCGGGAGCATGGGACACCCTGGCAAAGACCGCCAGAAAGGCTGAGGAATACGGCATCGACTGGTTCCCGGTCATTTTCATCAACCGCGTCAACGCCCACAGGTACAGCGATATAAGGTCTGCGGTGGAGAGGATGGGCTCCCCCTCCCTGGCCGCCGGGTGGATGGTTCCCAACTGGCAGAACAACCCGGAATACGACGCCAACAGGGTCAGCATCTCCCAGATAAGCCACCTCACCGAAGAGAGATCCCTCTGGCGGAGCGAGGGAGCCATAATCGACATGATAGAACAGGATGCGGTGCTTGCCTCATCCCCGGTATTCGACTCGAACACAGGTATAAGCTATCTGGGCTGTCTTCCCGACGGAAGGGTTTGCTACGCCGGGGGCTGCCATGGGGAGCCCTTCACAGCCTGCAGGGACAGCATGGTGATAGGATCCTGGAACGACGGCGACACCATAGATGACCTTCTCCGGGCCGGGGAGGATCCCCCTGAACAGGTCAAGGCCCTGGAAAAGGTTACCTTCGGGGATCTGGCCGGATCATTCGGAGTGCCAGGCGGCGAGCTGGTCTACAGGATACAGGACCTTGTGGTGAACAAGTGGGGCAGCATGTACCTGGCCAGCCTCTGATCTACCCCGGATCTATCCTTCCGGCTCCTGATACCCTTCTCTCCACTTTGCCCGGATCGCCGAAGTAGAGCACCCTGCCGGCGCCGCTCACCTTTGCCCGCAGTTCCTCCAGGGCATGGACCTTTACGCCGCCGGCGCCTGCGATGGACACCTCCGCGTTGACCGCCTTCAGATCGGAACAGTCGATCTTCCCTGCACCGCTTATCCTGAGCTTCAGGGTCTTTGCTTCACCGGAGGCGCTGATCTTCGCGGCTCCGCTTCCTCTGATGAACAGTTCGTCCGATGACACCTCCGATATCTCAGCCCTGCAGGCTCCACTGGCGTTCAGTGCTTTCAGCAGCGGCAGGCTGATGGCTATCTTCGGTGCTTCCTTCCAGAGAGCGGGTCTCGAGATGGAGATCCGCAGTTCGCTTCCTGATACGGCTGTTTCCAGATTGTCGAGAAGGTTGTCGTCGGTGGAAACAATTACCTCCTGTTCACTTCCGCAGGATACCGCAACCGAAGCCACCCCTGAGATCCTCACCGAATCGAAGGGCTCCAGGACCCTTGTCTCGCTCGTCCTGTTCCCGCTGCCCTTTTCCCTTCGGCTGAAGACCACTCCAAGGAAAGCAACGAAGGGCAGGAAGACCACAAGCAGAACCAGGATCACAGCAACCACGAGAAGGGCTCCGGTGAGAACCGCGGCGAGCACAGGAAGAACCAGGAGAAGGACCAGCGCGGCAAGGGCCGCGGCGAATACCGCGGCCCCTGCTGCAACAAGTATTTTCAGTAGCGGGTTCTCGATCTCTCGACCGAAGAACATCACAGTCATCAGGTCCTGCCCCCTCCGGAGGATGAGCCCGAAGTCGTGCCGGTTCCGCCCCTGCCGCCGGTGGAGGTGGTGCCTCCGGTCCTCCCGGAGTCTCCGGGGTTGGCTCCCAGGGCGTCTATCCTGCTGTCAAGGCTGTTGATCTGCCACTGGAGGTTCTCGATCTGCGTTCTCAGGGAATCGATGACCATCGCCTGCTCCTGGGCCAGAAGGGTCATCTCCTCCATCAGGGAATCGTTGTCGGCGGAGATCCCGCCTATGATGGAGTCGGTCCTCTGGCTCACCGCCTCCAGTTCCTGGTTGATGGACTCCAGAAGACCCTCGGTGTCGAACTCGAAATCGGGGATCTCTATCTCTCCCGTGGCGGAGGTGAACTGTTCTTCCAGGGCTTCGATCCTTGCCTTCAGGTCGTCGGTCTCCTCGGTAACTGACTCCACCTGGCCGGATATCTCATCGACCTGGCCCTCGATCTCCTCCGCGACTTCCTCGACTCCGGGCATCTGGCAGCCGGTCAGGAGAATGGCTCCCGCCATTAAGAGAATGGATGATATCCTCATTTTTCCTCCTTTTTCATCTTATTCGGTTCATGTTCAATGTCGTTTTCGCTGAAAACCTCTGCAGTATACGAAAATATTCGAGCCGCAGGGTCTCGCCAGGCATCCGGGGCAAGACCAGCCTTCATGCATGTATGGGAAAGGAACTCCTCCCTGCTCCATCCGTACTCGGAGGCCACCTGTGGAAGAAGGGTTCCCGCCCTGTGACCCATTCTTACATAGAGACCGTGGAGCCCAGGCTTAACATCAGAGGGATCGACAGGTTCCATGGGAGAGAGTACGGATATCTCAACGGTTATCCGTTCCGTCTCCTCAGGTGCCACAGGCATGAACCTGGGATCACCCACCGCTGCTTCCCTTGCCATGGCCCTTACCGTTTCCCCCAGGGTGCCCAGGCCGGTGAAGTGCCCTATGCATCCCCTGAGATCCCCATCCGCTTTGAGTGTGACGAAGGCTCCCCCGCTCATCCGGAAAACCTCTTCATCGGGGATCTCCGGAGGCGGAAGGCGCCTTGCGGCGGATTCCACGGAACGTCTTGCCAGCTGCAGCAGTGCCTTTCTGTCACTGTTCCTCATGCGGTAACCAGCCCGGAGAAGTAGCCCACTACCTCATCGGTTCCAGCTCCGGCATCCGCCGAGGTGGAATAATGAAGCTCCAGTGCCCGTGTGGCATTCCTGAGCGCAGCCAGATGGAGAAGGGTGAGTATGGGATGCCTCCCGCAGGCCTCCCCCCCGGAATGAAGCGCTCTGCGGAAAACCTCCGGGGACAGGGAGAGGAACCCCTCTATCGCCATCCGGTCGAGCTCCCTTGCGGCACTGAGCGGATGAAAGTGCGAAAGGTCGCTGGAGGCCACGAAAAAGGATCCCGGCGCCGCAGCTTCGATCAGCCGGGCGATTTCCGGGCAGTCCGGCGACATGCCCAGGATAACGGGGACTATCTCGGCGTCGGGCCACCTTCTTTGTATGAAGGGCACCATTACCTCGAAACTGTGCTCGTTGAAGACAACCGTATCAAGGCTCCTTGCCAGTTCTCCTGCGGCCTCTCCGTTCACCGGGCAGACTCCCAGGGGGGTCTGTACGCCCTGGACATCGAAGACCGCAGCTTCCATAAGAGGATACCTGTGGCTTGGAGCGCAGACCACCACGGTGGAAACATCGTCCGGGGCCGAGGCAAAACCATATCCCGCCGTTTTGCCGCTGTAAATGTAACCGGCATGGGGAACTACCATCCCTGCTGCGTTCCCGTGGGGCTCCGCCCCGCAGTTCAGGAATCCGTCCACCATATCCGCCAGTTCCCGGGGATCACCAGGGAAAAAAGACCCGGCGAAGGCGGTTCTGAGAACGTCAGCCAAGCATGTCCTCCATACCGTAGAGACCCGGGCTCTTCCTTCCGGCGATGAAGACCGCAGCTCTTACGGCTCCGGCGGCAAAAACGCCCCTGCTGGAGGCGGAATGTGTCAGTATCAGCCTCTCCCCTGTCCCCATGTAGTGGAGCTGGTGTTCGCCGGCGAGGTCTCCGCCGCGGATGGAATGGCTGGGGGTATTCCCGGGCCAGTTCTCCATGAGTTTTTTCGCCGTGCCGCTTGGCCTGTCCAGCTTTCCCCTGTGGTGAAACTCTATGAGTTCCCTGTCCCAGGAATCGTCGAGGAGTTCCTGGGCCTTCTCGGCAAGCCTGTTCAGAACGAACACCCCCACGCTCATGTTCGAGGAGTAGAAGACAGGTCTTTCCTCCGCCCAGCGGTGGAGGAGTTCCAGCTCCGCCTGTTCCAGACCGGTGGTGCCGGATACAAGGGGTACGGTGTTTCCCCCCAGGAGACGGTTCAGGTCATTCCATGCCAGGGGAAGAGAAAAATCCACCACGACCTGAACACGGGGATCCAGGGCCGGATCGTCACCGCTGTCGAACCCCTGTATGAACTCCACTCCATCGAAGGACCCTTCCGCCAGCAGGCGGCCCATCCTTCCACGGGAACCGAAGAGAGCCGCCTTAATCACAGCCCTGCTTCCCGGATCACCCTCTCGAGGATCGTCACGGTCTTCTCACCAGGGGGAACCAGGGGAAGCCTGGGAGAACCTTCTGCGATGACACCCATGATCTCCAGGGCCTTCTTCACGGGAGACGGATTCGTTTCCAGGAAAAGGGCGCCAAAAAGCGGGTAAAGCTTATCATGCAGGGCCCTTGCCTCGCTTACACTGCCGTTGAGACCCAGTTCCACCATACGGGACATCATCCCCGGCGCCGCGTTGGACGTTACGGAAATGACCCCGGAAGCTCCCATGAAAACCTGGGGAAGTGCCAGGTGGTCATCGCCGCTCATGTAGACCATGGAAGATATCCTGCGCAGGGCGGTTACCCTCTCCACACTTCCGGCGGCGTCCTTGACCCCGGCGATGTTAGGGTGTTCCCCGAGCCTGGCCAGTGTTTCGATGGTCATTGACGTTCCGGTCCTCCCGGGAACGTTGTAGACTATCACAGGCTTCTCGCTGGCGTCGGCCACAGCGGTATAATGCGCTATCTGCCCCTCGGGTGTGGGTTTGTTGTAGTAGGGAGTTATCACCAGGACTCCGTCCACCCGGGTTCTGCTCACCTTCCTGGTGTACTCCACGGTGGAGGATGTGCAGTTGGTGCCGGTTCCGGCGATCACCGGGACCCTGCCTCCGGCGGCCTCAAGAACGGTGTCTATGACGCTTTGCTTCTCGTTCTCCGTCATGGCTGCCGGTTCCCCGGTGCATCCGCAGGCGAGAAGCCCTGAGACCCCCGAGGAAAGCTGGCAGTCCACCAGCCTTCCCAGGGAGTCCAGGTCAATTTCACCGTTCCTGAAGGGGGTGACGAGCGCTGTTATCGTTCCCTTCAGTTCCATTGCAGCCTAGTCCTTCTTTCCCAGGAACGCCTTCATCATCTCGATGGGGATCGGGAATGCTATCGTGGAGTTGTTCTCGGTGGCTATCTCCCCCAGTGTCTGGAGATATCTCAGCTGAAGGGCCGAAGGATGCTCGTCTATGATCGCCGCCGCTTCCGAGAGTTTCTTGGAGGCCTGAAGCTCGGCATCGGCATGGATTATCTTCGCCCTTCTGTCCCTCTCCGCCTCGGCCTCCCTGGCCATCATTCTCTGCATGCTGTCCGGAAGGTCCACGTGCTTCACTTCCACCGTTGAGACCTTGATGCCCCACGGATCGGTCATCCTGTCAAGGATGTCCTGAAGCTTGGCGTTGATCTCGTCGCGGTTGGAGAGCAGCTCGTCCAGGGAAGTCTCGCCGAGAACGCTCCTCAGGGTGGTCTGGGCCAGCTGGTTGGTGGCGTACATGTAGTTGGTGACCTCGAGGACCGCCTTCTTTGGGTCCACTACCCTGTAGTATGTAACTGCGTTCACCTTAACACTGACGTTGTCCCTGGTGATGACGTCCTGGGGAGGAACGTCCATGGTTATCACACGGAGATCCACCTTCTTCAGGGAATCGATTATCGGGAAAACGAAGATAAGGCCCGGCCCCTTGAGACCGATGACCTTTCCAAGCCTGAAGACCACGCCCCTCTGATACTCCTTCAGCACCCTGAGCGAACTCAGTATGAGTATTCCCAGTATTACCGCGGGTACGCACAAGAATCCCATTTCATCCCCTTCCAACCGGTTCGACCACGAGCATCATGTCGTCGGGATCGATGCCCTTTACTGCCACTTCGTCACCGGGGGCCACAGGTGACCGGGATTCCACCCTGCACCACCAGTTCTCGCCCCTTACCTCGACCACTGTCCTGTTCCTGAATCCGGATGTCTTCCTCACGACCCCGGTTTCACCTATCATCGCCTCGTTGCCGATGGGGTTCGGCCTGTTCTGGGCCCGAAGCCCGATCCAGAGCAGGAAGACCACCACCCCCAGCACCGTAATGCCCAGCGCCCATATGTATATTGCTGACATCCTATTCAATCCTCCAATCCTCGGCGGATTCCACGCCCTTTATCTTCAGATCGAGACCGGTGGGGTTGGTTGCGGCGGCAAGCGCGGTCTCTTCATCTATCTTGCCCTGCTTGAGAAGGTTGAAGAGGCACATGTCGAAGGTCTGCATTCCGTACTGGTTCCCGCCGGATTCCATTGTCTCATGGATCAGGTGGAACTTCTCGGGGTCCGAGATGCAGTTTCCAATGGTGGCGGTGTGCACCATTATCTCCGAGGCCAGCACCCTGTCGTTGTCCTGGACCCCCGGCAGGAGCCTCTGGGAAATTACGGCCTTCAGCAGGCCGCCGAGCTGGACCCTTATCTGCTTCTGCTGGTAGCCGGGGAACATGTCTATGATCCGGTTGATCGTCTCGGGGGCGTCGGTGGTATGCAGCGTGCTCATTACCAGGTGGCCTGTTTCAGCACCTGTGAGGGCGATCATGGCCGTTTCGGCGTCGCGCATCTCACCTATCAGTATCACATCCGGGTCCTGCCTGAACACAGCTCTCAGGGCGGAGGGCCAGCTGGGTGTGTCTATTCCCACTTCTCGCTGGCAGATGGAGCACTTGTTATCCGGGTGGAGGAACTCGATGGGGTCCTCTATGGTTACCACATGAGCCTTCCGCCTGCTGTTGATCTCGTTGATCATCGCCGCCAGCGTGGTGGACTTGCCGCTTCCCGTGGCTCCTGTAACAAGGACCAGACCCCTGCGCTCCATGGCTATCTTGGCCACTATGTCGGGGTGGCCCAGTTCTTCCAGCCTGGGTATCTCGAAGGGGATCTTCCTCATTACGATCGCCGGGGTTCCCCTCTGGCTGAAGATGTTAACCCTGAAACGGGCCTTGCCTGAAAGGCTGTAGGCGAGGTCAACCTCGTTGCCCACGGCGATTCTCTCCCGCTGGCCGGGGGTGGTCACCTCATTGGTGATCTGGATCAGGTGGTCGGAGGTGAACCTGGGAAAACCATCGGCGTGTATCACATCGCCGGACCTTCTCACCACCGGGGGCGAGCCCACCTTGAAATGGATGTCGCTCACATGCTCGTCCACAAGAGCTTCAAGAATTGTGTCTATGGCCTTTTTCTGCCCCATACAGC
>CAYLXG010000062.1:13664-14023 GCA_964387445.1 uncultured bacterium
CCCCCTGTTCCGTATATACGATTCTACCTCCGCCGGTACAAGGTAAGCAATGCTCCTCCCGGACGCAATCCTTCGCCTTATATCGGATGAGGAGATCCATACTCCGGGAAACTCGAAAAGCTCGACCCGCTCCAGAAGTTCTTTCCGGACAGCTGAGGGATCGAAACCGGGCCTGACGCCCACCAGGACCCTGGCCAGCTCCACGATCTTCAGGGGATCCTTCCAGGTATGCATTTCCACAAGACTGTCCATACCCATGATGAACGCCGGTCTGAACCCCGGGCAGGCTATCCGCTGGAGCATGTCCACGGTGTAGGCGGGGAAGTCGTACTTGGCGCAGACCGCGTCGCAGCCGGCGA
>CAYLXG010000063.1:0-13540 GCA_964387445.1 uncultured bacterium
GGCCGGAAGAGACAGACGGCGCCGCACTTGAGGGCCTGCTTTTTCAGCATCTGTCAGCCTGGGCCGATTATGGCCCTGGAAGCACCGGACTGTACTACTGGCGAACAAGGGCAGGTACGGAAGTGGATTTTATCCTGTATGGGCAGAACTGCTTCTGGGCCGTGGAGGCTAAGAATTCCTCCGAAGTCAGAGCTAAGGACCTCAGGCCGCTTAAGACCTTCATGCAGGACTACCCTGAGTGCACAGCTCTGATGGTTTACCGGGGCAGATCCTCAATGCTGGTCGACGGAGTGCACTGCATCCCGGCGGAGAAGTTCCTTAAGCAGCTTGTTCCCGGCAAGAGCCTTGTTCAAATCTGATCCTCAAAATTTCGTCAGCCATGAAACTAATACCTTTGAGTTCCTCATTATTTGCCTTTTAGCCCCTGAATTCAATATTGTCCAGACGAAATGAGTTTCTGATAATGCTGTTTTTCTGCGGCTTCGCGGCTCTTGTCTGGAGGTATCATGAACTGGCTTATCGTGCTTGCTTCCGTTTTCGCAGCGGGTCTCGAGTACCCCCCGGCCCCGCCGGGGGATGTGGTTGACGACTACTTCGGATCCCCGGTGGCGGACCCCTACAGGTGGCTTGAAGATGTTGATTCAGAGGCCACCCTTGAGTGGGTGGAAGCCCAGGGGGAACTCTGGGAGTCATACATAGGCTCGGTGCCCGTCCTTGAGCCGATCCGGGGAAGGCTTGAAGAGATCTACGACTTCTTCTACATCTCAATGCCCTACAGGAGGGGCGACCGGTACTTCTTCAGCATCAACGAAGGGCTGCAGGATCACTCGGTGTTCTGCACCGCGGAGAGCATAGGCGGAGAGATTACGGTGCTCATAGACCCGAACACCTTCTCCGACGACAGACGGTCCTACTCCGGTTCGATCATCAACGATGACGGTACCCTGATGGCCTGGCTCACAAGCACCGCAGGCTCCGACTGGCAGACGGTGCACTTCACCGATCTGGAAACGGGGGAAGCCCTGGAGGACACACTCTACTGGCTGAAGGGAGGTGTGTCCTGGAACGAGGATGATTCCGGGGTTTACTACAGCCTGTACGACCTGCCTGAGGAGGGGGAGGAGTACACCCAGGAGAACAGGAACCAGAAGCTTCTCTTCCACAGGCTGGGCACCCCCCAGGAGACCGACAGTCTTGTCTACCAGAGGGCGGACAAACCCGACTGGATGATCTACGCCAGCATGTTAGAGGACAAGGGGTACCTGAGCCTCTATGTCTACGATGCGAACATAGCCGCCGCCAACGGCATTTTCTACATCGACATGGAGTCCGAGGACAGGGAGGTGGTGGAGCTGCTGGATGACTTCGACGCCTCCTACTACATGCTGGAGGCGGTTGACGGCATCTTCTACATGATGACCAACCTTGATGCCCCCAGGTTCAGGGTGGTGGCGGTGGACCCCTCCTCCCCGGAGCGGGAGAACTGGGTGGAAATAATACCGGAATCCGAAATGACCCTGGACTGGGTTACGATACTGAACGGCGGGGAGACCCTTCTGGCAAAGTACCAGTGGGAAGGCTGCGACACCGTTCTCCGCTACGACAGTGAAGGCAACTTCCTTGGCGAGGTTGAACTGCCTGGCAGAGGCTCCGCGTGGGGCTTCGGCGGCATGCTCGCCGACACGGAGACCTTCTACACCTTCTCATCGTATCTGAACCCAGGGGCGGTGTACAGGTACGATGTTGTTTCCGACGAGAGCACCCTCCTCTGGGAACCTGATGTGGATGCGGACCTCTCGAATTTCGCCGAGACCATGGTGTACTACGAGAGCTTCGACGGTACCAGTATCCCAATGTTCCTGGTGTATCCCGCGGATATGAAGATGGACGGGTCCAACCCGGTGATGCTCTCGGGCTATGGGGGCTTCGGCGTATCCATGGGACCCTATTTCAACCGGGGCCTGATCCCCTGGCTGGAAATGGGGGGAGTGTACGCCGCCCCCTGCATAAGGGGAGGGGGAGAATACGGCACCCAGTGGCACCTCGCGGGAGTTCAGGAGAACCGGCCCACGGTGTTCAGGGACTTCATCGCAGCGGCGGAGTTCCTTATCGACTCCGGTTACACGTCCCCGGAGAGAATAGCCATCTCAGGAGCTTCCAACGGGGGAACCCTGGTGGCCGCGGTGCTGAACCTGCGGCCGGACCTTTTCGGCGCCGCCTCCCCGGCCATGGGTGTAATGGACCTGATGCGCTTCCACCGGTTCACCATCGGCTGGTACTGGAAGTCGGAGTACGGAGATCCCGACGATCCCGAGGATGTGGATTTCCTGCTGGGCTATTCCCCCTATCACAACATTAGAGGGAGCGTGGAGTATCCCCCGGTGCTTGTGACCACCGCGGACCATGACGACAGGGTGGTGCCTGGGCACAGCTTCAAGTACGGCGCAAGGCTCCAGGCCGCCCAGGCGGGCGACGACCCGATACTGATGCGCATAACCCCGGCGGCAGGTCATGGAGGAGCAGTCGGCCTGAATGAATCCCTGGACCGCGCCGCGGAGAAGTACGCCTTCTTCTGGCGGGAGCTGGGAATGGAGGGTTACCCAAGGTAGAGGGATCTTCCACACTCAGGCACCGATCATCTGTTTGACAAGCTGGTGAGCACTGGGCATCCATGTTTATCTTACTACTGATACACTGTTTTGCAGCAGCAAGAAATTATTGAGCCAGTCATATCGCATATTAGAGTGAGTTCAGGCGAAATGAGGAGGAACCATGAAGATCATTCGTTTTTCGATGTGTGCCGTCTGCATAGTTCTGGCAGTTTCAAACTGCTCCTGCGACGACCCCTCCTCTCCGGAAGTGCCACCTGAGGCTTCGGTGTTGCAGTTGGACAGTCTCACGGGAGAACATGCTTTTTTCAGCTGGACAGAATGCCAGTCGTCGGATTTTTATTCCTATCGCCTGTACCGGTCCCCCCTTCCATCGGTGGCTTCCCAGGACACCCTGTCCATGGTGCTTGTGTGCGGTGCCCTGAACAGGACTTTCACCTCCGCTTCCGATTCTACACTCACAGGGGGCACGAACTACTACTACGCCCTTCTCACAACGGACAGTGAAGGGCTGGGCAGCTGGAGCAACGAAACCGCTACCTTCGATATTCCGCCAACGCCCTCTACCCTTTCCGGCGACAGCACCGCACAGGGGCAGGCGCAGCTGGAATGGACCCAGTGCCCCGACAGCGACTTTCAGTCTTACCGGCTCTACAGGTCCCTCACCGAAGGTGTGGCAGAGCAGGACACCACATCGCTGAACCTTGTTTTCTCCACAACGGATCCCGCCGCCGTGTCCTTCGCCGACTCCACCATCGAGGCAATGAACACATACCATTACTCGGTGCTGACCTCCGATACCGCAGGATACCTGGCCTGGAGCAACGAGATCTCCGTGTACGCCGAATACCCGCTGGATTTCCCCCACACGGTAACGGGGGTGGTGGATGTCCCCGGAAGCCGAGGCGTCTGCTTCTCGACCCAAGGGGGCAGCGCTTTCGCAACAGCATTCTCAGGCGGCAACATTTACAAGATAGACACCGCTACTGATACAGTGGATGACATCTTCCAGTACACCGGGGGGGGATACCTCGACGCCTGCTGCACCGACGAAAATGGCGAGTACCTCTTCTCGGTGTGGTACGAGAATACCGACAACACATACATCTCTGCGGTGGTGGTCACCGACGCTTCCACCAACAACCTGGTGAAGGTAATATCCCTCCCGGGAGAGAACGCCAGGGGGATCTGTCATGTCCCGGGCCGGAACGAGATATATGTCTGCATGTCCGCCAGTGAATGCGTCAGAATTATAGATGTGACCACACTTCAGGTTTCCGGGCTGATAGCGACATACGCCTACAACACCCGGAGGGCCTGCTGCTCTTCATCCGGGGAGACCGCCTATGTCTCCAGAACGAACTCCGACGACATAGCCGTAGTGGATACTCAGATGATGCAGGTAACTGACTACATTCCCACGGCTTTCGAGAGTCCGGATCACCTGTGTGTTTCACCCGACGGGGAATACCTTTACTACAACCACTACGGCAGGGGGATCGGAGTGATACACCTGCCCACCGGAACCAGCGCGGCTCTGATGACCATGCCCACAGGCACAGGGCAGATTTGTATGCATCCCGGTGGGGAATACGTCTATGTGGCCATGGACGAATGCATAGGCGTGATAGACACTGAGCTGAAGCAGCTCGTTCATGTGATCGATACCCCGGGATCGGATTACTTCAGGTACATAGACTGCAGCCCAGACGGCACGAAGCTTTATGCATCGAGTTATACGGGGATCTATGTGATCGAATAGGGTTACAGGCTCACCAGCGCAACCCCGGCCACGGCGACCACCGCACCGGCAACTTCCAGGGGACGGAGGCGCTTGCCCATGAAGGCCACCTCGGGGAAGATGATGAACACCGGCACCATGGACATAATGGTGGAGGCTATTCCCACCTCGATGAGGCTTACCGCCACCAGGGAGAGGGACACGCCCAGGAACGGGCCGAAAAAGGAACCCAGGGATATGACGCCCATGGCCCTTCCATTTTGTATAGCCGCTTTTACCCTGCCTGTGAGCCCCGCCGCCGGCACGATCACCGCGAAGGCGGCGATGGCGGCGATGGCGGCGATTATGCGGATCTGGGTTGCGGCGAAGGCGTCGTAGCCGCCCAGGCCGTGCTTGCTGAGCACCAGACCAGCCGCCTGGCACAGTGTGCCCCCCACCGCCAGGAGTATCCCCTTCATGGGGTGGGCCAGCTTCATCCTGCTCTTCTCCCGTATGAGAATCACCATGCAGATGCCGGTGACGGTGATGGTAAGGCCCAGCCACTGCTGAGGGGTGAGGGTCTCCCCCAGGAGCACCCAGCCGGCAAAGGCGGTGACCGGGGGAACAAGGGCGTAGATCACCATGGTTATCCGGCTGCCTATGAGGATGAATGCCCAGAACAGGCAGATGTCGCCTATCACGAATCCGATGATCCCGGAGAGCCCCAGCCCGAGCCACTGGCTGCCGCTTGCGTCCAGTGGCAGAGGAATGCCCCTGGTGATCGTGCTGTAGATGGAGAGGAAAAGAAGCCCCCCGAACAGGCGGATGATGTTCACCGGAAGGGCTCCCACCCGCTTCCCGGCGGCTTCGAATGACATCACCGTAACGGTCCAGCAAAGGGCGGTTCCCAGGGCCGCGATTTCGCCTGTCATTCTGGCTTCCGTTCTGTTTGTTCGTGGTTGGACCCGGGTACTATAACTCCCGGGGGTCTGATACGCTCCCGCCGAATAGTCGGGATATGGCCAATACTCTGTTTGTTGTGCTTAACTGCATCCATATCAATCACATCAGAACGCAAAACTAGTTGCCTGAGCATAATACGATCCTTGTAACAAATACACCCATATCTGTTACAATGTTTGTAACATTGCATAGGGTATTACCAGTTTTGCCGGAGGCCGCTTTCAGAAACAATACAGAGGGTTTCACCTCTGACAAGCACCAGCTCCTTCAGGAACAGAGAGTCTGATGCTGTTACCTCAAGGGAACAGTTCGAACCAATGCGGACGCTTACGTCCGAGGGGCTGATGCACTGCCAGGAAGCCTCGGCCAGTTCCGGGAAAACCCCCTGGGCAGGGCGGCCGGGAGTAATGGAAATACCGGGCACCCCGTTTGCGAGGAAGCAGATTGTGCGCTTGTTTCCACCAAGGAACCAGGGGGGTATCCTGAGAGTATCGCCGCTGACCCTGACGCCCAGAACATCACTGTTCCTGTTGAACCAGAGCAGACCGTACCTGGTGTAGGGATAATCTCCCCTGAACACCGCTCTTCTGTAAGATCCCGTAAACCGGGGATCGGCAACCAGTGCCCGTGCAACAGGAAGGCCGCTTGTGTCCCCGGCTGCATTGAAACTGACGATGTCGGGATTTCTGGAAAGAATGTATTCGGTGTTGCACACAGAGTGAAGGGGTATGCATTCGCCCTGACCATGTCCGGGGTGCATCCCCAGATATCTGTCGTTCAGGCCCAGCATGTCCAAAGAAGGAAATCCTGTCCAGTATGGAATGGAGCCGGCTGCGGTAACTGCAATTAGCGGTGAAACATCACCAAAGGCTTCCCTGAGAGCCAGGGCGGTTACCCGGGCATCCCATTCCCAGTTTTCCTCAAGGCCAGCCCTGTTAGGGGGCAGGGTGTACTGCACCACCACGAATGGAATAAGGGCGAGCAGCGTCAAGAGCGAAAGGCCTTTCCCGCCGGAAATGCTGCAAAGGAATTCAGCTGATAGCCAGGTGAAGAGAGGAACAACCGGAAGGAAGTGTCTCCATGCGGGGAAGAAGTCTCCCCCCACTGCCAGGATGTACAGAAGCCATGACCCCGCCATGACGCCTGGCAGCACAAGCCTGAAACACCTCGATCGAACTCCCTTCAGGAAGCAGGCCAGGGAGAGGGCAGAAAGGGGGAAAAGGGCCAGAAGACCTGTGATCACGTACTTCGCGCCGCAAAGGGCCGTGTTCGGGGAAAGCTGCACCTTTATTCTTGCTGTATTGGGTATCCAGTCGCCGTAGTACTGAAGTCGAAAGAGTGTCTGGCCAGAGATGAATAGAACCGGAAGAAGAATAAGCCACAGAGATTTCCTGCCTCCTCCAAAGCAAAGAACCGCCAGAAATGCAGACACGGTGAACAGAGCCCCATCGGGCCTTGTCAGGCAGAGAAATGCCAGGGGTATCGACGAGAGTATCCATGAAGAGGCCCTTCCTCTATCCATTGCTCTCCAGAGAAGGGGAACTGACAGGGAAACAAGGAGAAGAACCAGCGGTTGCTCCAGCCCTCCAACAGCCCAGACCGCCAGAGGAGCCGACAGTGCCGCGAAGAGCAGCGGGGCAAGGACAATGAGCCGCTTATCCCTGTAGTGGGCAAAAATGCCAGCCAGGAACAGTACCGAAAAGAGGATACCCAGCACTCTCAGAGAAAGGATTCCGGGAAGCCCCACTGCCAGCAGACCCGAGACAAGAAGTACCCAGAGGAGATCCGAATAGCCCTCGACCCTCTCTCCGTCATTCCATGTAAGCCCCTGACCGGAAACGAACCTGGAGGAGTATCGAAGAGAGATAAGTGCGTCGTCGGAAAGAAAGGGAAGGAAAATACAAACATTCACAAAGAACAAGACCAGCGGCACCATGAAAAGAAGATTCCTGCTGCTCATACTCCTCCAGATTCGCTGCCGCTCAGAGCACACAGAAGCGTTTTGTCTCCTCGATCCCGCCGCTGATCACCCGGCATACATAGACTCCCGGGGGAATAGCTTCTCCGCTGTTGCCCATGCCGTTCCACTGAATAGAACCGGATCCCTGGTTCATATGGGAGTCGTTCAGTGTGGCAACCTTCCTGCCAGAGATGTCGAAGACCTCCACAAGGGTATTGCCCGGTTCCCCGATGAAGAAGGAGATGGTGGCGCTGCCTGTAAAGGGGTTAGGTGAAACCCTTAGCCCGAAGCAGTCCCCCGGGGCAGGATCGATGCCCTCCAGGCCGGTTCGCATTGCAACTACCCCTTCGGTGTCCCGGCAGTATACGAACTCGAGGTAGCCGTCGTTATCCAGGGCGGCTATTGCCACGGAGGAGGAAAGGGAACCGGTGTGCATAACGCTCCACTCCTCCTCTCCCGTTACGGCGTCTATGATTTGAACCGCCGAATAGTTGCCGTTGGTGGTGGTCTGGATCAGTTCCATCACACCGTCGCCATCTATGTCCGCCGCGGCGGCGGTGCTCCCGGGCATGTACTCGAGGGATGCCTGCCACATCTCCTCACCGGAGCAGGAGAAGGCTACCAGTTCCATAGTGTTGAGGCGGCCCGCTATGACCTCCAGGGAGTCGTTGCCGTCGGTATCTGTCACCACCGGAGAAGCGTAGATGTTGCTGGTGAGGTTATGGGACCACAGAAGGGATCCATCGAGGGCATCAAGCACATACACATGACGGCAGCCGCTGCAGCTGATTATCTCCGGAGTTCCGTCGGAATCCAGATCGGCAAAGGCCGAAGCCGGGGTAAGCATCTGACCGGCGTATGAAGGAACAACGGTTGTCCAGAGGATAGTGCCGTCTTCACCCTTCATCAGGGACATCGAGGGCTCCGGCTCAGAAGTGAAGCCGATGACCTCGAAGGAGCCGTCGGAGAAAACATCCTCGGCAACCGTGGAACCGTAGTAAGCAGAAGTGTAGTTCGGGAGGCTCCATATCTCAGACCCGTCGGCTCCGCTGAATGCCCTTGTGCCAACCATGCCGGCAAACACAACTTCAAGGGTTCCATCGCCGTTGAGGTCCGCCAGGCAGGGCGAGATGGCCGGCCCCCCGTCAATGTTCACTTCCCAGAGAAGCTCTCCCGACTCGCCTTCCACCGCCCTGAGGGAACCGTAGGAGGCGCATACCACCTCTGGCATCAGGTCTCCGTCGATGTCTCCCGCCACTGGAGATGAATAGATGAGTCCGTCGCCTGAGACATAAAGCCACAGAACACTACCGTCCTCTCCGTTCAGAGCATAGAGTGTATCCGATCCACAGCCGATAACCACTTCAGGAAGTCCGTCGAGGTCGATATCGGCCATTGCAGGTGAAGAGAAGAGGTTATTCTTTATGGGATAGGTCCACATCACTCCGTACTGGCCGCCCCTTCCCTCGCCCCCGGGGTAAAGGCCGGTGTTCCGGGAATCTCCGTGGAACCTGTACCACTGGGAGAAGCACACCGAAGGAAGAATCACAAGAAAGATGCAAATATGGTGCCCTTTCATTTATTGCCTCCAATTTCAATGATTGTAAATCCATCTGAAGTTCTGATGTAAGCTCATATGAAATCTCTTTGATGTCAATACTCATCTATCAATCAGTATTAAGCTATTTTTGGATAATGATGTGATCCCATGGAGTATTCTGGTAATTCCGTGATTTTCATGGGAGGCAATTCGGCAACAGAAAACCAGTTACAGACCGCATTGGAATACTCTGAGCCTGCTGATGGTACCCTTCGGTATGGAGCTGGAAGGAAGTTGAAATGAAAAGAGAAGTGATCACATTGTTCCTGGCCTTAACCCTGGCAATCGGAGCTGGAGCGTAGGCGCTGGCTTCATACATCTGCACCGCTGAGGTTGTGGACGCCGGGGAGCACGATGCCCCGGGAATACCACTATGATGTAACCCTGAACATTCTTCAGGTTATGGAATGGATTTCTTCACTTGCCGCGACCCGGAAACCCTTGTCAGCGTCAAACTGCCGGGTGTATCACGACCCTTGGAGGAGGGCACCCTTATAGAAGTTGTCTTCGATCATGTCTCCGGCATTGTTCCCGGGTACGGTGGAAACATTGTGGACTCCAGATGGAGCATGGGGACTGCTGGCCATCGTGTGAGACAACCTACCGCTGTGTTCCCAGCTCCACCTTGATTCCGCCGAAGGTCATTCCCATGAGTTCCAGCTCGCCCTCGAGGATCATGTAGGGAACCTTGGTGAACAGTTCACCTGTGGCGCCTGCGCTTCCGCTGTACGGGAACAGGTCCACCAGGCTTCTTGCGGGACCGGCTTCCCAGTTGTGAACCCCTGCACAGGCCCACCCGTCGGGGTAGTAAATGTCTATCAGCAAGTTGTCGACGCCGTTGTACCAGAACGGCTGATCGAAAGTGATGGTGAGGGTACTTCCGGATGCTCCCGCCAGGGGAAGAGAGTCGATGAAGACCACTTCCTGAAGAGATCCCGGCTCATAGTTGTCGGCAAATGTCTCGGAGAGCTGATCGATTGCCACATGGGCCATCTTCATGGAGAAGCTGCCCGCCCAGCCGCTGCAGCTGTAGGGGCGCACGTAGGTAATCGAGCATATCTCCATTGCGAAACCGATGTCCTCCTGCAAGACTACCTCCTGGCAGTGCTGAACGCAGTCTCAACAGTCGAAGGGTGACGAGAACTGACCCTCCATGGAGCCCAGTTCGAACGTCGAGGCCCACATGGCGGCCAGGGGCAGCATGAGGATCAAAACGCTTTTCATCGGTACCTCCCGTCGGCGGAATCTTTGATTGCCCTGGCATTATAACCGATCCTGCTCCAGGGCAGCAGTGACCCTATCCTTGCAATGCCCGCCCTGTGTTCACATAACCGCTCAGTGCCATGCTGATACAGGCTTGGTGGACCAGCCCTGAGACTGTATTATTCACCCTGAACACTGAAGGAAGGGTGATACAGGCGGTGTTAACCGGAAGACCCCATGGCTGATCCAGCCAAAGGCACCAGGGGAGGGAGGGCCTTCCTGTGGGTTCTCTCAGCCCTCGCCGGACTCGGGATCCTGATCCTCATCGCCCTGCGCACCGGGATCCAGGACTTCCTTGTGAATCTCAGGCTGGTGGATCCACTGGTGATCATCCCGCTTGTGGCGGTGTATTCCATATCCTGGCTGCTCAGGGGGCTTCGGCTGAAGAAACTGCTGCGTCTGGCTGGCTGCGAAACTGGTCTCTTCCTTTCACTGGGTGTGGAGCTGATCGCCGACCTGCCCAACCAGTTCATACCCGCCAAGCTGGGAGACACCCTCAAAGTGGCGTATCTTCACAGGTCGGGGATAATGGATTACAGGGAAGGAGCCTTCACCGCGTTCGCAGTGAGGGCCATGGACCTTGCGGCGGTGATTGCCCTTGCCCTGGTGAGTTCAGCCTGTGTTTCCCGGTCGGTTGCCGCAGGCCAGTCAACCTATCTGATCGCGATAAGCCTGATCATGCTGTTCCTTGCTGCGGCTGGCTGGGTCTTCGTTTTTCGTCCTGACAGGTTCAGAAGGCTTCTTACAGGGCCGGTGAAAGGGCTGAGGGACTCGGCGGAAAAGCTCTCGGAGCAGTTCAGGAGTTCCCCGGGCGGCTTGCTCGCCGTGTTCTTCGTGTCCATGCTCGTCTGGATCTTCGACATTCTAACCCTCCTGATCTTCCTGACAGCGCTGGGGGTAAGGCTCTCCTTCGCGGAGACCGCCTTCGTGATGCTCCTCTCCACCGTGGCCAAGATAGTGCCGTTCACGCCCAACGGACTTGGTCTCTATGAGGGAACGATGGTGGTGCTGCTGGGGAGCTTCGGCATAGATGAGAGCACGGCCTTCACGGTTGCGATACTGGATCACGGGTTCATGAACATCTTCTCGATGATCATCTCGATGGCTGCGGTTTACTCCCTGGGCCTGGGTCTCAGGGAAGCAGGACATCTTCTAAGGAAAAACGAACCCTTTAACCGGTCTGATCGCCGGTGAGGTAATCCCTGTAGCCGGAACCCCTGATGAACAGCTCGAACCAGATCAGGAAGTTCAGTATGGACCACAGGGCCCTGCCGTTGTCCCTCTTCCCCGCCAGATGTTCGGACCACAGCCTCTCCACGCATCGGTGGTCCAGAAGCTCGGTTTCTTCCACCCTGTCCCTTGAGAAATAGGTGCTGCCCAGTTCATAGAGCGACTCCTTGAACCACAGGGAATAGGGAAGCTCGATGCCGAAGTTCTGCCTTCTCCTTACCTTCGGATGCAGTACCCTCTTCATTGCCCTTTTTTCCACATACCTTCTCGTGAGCCCCCTGATCTTGTATCTGCAGGGAATGGTGGTGAAGAACTCCACCGCCTTCCTGTCCATGAAGGGGAACCTGGCCTCCACGGAGTTGGCCATGAACATCCTGTCGTTCTTCTGCATGAGATCACCTATGAAGAAGTATTTCATGTCCATGTGGGCAAGCCTGTCCAACTCACTTTCGTAATCCAGAGAGTGAAAAAGATCGCAGAAGAAACACTCGGTTTCAGGAATATCCCTGGCCCAGGGCATCATCTCCAGCTTTTCTTGCCGGTCCACCACGTGCCTGTAGAAGAGGTGGGCCTTCGGGGCGGGCAGTTCTGCCCCTTGTGTGAACCTCTTGGCAAGGAAGTCGAAACTGAGCTTGCTGCAGGATACGGGAAGCTTCCCCGCCATGGAAGCGGCGGCATTCCTCATGAACCCGGGCACGAACCTTCTGTAGAGACGGGAGATATAGTTCGCCATGTGGGTTTCGTAGGCGTTGGAGATCTCGTCCCCGCCCTCCCCGGAAAGGAGTACCTTGACATATCTGCGCGCTTCCCTGGAAAGGAGGAAAAATGGTATCGCCGAGCCGTCCCCTATTGGTTCGTCCATGAAGGCCATCTGTCTGAAAAGGTTTTCCCTCACATAGTCGGGGCTAACGGTTATCTCGTGATGAATGGATCCGGCGTATTCCGCCATGGCCCTCTGATAGCGTGATTCATCGAAACTGGTCTCCTTCACCCTGAGGGAGAAGGAATGGAGTTCGCTGGACTTCCCCAGCACCCTGGCAAGGCCCAGTATGGAGCTGCTGTCCAGCCCTCCCGAGAGTGTGGTTCCCACAGGTGCGTCGGCTATGAGGTTCCTGTCGGTGGCTTCGAGAATTGCTTCATAGAACCCCTCCTCGGCTTCATTCAGGGTCATTCCGTGGTCGGGGGCGAACCGGATCCTGTAATACTCCCAGGGGGCAGGTTCCCCGGGGGAATCCAGATCGATCTCGATAAGGTGAGAACCGTCTAGCTCATGCACCCCCTGAAAGGCGGTGAGGGTTCCGGGTATGTAGGCCAGGGAGAAGTAATGGAATATCGCTTCAGGGTTCGCCTTCGGAGTAAAACCCTGCACCTTGAAGAATGACTTGATCTCCGATGAGAAGTACAGCCTGTCATTCAGCTTCATCCAGAACAATGGTCTTGTTCCGAAGAAGTCCCTTACGATGAAGACCTTTCTCCGGCGCCTGTCGTAGATGACGAAGGCGAACATCCCCGAGAGATGATCGACGCACTTGATCCCAAGCTCCTGATAGAGATGCAGGAGAACTTCGGTATCGGAATGGGTCTTGAAGGTGTACTTCCCGTCGAGCCTGAACTCTTCACGAAGCTCCCTGAAATTGGTGATCTCTCCGTTGTACGCAAGCCATACATCCCCTGAAGCGCTGCACATGGGCAGATCGGCCTGCGCTGACAGATCGATAACGCTGAGCCGGGTGTTCCCGAGGAAACACCGGTCATCGTATCTGAATCCCGTGGAATCCGGACCCCTGTGGCAGAGCATGGAGGTCATCCCCCTGCCCTGCATATGGTCGGACTCCGACAATGGGCTGGCGAGGCCCACGATACCGGAAATCCCACACATGTAATGACTCTTCCTTCCAACCTTCCCCCAAAACTACTAAAAAAGATCCAGCCTACCCACCCTTTCTCGACAGGTTGGCCGGATAAGTTGCTTCAGCGATGTACTGGGGCATGCCGCAGGTACAAAGCGGCGTTCATCGATCGATACCGGGGACATGGGGGGACAGGCTCGAGATGGATGCGGTCAGTATCCCAGGAACTCCACCGAGGCTTCTGGATCGCCTGTCTCAAGGCGAATGAGTTCGGTCATGTAGAAGAGTATCTTGCCCTTCTCCTCCGGTGTCATGCCCTGGAAGCCTCTCCACCACTCAGAATAT
>CAYLXG010000064.1:0-9505 GCA_964387445.1 uncultured bacterium
GGCGGTGGATTCCCTGCCGCCGGACAATTACCGGGCAATAGGGCCGCACTGAATGAAAGAAGGGAGTAAAGATGAGGCTTGAGATCAGCCAGCCACCTCTTAACACTTCTCTCATGGGGGTCGTGAGCGGGGTATGCAGGTTCTTCGGCAGGGAACTTCCCCCGCCGGTCCTCTACGGGAGGACCGGACATGCCTTCATAATGAACATCAGCGGGGACCTTTGCCCCAGCGGGCCGTACCTGTGGGACATGAAACCCTTCATATCCCTTCTGGAGAACTCCGGGGTGGTGATGAACTTCCACGGATTCTTCCACGGGAACAGCACCCCTGAGGAACGGGCCATGCTGGAAGGCAGGCTCAGGGATGAGCTGGACAGGGGGCATCCCTGCTCCATACTGAACATGGACAATCAGATCATTTCAGGGTACGACCAGACCGGTTTCTTCTGCGTTCAGCCATGGGAGTGCGATTTCCCGCCGGCCAGGCTCAGCTACGGGTCGTGGGAGGAGATATCCACTGAGATCCATGCCTGTTTCTACAGCTTCCACGAAGTGGAGCCCCTGGAACCGGCTTTCTGCATACAGAGAAGCCTCCTTTTCGCCCTGGACCAGCTTCATGGAAACCCTGTCAGTCCGGTGGGGGACTCAGTCTCCGGCATCGAAGCGTACGGAGCCTGGAAGACCGGTGTGCTGAACGGGCACGGGGAAAGCCACGGCAACTGGTGGAACGGAACGGTATGGTCGGAATGCAGGGAGATGGCTTCCGGTTACTTCAGGGAGATAGCCGAAGCCTACCCGGGATGCTCCGTGACCGCCGGCGAACTCTCGTCCCTGTACGGCCGGATCGCCGGCAATCTCTCCGGGGTGGCACACAAGGAAACCCCAGTGGGGAAGAAGGTTGAGCTGCTGGACGAGGCAGCCGCCCTGGAGGGCAGGGCGGGAGATCTCCTGGAAGAGCTTGCGGAAACCATAGAAACTTAAGGGGACAATATGAAGGCACTGCTTGTGAACGGCAGCCCCAGGCGGAACGGCAACACCGACATGATGCTGGATGCCCTGAGGGAACACCTGGAAAACGGCGGAGCCGTGGTGGAGAGGTTCCAGCTGGGGGGAGAGGCCCTCAGGGGCTGCGCCGCCTGCGGAGAGTGCGGCAGGAGGCTCGACCGCCGGTGCGCCATTGATGAGGACGTTATGAACGCCCTCATAGAGAAGATGATCGACTCCCATGCGGTGGTGATAGGCACGCCAACCTATTTCGGAAATGTCTCCACAGAGGTGAAAGCGCTGATCGACAGGGCCGGTCTGGTGGGAATGGTTAACAGAAGGATGTTCCGAAGGAAGATCGGCGCCGCTGTGGTGGCCGTGAGGAGGGCCGGGTCGGTGGAGGCTTTCCATGCGGTGAACAACTTTTTTCACCTGAACCAGATGATCATTCCCGGAAGCGGATACTGGACGGTGGGCTACGGTCTGAGGCCCGGAGAGGTGGCGGGGGACTCAGAAGGGCTCTCCACCCTGGGAGCCCTTGCGGCCAACATCCTCTGGCTGGGAGAGAAGATCGGGGAAGGCGGAGGAACACCTTGAGATACAGGAAGTTCGGCAGCCTGGACTGGGAGGTTTCCGCCCTGGGATTCGGGATCATGCGGATGCCGGTGATAGACGGTGAATACGGAAAAATAGACGAAGAAGCCGGGCTGAAGCTGGTCCGGGAAGCTATAGATTCAGGGGTGAACTACCTGGACACGGCTTGGAACTACCATGGGGAAGGGAGCGAAGGCTTCCTGGGAAGGGTCCTTGCCGACGGCTACCGGGAGAAGGTGCGGATCGCCACGAAGATGCCATGCTGGCTCGTGGAGAAGCACGAAGACCTGGACAGGTACTTCGATGTTCAGATGGAGCGGCTGCAGGTGGACCGTATCGACTTCTATCTCCTCCACGCCCTCCAGAGGGACTGGTGGGAGAGGATGAAGGAAGCCGGCTTCCGCCGATGGGCGGAGAAGAAGCTGGCGGAGGGAGTGATAGGGAACCTGGGATTCTCGTTCCACGACATGTATCCGCTGTTCCGCAGAATAATCGAGGAGTTCGATCTCTGGACCATGACCATGGTTCAGCACAACTACATGGACGCCGAGAGGGAGGCGGGCACCAGAGGAATAAGCCTTGCGGCTGAGAAGGGGCTTGCGGTGGTGGCCATGGAACCCCTGAGGGGAGGTCAGCTGGCAAAGGAGCCTCCCCGGGAGATCGGCGAGATCTTCCGTAAAGCCTCACCAGACAGAACGATGGCGGAATGGGGCCTGAGATGGCTCTGGGACCAGAGTGAGATAACAATGGTCCTCAGCGGAATGAGCACCCCTGCACAGGTGCGGGAGAACATGAGGATTGCGTGTGAAACCGCTCCAGGATGCATGGATGCCTCGGAAAGAGCCGTTATTGATTCCGTGAGGAAGGCTTATGAGGAAAGGGCCGGAATAGGCTGCACCTTCTGCGGCTACTGCCTCCCCTGCCCTCTGGGAGTAGCTGTTCCATGGATCTTCGAGTACTACAACATATCCTCGATGTACGATGACATAAGCAGGGCCAGGGGTCATTATGCCATGCTCGACCAGTCAGCCCGGGCCGATGCGTGCACATCCTGCGGCAGGTGCGTCGAGCACTGCCCCCAGCACCTCGACATTCCATCCCTTCTCGAGGAATGCCACTCGCTTCTGAAGCCCGGGGAGACCCGGGGCTGATTTGACGTTCGGGAACCTCCGGCTATAATCAACTTCGGCACCCTGGAAAGGAGACGTCCATGAGAATGGGTATCTGGTTCTTCGTTGCTCTGCTCCTGCCCTTCGGCGCAGCTGCCGAGGAGGCTGTCCAAACAGGATCCGTGGAATTGCCCGCCGCTGACGGGATGCGGGTTTCAGTGGAGAACATAAGCGGAAGCATTCTTGTCGAGGGAAGTGACTCCGGGCTGGTTCAGGCCGCCTGGACCGTAACCTGCGGGTCGGAGGAAGAGCTGGAGGCCCTGGAGGTGATCGTTTCAACCGACAGCGGACTGGGCCTGTCGGTGGATTACAGCGATGACTGGGACAGGTGCGTAGACTGCAGTGTGGACTTCATTCTGTCGGTTCCCCGGAGTGTTTCACTGAATTATGACCTTGCCCAGGTGAACGGAAGCATCGAGCTGTCGGAAGCCATGGGCACGGCCGAGCTTAACCTTGTGAACGGAGAGGCAGCGCTTTCAGGGTTTCATGGCGCCGCGGGTATAGAGGCCGTGAACGGCGAGGTAAGGGTCGAGGGATCGCCGGGACTGCAGCGGGTGGATATGGTGAACGGAACCATCGTGCTGATACTGGATGAACAGGTGGAGGACCTCTCGGTGGGAACGGTGAATGCAGGTGTGACCATAGAGCTCGGCACTGAAGCCGCAGGCAACGCGGAGACCATGTCCGGGGAGCTGATCATAGACCCGGAGCATGATCCGGAGATAGTCGTGGGGATAGCTTCGAAGTCTGCCTCCTTCGGAGATCCATCCGGAGAGGTCGGCATATCAATCACCACCCTCAACGGAGACATAGAGATCAGGTAGAGAGAAGCCACCATAAGAAAAAGGCCGGGTATGACCCCGGCCTTTTTCTTATCCGTTCAGACTAGAAGGTAGCCTTGATGGATGCCCAGGTGGCGGGCTGGAGGGACTGGCCTTCGGCCACCACGATGTCGTCCCAGTAAATGGGATCTCCGCCGTCTGAGAAGATGTCAAGGGCGTCGAACTCGAGGATGCCGCTGGTGGGGGACCAGGGAATGGTCTCCACGAAGTTGCCGTTGTAGTAGATGTTCTGGGAGTTGGCACCGAGCATTATCTCCACCTTGACCTCTACCCACTGGTCGTCGATGATGTCAACGAGGCCTGATCCTTCCTGCACCGACATCTGCCCGACTTCGTTGTCGAACTTGAGCTGAAGGGCCCAGTCGCTGCTGGCTCCCTCATAGTAGGTGAGAAGGATGAAGAACTGATCGCCCGTTGCTGTTGAGGGGATGTAGTGCCAGGCGCTTATCTCCCAGTTGCCCTCGGTGATGTTGAACTCCTGAACAACATCGGATGTGGAAATGGGCATGAGGGAATGGGGCGAACTCTGGAACTGGGCGCCGGTTACGTATGCGTCGTAGGCGGGATTGTCGTCCCAGCATGTCCATCCGCCCTGTCCGTAGATGCCGGATCCCGAGTCGTAGGAGTCGAAGTTGTCCGACCACTGCGCAGCGGCTGCCGATGCCAGGATCATCGCAAGGCCGAAAACAAGACCTTTTCTCATTGTATCTCCTTCCTCTTTCGGACACTCTCCGTGTCGTGTTTCTGTTAATAGCTCAAACCCCTCAACGGGTCAAGGGGCATGCGACTAAACGCATATTCACCGTTGCGGCGGAATTACCCTGTGTTATACTCGAACCCCGAGGATACTGGAGGGTGTCATTGACCGAGAAATTCCGCATTGCCGTGGATACCGACGAGAGGCTGGTGCGCATTTGCGTCTGGGGCTTCTGGTCCACCGAGGAAGCGCTGGAGTACCGGCGCAGTCTTGAAGAGACCATGGATCTCCTGGGTTCCGCTGAACCCTGGAACGTGATTGCCGATGTCCGTCTCTTCCCCGTGCAGCCCGCGCCTGTTCAGAAGATACACCGGGAACTGATGCAGCTGGCCCTTCTCAGGGGAATGGACAGGTCCGCCAACATCGTGGGCGGTCCCCTGACCAGGATACAGATCGAGGAGCTTGCATCCACCGCATGGCCGGAGAAGGGTCACTTCGAGTATTTCCTCAATGAGGGGGAAGCGAATTCCTGGCTGAGGAAGGCGGAGAGCGGTTTTGCCTGAAGGAAAGGGGTCGACCCTGTTCGGGCTTGCCCGGCTTCCACGCAAAGCGGCGGAGGTCCTGGAGGGGGAAGGTCTCCTCTTTCTCCAGGAGGGCGTGAGGATAACGGTGGTCTACCACCTCTTCAAGGCGCCGGGCAGATACTTCCGGAACAAGAGGGAAACCGCCTGGGGATCGCTGGGCATCTCCCGGGTGAGGATGGTGGGCTACGCCTTCAGGAAGAAGGTGCTTCATATCCCGTTCGGGAGCGCCGAATCCGAAGCGGTGAAGTTCTCCCTCTTCGACCACCGGGTCCTTGTGATAGATGTGGATCCCTCCGCGGCCCAACCCGGAAGGGAGGGCCGCATAGAGGTCAGGTATCATACCCCCAGAGCGCCCGAGGCCTACGCGCTCGTAAGGGACCTCACCGGTCGCTGACGGGCTGCGGGCAGACCTTTTTCATTTTGCACTCTCCACATCGGCTGCCCATCCATATGCCGTCGAAGTACTCCTCCATTTCGGCTGTCACCGACGGGTCCTCGGTATAGAAACCGGTTTCGAAATTCCTCCTGCCGGGGGATCTGGCACCCATGCCCGCGCCGGTGAGATTCGCACTTCCACAGTAGCCCCCCCTGCCGTCCACAAGTATCAGTTTGGCGTGGTTCCTGGGGCAGTGAAGCATCTCGAACCCCTCCCCGGTCCTGAGTTCCAGGGTACTGTTCAGTGTACGGCGGAATGGAGCGGAGGGGACGCCTCCGTGCAGTATCCTGATGGATACCCCGCTTCTCTGGAGCTTCTCGAAGTGCCGGAGAAGTGGAATTCCCCTTTTTCCTGCCTGCGGGAGGTGAAGGTCCTTCAAGTTGGCGGTGGCTATCCACACCCTCTCCGCGGCCTTCATGACAAGCTCCTGCAGGATCAGGGAGAAGTGCTCTTCGTCCTTCACGAACCTCATTTCATCCTCTTCGACTCCCTGTAGAGGGACTTCCGTTCCCGGGCGATGGTAGACGAGACCACATTGGCGGACATGCCGGCACTCCTGGCGAAGCTTTCAAGAAGGGATTTCTCCGACTGGTCCAGCTCGCCGTCAGCAAGGGACACCCTTATCATCGCCCGAAGAAGCTCCATTGACTCTGAACTGGTGGATGGAGGCTGAACGGGGGCGTCGGCTGAAGAGGCAGATGCAATTATGGTGCCCAGCCTTTCTTCGGAAATCCCCCTCTGGGAGGCGAAGTGCTCCAGGATTTCCATCTCCCGGGGATCCAGCCTGCCGTCGGAATGCATCACCCGGGCCATTGCAATGAGGAGGATATCGGCGGATACAGGCATAGCGCCCGCCACCGGAGATATCCTGGCGGAGTTTACCCTGGCCCCGGTGAAGGGCATGATCCCCTCCAGCACCCAGGAGCCGCTTCCGTCGTTCAGGGGGCGGCCGCAGTAGGCGCAGGAACCGCCCTCCTCCCCGGTGTAAGGGGCTCCGCAGCCATGACAGTGGGCGCTGTGGAGACCGGAGGAGGCGAGGGTCATGACGCCGTGTTTCCTCATGAGGGTGAATAGGTTGGGGCGTATGGTCTTCGGACCGGTTGAAGATACTTTTCCGTTCCCGTCGATCCATGCATTGGCGGCTGACCACTTCACCAGGACATGGACCCTGTCGAACCCGGTTCCCACGGCTATCTCCTGAACCTCCACCGCCCCCACGGCTGCATCGCTGAAGAAGAGGTGGGAATCACCCTGGGAGGTCTGGGAGATCCGCCCTTCCAGGGAATCGGCGAAGCTCCCGGCGGCCACCTTCCTCACAGGGTCCGCGGAGTTGTCGAAGTAGCTCTTGATGTATCTCCAGAAGACCACCGAAGCGGTGTCCTCTATCGTCTGCAGGTTGAATCCCGGGTCCAGGGCCGCAATGTCCCCATAGCCGGGGATCCTCTCCGGCGACGATGAAGTGCTCCACTCAACCGACTGGGTTATCTCCGCAAGCACCCAGTCGTATTCGCCGCTGGTGACCACCGCGTCGCAGTATCCGCAGTTCCCGGAATCGTTAAGTTCCAGGGGAGCTCCGCAGTTGGGGCAGACCCCCTCCACCAGCCCTCTGCCGCTGGTTGTGACCGCACCGGGTCTCCTGAGGAAACTCCAGTATTCCACGAAGGTCCCTGTGTAGTTCTCCCGTATCTTCCTTCCGGACTCGAGGCTTACGTCATAGTCCTTGGCCTTCGCGGTTATCTTCACATGCATGGTGTCGAAATGCCTGTCCGACTCCACCGATACCACTTCAGCAGAGAGAACCTGCACGTCTTCCATCAGGTTCCTGATCCCCTGCTTTTTCTGCATATGGATCTGCAGGGAGAACCTCTCGTTGACCCCGTCGCTGATGAACCGCCTTACGGTGGTCAGATCCTGCTCAGACCAGCCCTTCTGAACCTCGATGAACGCCCTGCGGACCATGGCCAGGAATCCTTCCTCGGAGAATTCCGGATCCCGGGTCATGAGACCGGCCAGCGCGGAGCGTTTTGCCTCAGGGGCCTGGCGCTGATTCAGGTTCCTGTTACCGGCCTTCTGTATAGCCGCGTACTGGCCCTTAACCCTTTTCTTCTTCACGATGATGGAGATCACGATTATGGCTATCACCAGGGGTATTCCTATGCATGGCTGCTCTATGCAGAGCCTGATCAGGAGATAGACCAGTATCCCAAGCCCGTCCCCTCCTCCTCCGCCGGACGAGGAACCTCCCCCTCCTCCGTAACTCTGTCCTCCGCCGGCTCTGGCCATTGCCTCTCCGGCAAGAACGGCAAGGATGATAAGGACAGCAACGGGCAGGAAGCGTCCCTTCACGGGCAGATTCATGTCGCACCTCCAGGGCTGGCGTATATTATTCTCTCGATGAAAGAAGTCTATCCAGACAGGAGCGGTATGTCCATATCGAAGGTGCCCGAGGATTTCGTCACCGGGCTGGGTCTGCTCGAGCCGCCGCTGACCCTGGTGGTCAACGACGGCACAAGGCCATCCCCCGCCGCTGTCCTGGGTGCGCTGGAACCGTTCCTGGGGGGATCGTTCAGGGTGCTCTTCGCCACAGGGGCCCACAGGGAACCTGATCCCTCCGAGAGGAGGAGGATACTGGGGACACTGGCCCGCAGGGGAATGCCGGAGACCAGCAACCACTGCGATGACGGTTCCCACGTGTTCCTTGGAACGACATCAAGAGGAACACCAGTTGAGCTTCATCCCTGGCTGCTGGAGGGTTCCGTGCTGGGGATCAACTCCGTCGAACCTCATTACTTCGCCGGATTTACCGGGGGGCGGAAGTCGTTCCTTCCAGGCTGTGCCAGCAGGAAGACCATAACCGCGAACCACTTCCTCGCCTGTTTCCCGGGATCCGCCGCCGGTCGCCTGGGGGATAACCCGGTTCACCTGGACATGGAGGAGGGCGCGGGCATGCTCTATGAAAGGACCCCCTGCCTGATGGTCAATGGGACCTCCATGGGAGAGCTGTTCTTCGGATCGCCTGAAGGCTCCTTCCTGAAAGCGGCGGAGAAAGCCGCAGGGATTCACGGTGTGCCTGTGGAGAAACCTTTCAGCTCCCTTGTGGTAACCCCTGGAGCCCCTCTGGATATCAGCCTTTACCAGGCCATGAAGGCGGTGTTCCTGTGGGCGGATACCGTGGAGACAGGTGGAAGCCTTGTCCTGGAATCCCACTGCAGTGAGGGGCTGGGAGCTCCTCAGATGGACCGCGTCCTGAAGATGTCCATGGGAAGCGTGAAGCCGCCGGCGGACAGATCGGAGTACCGGCTGGGGGACCACGCGGCACTGAGGCTCTCCGCCATAAGAAGAAGGATCCGTCTTTCACTGGAAACCGTTTTCCGGTTCGATGACTACGGGTTTCCAGAACGCGCTGATCCAGGAGGGACCAGGCTTGAGGGCGCTGGTCTTCTTTACCCGCTGATGAGGGGAACGGATGCATAACACTTTCAGGCGGAGGCTTGTTTTCATTATTCTCGCAGCCCTGTCCATATGGGTATTCCTCCTTTACACCCATTCCCTGGTGGACAGGCTGGAGAGCGCTTCCAGGAGGAACTGCGAAACAATAGCAAGGCTCTGGGCCGGGGTTCAGTACCCCCTTAGCATGATCGGGGATCCCCAGGGGATAATGTCATGCACCGTATGCGGATCTCCGGGGGAGTTCCATGGACAGGAGAGTGAGCTGCGTTTCTGCAGCGCCTGCGGAGACACCACCCTTTACATAAGAACGGCCAGGCTTCTTCCCGAAGAGCGGGAGGACATCATCGTCTCCACCAGGAGGCTCTTCGCCGACGTGGTGAACCGGCTTGATTTTCCCACCATTTTTTCCGACAAGTACGGTCATCCCCAGATAGTCGACGGAGCGGTGACCGACGGCTTCGACGGCGAGAGGATCGAAACGATCAGGCGCAGCATGGAGCACCTGAGCAGGGAGAACGAACCTGTGCCTCTCCTTGTGAGAAGCGACACCATAGGGTTCCTTTACTACGGCACATCAGAACTTGACTCGGAGATGAGCATGATGCCTTTCCTGGAGCTGGGGCTGCTCCTTGCTGCTTCAGCGGTGATCTTCATCTTCCTCCGGTCGGAGGTCGCCGCTGAAAGGAACATGTCCTGGATCGGTTTTGCCAGGGAGACCGCTCATCAGCTCAGCACGCCCCTATCCTCACT
>CAYLXG010000064.1:9515-11428 GCA_964387445.1 uncultured bacterium
CATGTCGAATCCGGAAACCGCCGAGGCTGTTGCCCACATGAACGCCGACGTTGAGAGGCTGGCCAGCATCGCCGGCAGGTACGGGCAGATGGGAAGGGAGCCGAAGCTCACACAGCTTCGGGTCTGGGACATAGTAGAGGAAACGGTGGATTATTTCAGCCTTCGGAAGGGGCTTCTCGGCTCCGGGGTCATCCTCGAGAAGAGGAACTCATGCCCGGAAGCCAGGATAATGGGGAACGGCATCCTGCTGGGATGGGTTCTTGAGAACCTGATCAAGAACGCTGTCGCCGCCTGCGCCTCCAGCCCCGGCGGGGGGCTCATCACCGTCGAGTGCGCCCGGGGGGAAGGAGGAAGGGGAGATCTGGAACTCAGGGTGTCCGACAACGGAACAGGTATTCCCTACTCGGACCAGGGGAAGGTATTCAACCCTGGCTTCACCACCAGGAAAGGCGGCTGGGGGCTGGGGCTTTCCCTTGCCAGGAGGATAGTGGAGGAGTACCACGGAGGGAACATCAGGCTTGCCTCCAGCGTTCCAGGAGAAGGAACGTCCTTCGTTGTAACACTGCCGGGACTTGGAGGTGATGAAGCTGATAACCATTCTATGGGTGGATGACGAAATTGACCACCTCAAGGCCCATATCCGGTTCCTTGAAAAGCGCTCATACGAGGTGATCCAGGCCAGGAGCGGCAGAGAGGCCCTGGAAATACTGAAGACCACCAGGGTTGACCTCGTGCTGATGGATCAGATGATGGTGGGCATGGATGGTCTGGAAACCGTTCACATGATCAGGAAGAACTACAGGGACCTGCCTGTGGTGATGGTCACGCAGAGTGAGGAGGAGGAGCTGATGGACAGGGCCCTCTCCGGCACGATTGCCGATTTCCTCACCAAGCCGGTGAATCCCAGCCAGATCCTCCTGGTGGTCAAGAGGCTTCTGGATTCCGGAAGGCTCCGTGTGGACAGGGCCGCCACCGAGGTCATCTCCGAAACACAGAAACTCAGGCTCAGCCGTGAGAACAGCCTGGAAGACTGGATCCATCTTTTCAAGACCATAATGGACAGGGACATATCCCTGGGCGGTGACCTGAACGAAAAGCTGCAGGGAATGCAGGGTGGTGCCCTGGGAGAGGTCGAGGCAGACTTTTCCAAATTCATCGAGAACAACTACAGGAACTGGCTGGGATCTCCGGAGCAGGCCCCGCTTATGGCCCACAATGTGATCAGCAGGAAGGTGGTGCCCGAACTGCTGAAGGGTCCCGGGGAAGTGGTGTTCCTGGTGATGGACTGCATGCGGTACGACCAGTGGCTCCTGATGATGAAATCCATAGAGCAGTGGTATCACCGGGAATCGGACTTCATGGTGGCGGGGATCCCCTCTGCAACTCCCTACAGCCGGAACTCCATTTTCAGCGGACTGGTCCCCAGGGATATATGGCGGTTCTACAGGACCCGGTGGGTGGAGAAGTACGGCTGCCCGGGACTGAACAGCTACGAACAGCTGCTGCTCCGCGACGGTCTGGTGAGGAACGGTTTCAGCAGGGGTCAGAACGCCGTCTACGCAAAGGTTTCCAACAGCTCCGAGGGCGAGAATGTGCGCCGGGGGCTTTCCCATTTCCTCAAGGACGGCTTCATGGCCCTGGTGGTGAACTTCATCGACCATCTTACCCATGGCAGGTCCGAGCTGGACCTTATCAGGGACATCGCCCCGGACGTTCCGTCCTTCAGGAGACTGGCGAAGGAGTGGTTCGATCACTCATTCCTTCTGAAGATGCTGAAAACACTCAGCGCAAGGGGCGCAACCGTGATAGTGACCAGCGACCACGGCTCGGTCCTCGCGGGAAGGATAGCATTCATCAGGGGAGCCAGGGGGATGTCCCACAGCGTCAGGTACCGTTTCGGCCACTCCCTGTTC
>CAYLXG010000064.1:11438-13537 GCA_964387445.1 uncultured bacterium
AAGTTGAGCTTGGGTTAAATGCTGTTTTTTACGCGCTTCCTGAATGAGTACACCTATTTTATAAGATTCAAACTGTTCCTCATATTTTCCCCGGGTTGGAGTACCTTTTTCTCCATACTTTTTATCGAGATGATCATCCCAGGAAGTCATACCTGTTCGCCAGGGACGACTACCTTCTGATGCAGCAGGGAATGAACCGGGAAGACAGGTACAAGTTCAAGGGCTCCTTCCAGCACGGGGGTCTTTCCATGGAGGAGATGCTTGTGCCCTGCGACATCCTGAGACCAAAGAAGTTCAGGTGAGATGGTACATCGGGAAGTGACCCTGGAGGCCCTGGAATCAATGGCCGCGGAGATGGCCTCGAAGGTATCTCCGGGATGCCGCTATTTCCTGTTCGGTGATCTCGGCATGGGCAAGTCAACATTTGCCAGGGCCTTCCTCAGGGCTCTCGGGGTAACCGGCCAGATCCCCAGCCCCACGTTCATACTCGATTCTGTTTATAGTATCCCGGGGTCGGGGCTTACGGTTCACCACATGGACCTTTACCGTCTCGCGGGCGTTCCCGGGGAGCTGGAGATGCTGGGATTCGAGGACATTTTCGAGTCATCTGCGGTGGTCCTTGTGGAGTGGCCTGACAGGATACCGGACATTCGGGAAAGAAGAGGGTGTGCGGTAAGGCTTGAGCCCGGGGGATCCCCGGATACCAGGAGGGTTGAGATTGACTGGAATCTGGCTGGGTATTGAGACCACATCCAGGCTGGGAGGGGTTGCCCTGGTCAGCGGTGATGAGGTTCTCTCCGAGTCACTGCTGCCGGTGGGAGCATTCCATTCGGAGAAGCTGCTGCCGGCTATCGCATCAGCTCTGGGATCGGCCGGAATAGAGGGAACCGAACTGCGGGGCATCGGGGTTTCCCGGGGGCCCGGCTCCTATACCGGTCTGAGAATTGGGACCGCCACCGCCAACGGCCTTTCCGCGGGATGGGGGGTCCCGCTGAGGGGTATTTCCACGCTGCGGGCAATGGCTTCCCTCCTTCCGGGAGGGCCGGTCCTATGCTGCGTCAGGGCCAGGGCAGGAGAGGTGTTCGCAGGGGCGTTTTCCTCACCGGATCCCCTCTCGGATGAGATAATACCCCAGGGGCTCTACGCCTCCCATGATCTTTTCGGACTTACCCTGGGCCACAAGTTCACCGCCTCGGGCTCCGGAAGGACCGAGCTTCCCCGGGGAGAGCACATAACCTGGGCCTCGCCGATCCTGGATACCCCTCGCCCATCCGCCGTTGCGGTTGCCGCGGCAACCATCGCAAAAAGCCTGGGTTTTCAGGAATGCATCGAACCCCTGTATCTGAGGGGCTTCAACGAGAGGGTTGGAAGTGGATCCGTTTAGCTTCCAAATTCCCCGGATGGAACATGCCGAAGAGCTGTTCGAACTGGAGAAGCTCTGTTTCCCCAGCCCCTGGGACATTGACGAGATAAGGGCACTGGTGTCAGGGGGACTCTCGGTTCGAACAGTTGCGGCTTTCCGGAACGAGAGGCCCGTGGGATACGTTTCCGCCACCTTCTCGGAGCCCGGTGTGCTGCATGTGATAAGCATATGCGTACATCCGGACCTGAGGAACCTGGGCGCGGGGTCGGGGCTTCTTTCCTGCGCGCTGCAGTGGGGCAGACACATGGAGGCAAGACGGGTCCTGCTTGAGGTGCGGGAGGGCAACATCCCTGCAATCAGCTTCTACAGGAGGCACGGTTTTAAAGAGAACGGCCTGATCAGGGACTTCTACGGCCCAGGTCTGAATGGCCTTACCATGGAAAGACCCATCGATCCCATCCCGGGAACCCTGGACGCCGTACTGTTCCTGAACAGCCGGCTGTCGGTAATTCCCCGGGTTGGGGTGGTACTGGGCAGCGGGCTCGGCTGGGTGGCGGAGAGGTTCGGCCATGGGAAGACCATTCCCTTCGGGGACATACCGGGAATGGCCGGCACAGCCGTCCAGGGCCATGCCCACAAGCTGCAGGTCAGCGAGGATGGCGGCGCGGTATTCCTCAAGGGCAGAAGGCACCACTATCACGGCTTTTCCGGAAGCGAGATAGCGCTTCTGCCTTCC
>CAYLXG010000065.1:0-13485 GCA_964387445.1 uncultured bacterium
ACTGCTGCAGCAGCGTCGCCGTCACTCCGAGAAACACCAGCGCGTACGGCACCGGGGCCGCCCCCGAGGATCATAACGTAGAATGCCGCGCCGAAGGCGGCGGCGTTGGATATGCCCAGTGTGAAGGGCGAACCCAGGGGGTTGCGGAGGATAGACTGCATGGCGGCGCCGGCCACCGAGAGACCAGCTCCGGCCACCACCGCTGCCAGCGCCTGGGGAAGCCTGATGTTCAGCACTATCATCTGCACCTGTCTTGGGGCGTCGCCGGTGAAGAGGGCCCTGAGCACCTGCCCCGGCGGTATGGGGACAGCACCCACGGAGATGGAGAGTATCAGCAGCGCGAAGAGCGCCAGGAGCCCCGCCAGGTTCAGCAGCAGCTTCCTGCCGGTGTACTTCGTGTATTCCCCGGATACTTTTCCGTTTTCAAGGTGCATGGCGGGCTCCGGTCACGGTGAGAGTGTCACCCTTTCAAAGACCAGCCCCCCGAAGGACTCCTTAAGCTGCTGGAAAACACCGGCACCCACAAGGAAGCCGTAGATCTCGTCGGCCTTTGCCGCCGGGTCCACGTCCTGGAAGGACTCGGGGTAGAGCACCTTCCCTATGTAGAAGGCATCGGCGAGGATGGAGCCAAGGTTCCAGGTGTACCAGTTGTAGGGCAGGAGGCAATACACCTCCCCGTTCCCCACGGCGGTGAGGAAGGAGTATGCCGGGTCTTCTGTGAGCTGGTGAATGGCGCTGGCTCCGGGGTCGGACTGGAGGGTGGAGCCGTCGACGAATATTACCTCCGGGTCCCAGGCGAGTATCTGCTCCTTTGCGATATCCGCGTGTTCCAGGGAGAGACCTTCGGTGTCTTCGGGCATTGCGATGTTGCGTGCCCCGGCGAAGATGAAGGGAGGGTAGCCCGGTTCGGTGGACTGGAACCCGTGGGGGCCGCGATAGGCTATTCCGCCCACGAAGCAGCTCCTGCGCCGGTCCTCGGGGATACCGGCGGTTCGTTCTGACAGGTCTGAAACGGTGGAGTCGATGAAAGCGATGACCTCCTCGGCCCTTTCCCCGCGGTCAAGCACCCGGGCCATGGTCCTCAGCGAAGCGTCGAAGTCACTTCTGTCCGGCCATATCCTGCCGTACTGCAGCACCACCACCGGGATGCCTGTCATCTCCTCCAGCTCCACCGGATCGGTCCCCATGAGGGGGAAGGTCTTGAATATCACCTCCGGCTGGGGGTCCATGGCCAGGATGAGTTCCGGATTGTCGTGGCCCCGGAATTCGCCGAAAACAGGCAGCTCAGCGAGCCAGGGGTTCGCCAGGAAGTAGGGCCTTGCCTCGAATGTGGACCTGCGCCCCTCCATGTCGTCAACGGCAACCGCCCTGTCCTGTGCCTGGAGGTAGACCAGAAGCCTCAGGCAGCCGGGACCGGAGCAAATAACATGTTCAGGGTCGAAGGGAACGATTACGCTTCGGCCCAGGCCGTCCACCACCGTTATCACGCTGTCGGCGGCGGCCGTTGCCGGAATGCCTCCGCCTCCGCAGCCAGCGGTCAGAGTGGATATTGCAGCCGCAGCCGCTATGAGTGAGCCGATGTTCCGGGGGTGATTCATTCTTCCCATGTGTTCTCCATTTTTATGCCGTTCCTGCCCTCAGCCCCGGGAACGCTCCGCCTCCCAGTCGAAATCTTCCGATTCCTCCCTGCTCTTCGGCCAGTGGGCGCACCACTCGGGCAGGCTGACCTCCGAGACCCTGTCGGAGGCCGGGTGATAGGGTTTGATGTCTATCACCGGGCTGTTGTCCATGGCGTCGATACGGTCAAGCACCACCAGCCCCTCTTCAACGTCCACCGACAGTATTCGGCAGGTGGTTACCGCCACCGGGCTGGGGCGGCGGGGCGACCTGGTGGAGAATACCCCGGTTCCTTCTGAGACCTTTCGGAACGGTGGCCTTACCTCAAGGGCGATACCGTCCCGGGGAACACGGTCGAAGACCCAGAGGATCATGGCGTGGGAGTACTCCTCCAGCCCCACCAGCCCCTTCCTGTATTCCTTCTTCACCCTTACGGCGAAGCCGTTCTCAAGGGATACCGTGCCTATCGCCTTCATCGTGTATTCGCTGTCCATGGTTTCGCTCCCGCTTTTGGCCAACAATAACCGATTCTTAACAGGAGAGGAACGATCTCCCCACCGTACACCTGATGGGATTATCCGGGGTCATTCGATCAATCGCCTATGTTTTTCCTGACAGCTTTCGCAAGTTCCAGGATGGTGAACGGTTTGCGAATGAAGAACGGCCGGTCAGCCTCTGGAAGACTTTTTCCCCCGCCCATCACATCGGCGGCGTAGCCGCTCATGAAGAGGCACTTCAGGGTGGGCTGTTCGCCGGTGAGCTTCTCCGCCAGGTCCTTTCCGTTCATCTGGGGCATTACCACATCGGTAAGAAGAAGGTCTATGCCGTTGCGGTGGTGTTCGGCGAGTTCAAGGGCCTCAGCAGGGGTCCCGGCGGCAAGTACATCGTAGCCAAGGTTCTGCAGCATGGTCCTGGTCATCTTCAGCACCGATTCCTCGTCCTCCACCAGGAGTATGGTTCCGGTGCCCGTGGGGGGAAGGGCTTCGCTGGAGATCTCCTCCACTGCTGTTTCGCCGCCGTTGCGGGCAGGGAGGAACACCCGGATGGTGGTACCCTCGCAGGGAGCGCTCCTTACCTGCACGAAGCCTTCGTTCTGCTTGACGATGCCGTAGACGGTGGAGAGGCCCAGGCCTGTTCCCCTGCCTGTTTCCTTGGTGGTGTAGAAGGGCTCGAAGATGTGCTGGCGGGTCTCATCGTCCATGCCGCAGCCGTCGTCGGTAACGGCCAGTGAGGTGTAGATACCCCTTTCCGGGCCTTCTCCTGTGATCGAGGGGATCCGCTCTTCCTCCGCAGAGGCCGTTTCTATGGTGATGCTGCCAACGCCTTCGATGGCGTCCCTGGCGTTTACCACAAGGTTGGCCAGCAGCTGGTCGAACTGGGATGGATCCAGCCTCACCGGCTTCAGGTTCATCCCGGGGTTCCAGTTGAGAGTGATGTTCTCTCCCACCAGCCTGCCAAGCATGTGAAGCATTGCCTCCACTTTGTCGTTCATGTCTATAAGTCTTGGCGCAATGGTCTGCCTTCTGGCGAAGGTGAGGAGCTGACCGGTGAGATCGGCGGAGCGCCTGGCCGCGCTCTGAATCTCCTTGAGTTCGTCGTACAGGGGCATGGAAGGGTCCAGGCTCTGCAGGGCGATCTCAGCGTTGCCCAGGATAACTCCCAGCATGTTGTTAAAGTCGTGGGCCACTCCGCCGGCCAGCCTGCCCACGGATTCCATCTTCATCATCTGCATGAGCTGGAAGCGGAGCTTCTCCCTGTCTTCCTCAGCCCTTTTCCGCTTGGTGATGTCTATGTTGAACTCCGCCAGCTGCCAGCTGCCGTCACTGCCCTGGAAAGGGATGGTGTGGACCTCCACGAACCTGTCCTCTTTGGGGAGGTATTCCTGGGATACCACGACTTCCCGGGTCTTCAGCGCTTCGGGAACACCGCATCCATCGCAGGGCTCTTCCTTTCCCATGAAGTAGCGGTGGCACTTCTTCCCTTCATAGTCGCCGTAGACACGCCTCCACCTCTCGTCCACGAAGGTAAGCGTGTATTCAGAATCCATGATGTTGATGTTGGTGTTGGTTGCCTTAAGTAGGAAATCCATGCGTTCAGTGTTCTTCCGCAGGCTCTCCTCGGCCCTCTTCTGTTCGCTGATGTCCTGGAACGAGCCCTGGACCTCCACGATGTTACCCATGGTGTCCGTTACCGGCCTGCCTATGGTCTTGACCCATACGCGCTCGCCGCTGCCGTTTATTATCTCCATCTCTTCGCTGTACGGGATGCCTTCCGTGGCGCATGCATCGAATACCTGCTTGATCCTTTTCCGCCATTCCGGGGCGTAGAAACTGGTTGCTTCGCTTGAACTGGGTGAGTATCCCCGTGGCATTCCGTGTATGTCGCAGACGGCATCGGACCATGTGCAGGTGCTCGTATTCAGGTCTACGCTCCACCCCCCGAACCGTGCGGTTTCCCCGGCTATCTTCAGCAGTACGGCGTTGGACTCCTCCGCATTCTTCGCCTGCTTCTCGGAGGTGATGTTCCTCACCCACTCCATGATGGCTTCAACATTTCCGTCATGGTCAATGATGGGTATGATCCTTATGTCATACCATCCGCCCTCCGGGAGCAGGGCTGTTGTGCGGTAGGGGGTGCCTGATTCCAGAACGGCCCTGGCCCTGCAGTCCGGGCAGATGCCGTCCAGCCCCCTGTAGGTCCTGTAGCACTTCGTTCCGGGTTTCCTCATAGGCTCCGGAACCGCGGCGAACCCACGCCAGTTGCTGTAGAGGATATCGAAGTCGGGGCTGTGAACGGAGATCATGTCGGGGATCACTGAGAGCATCCTTCGGAACCGGCCGTCCATCTCGTGGAGTTCAGCCAGGGCCTCTTTCTGCTGAGTGATGTTCAGCGCGGAGAATGTAAGCCCTTTCCCGGGATCGTTCCGATGGATTACCGATGAACTCAGAAGCACATCCATGAGGGAGCCGTCTTTGTGTTTCCACACCGTTTCAACGGTGCCGGTGCCGGTTCTCTCTATCTGGGTGTATTTCTCCCTGCCCACACGGTCGTATTCCTCCCGGGAGGGGTAGAGCATCAGAGCGCTTTGTCCGGTGAGTTCTTCCCTTGTGTAGCCGGTCATCTCACAGAGCTTGTCGTTCACTTCCAGGATGACCCGTGATCTGACAAGCCCGATCCCAATGGGGGCGGCCCTGAAGATGCTTTCCAGGCGCTGCTGAATGGCGATGTCCGATGGATCCACGGGGGTTTCCCCGCTGATGCTCTCCGGTATATCACTGCCCTTTCCGCGCACGGTGCACCCCTCCCCGGTACGGGACGGCTATCTTACATATGATGCCGGAGGCGATCGTTTGTGTCAATAACCGTTCAGGTCATGGGAATTGCTGTGCCCCGGGGTCAGAACCTGTCCAGCATTATGCCCTTGGGAAGCTTTCTGCATCTGAAGGTGAACTCGGTTCCATCGGGAGTTGACGTGAAATCCATGGATCCCCCAAGAAGCGTTTCTCCGAGAAGCTTCATTGAGTATGTGCCGGTTCCCCTGCCCGGCTCGTCCTTGGTGCTGAAGTTCCTCTGGAATATCCGCTTCTGTGTTTCATGGGGGATCATTCCAGGGTTCCATACCGAAAAGTAGACGGAGTCTTCGTCCTGTTTTACGGAAAACCTCACTTCGTCGGTTTCAGAGCCGGCTTCAAGGGCGTTGATGAGCATGTTGCTGATGATCCTCATGAGAAGGGAGAGGTCGGTGAAAAGGGTGACTTCCCCATCCACCCGGGGGAAAGTGATGTTCTTTCCGGTGCTGGCGGGGTGATTCAGGAAAAGCACCCGAAGCTCGCTGATGATCTCGGAAACGGAGAGTTTCCGCCATACGGGGTTGTACCCCCCGAAGGGTGCTCCAAGGAGCAGGCGCTGTATCGCTATCTCGCCGCGCAGACGGTTCGCGGCATGAAGCACGCCCTGGGCCAGGTCGGAGGGATACTCGGCGGCAAGCAGTTCGCTGGAACCCAGCAGCAGCTGCACCATATTGCTGATGTCATGGAAGAAAGTCCGCTCCAGGGCGGCCCTGTGCTGCTGCTCCGTGATGTCCTGAAGGAAGAGGAGAATGAACCGTTCATCGTTTACCTCTATTGGGTGGGAGCGCACAAGGAAGGCAAGTTCGATCTCCCTCCCGTTCCGCCGTGCTTTGAGGGCGCATATCCTTTCGGCTGGCTGGTTCTCTCCAATGGCTGCCACAATGGCTATTGCCGCCCCGCATGATGAACAGTACTCCGATGTGCCGCAGCCGGCCTGCTCTTCATGGGCATGGACGCAGTTCAGGGCCTCTCCGGGTCTCAGGCCCATCACCCCGCCCGGGTCGTCGATTCCCAGTTTTTCCAGGAATGCGCTGTTCAGGGATACTATCTGCCGGTTTCTGTCCAGCACCGCCAGCAGGCCCCCCACGGAGTTCAGAAGGCCGGAGACCACAGGGCTTCCGTTGATTATCCCTATTTCATGGTTTAACAGGGATTCACTGGTACGCTCCGGTGACGCGAAATGAGTTCTGATATGACCACCTCCCTCCAGGGCCATAATTCAGTATCGCATTCATCATCCGGGCCGAGACTTGTTATTTATAATCCGATTAAGCGGTTTGTCCAATGGATGCATGCCAGGGCAACGGCTGGTACTGGAGAAGGACCAGACCTGCTAGCCTGAGGTTACCCTGTTCCTGCCATCTTCCTTGCTGCGGTACATCAGGGCGTCGGCCCTGCTCACCAGGGTTTCCGCCGTGTCCCCCGGCCGGGCCAGGGTAATGCCCATGGACACCGTTACCCCTATCTCCGTTCCCTGGTGTTCCGCGCTGGTGGCGGCGACCAGATTCTTCAGACGGGTCGCTATCTCCACGAGAGTTGGAAGCGAAATACGGGGAAAGACTCCCAGGAACTCCTCTCCTCCCCATCTCCCCACGGTGTCGAAGGGCCGCACTGAACTGAGGAGCGTTCTCGCCACGGCGGCCAGGACCTGGTCGCCGGCCTGGTGGCCGTGCAGGTCGTTGCACAGCTTGAAATGGTCGATGTCGATGAACATTACTCCGAAGGCGATGTCGTTCCTGCGCATTGCAGCCAGCCTGGCGTCCAGGACAGCTTCAAGCTGGCGCCTGTTGGGCAGCCCGGTGAGCGGGTCAACCAGGGATAGTGTCCTCAGGTGGGCTATCTCCTCCTGCATGGCCCGCTGGGAACCGGCCTCGTGGAACAGTTCAACGGCGAGTATCTTCCCGGCTTCCATGGGCAGCAGCATGGTTCGTGCTTCAACCGCCACCCTGTGCCCCATCTTGTGGTGAAGATAAACAGTAATCTGCCTGCTCTTTGCGTCCCTCAGCGTTGCCTCCACCGGGCAGCAGCCCATGCAGAGCTTCTTGCCATGCTCGTCAACATGAACCAGGATGTTGTCGGAGCACTTCTTCCCCACGACTTCGGAAGCTGTGTAACCCGTTATGCGTTCCGCTTCGTGGTTCCAGAACTGCACCCTGCGGTCTCCGTCGAGTATATAAACGCCCTCTCCCACCGCCTGAAGGATCTTCACGAAGTGTTCAGGCAGGAATCCATCTGTCATGACTTACTCCATTTCCATACTGCAGTGATATGAATATACAGATGGAAGACCGAGAAGTTCATCAACTGCTTTGCCGATGATGGCTGCCACGCTGTGGATTACCACACCCTTCTTCCGGAGGCAGTGTACCCCGCCGTTCTGAAGAACAGCAGTATCCAGAGGGTAGAAACGGCCAGCCCCGCCGTTATGGGAAGGAGCCAGCCCTGACATGCCATGGCCGCCTCGGTCATCCAGAACGAGGGCAGGGGGGAGAACAGATAACGGGCTGTTCCCTTGATGAACAGCGGAGCCTGGATTCCCAGCATGGAGAGGCCGCCGAGCTTCATCAGCGCCAGGCCCTCCACCTTGTTCCCTGCGAAGGCGGTGACCCCCAGGCAAACCGCCACCGAGGCTGCTGAACCAAGGAAGGCAATGGGAACGGCCCTTTCTATCCCCAGGCCGGATGACCTGAAGGCTACGAACAGCAGTATCGAGAACGCGGTTGCCAGAGCGGCGGGGACCGTAAGCCGTCCGTTGAGGTAGCCTGTGGTCCCGGGAGGGGATACCGCCATGTAGAGGCTTACCCCTTCATCCCGCTCCTCGAGCATTATCATTGCCGCGGCCATGTTCAGAAGGTATGGAACCAGCAGGAGCAGCATAAGGTCAAGCATCAGGGCGAACTGGTGGAGAACGGGATCGTGCCCCAGGGCCGCCCCCAGCCACTTGTCCAGCGCCGGCAGTCCGTACCGGAACATTATCCCAATGAGCACCGGTGCCGGTAACAGTACCGCGAGCATTGCGTCCCGCCTGATGAGAGTGAACCCCGCCTGGAACACCTTTCCTGTTCTCACAGCTGCATGCCTCCCAGTTCCTTCACCATCTGCCTTACCCTTTTCAGCACCAGGGGAATGGCCGCTGCGGTCCATATTGCCACCGTTAAGAGGTGCCTTGTGATGGAAGCGCCGCCATCCGCGCCTGCCCCCTGAAGCATTACGGAGAGCAGGGCAATTCCGGGATGCAGATCCCAGAGCACCATGGAGCCGGGAAGCTCCCAGAGGTTCATGGTGTTTCCCAGAACCATGAACGGGGGAACCCAGAGAACAAGTGTAAGCGGCGCAATGGCAATGAAGAACCTGTTAAGGGAACGCACCCTGCCGGCTACGGCCATCCCAAGAAGAGAGAACAGCGCCGAACCGGTGAAGAGCCCTGCGGCCAGGATGACAGGGGAGAAACGGCCGGGAATGGAGATCGAGACGATGGCAAGTCCCGCAAGAGTTGAGATCACGGCCAGGGAGAGGATCTTCGCACAGAGGTATTCACCCGGGGTGAATGGGGAGACGAAGAGAAAATCCAGTGTCCGCTCGCTCTTCTCGAAGAGGATTATTCCCCCCATGAAGAACAGCCCCAGGGCCGCCGGGTCGCTGAAGAGCACCAGAGCCGCAGCCAGGGGCCTCCAGCCCTGGGGCATGGCCAGCAGCATTCCGGCATAGACCACGGAGACCACCAGATAGATAAGATAGAAGCCGTAGCGGTACTGGAACCGCACATCATTGGCCAGGGCCACGGCAAATCGTCTGAAATTCACCTGAGGGCCCTCCCTGTAACCTCCACGAACACATCCTCCAGGGTGGGTTCCTTCGAGTGGATCCTGGTTATCCGGTTGTCTTTGATTGCGTTGCGAAGCGTTTCATCGGTAGAGAGCTGTGCGATGGGGGTGGAGTGGTGCTCTTCGGTCTTTCCCTCCCGGCAGGTGTATTCGACGGTTGCCGGGGTATTACCCCTGGTGAGGTTCTCCGGTGTGTCCAGGGCCCTTATCCCTCCGTCAACGATGAACGCGACCCTGTCGCAGAGTTCGCCGGCGTCGTGCATGTTGTGGGTGGTGAGAATGATGGTGGTTCCCATGCGTTTCTGTTCCTCTATGATGCCCTTTACCTGCCTGGCGGTGGACGGGTCAAGCCCGGAAGTGGGCTCGTCGAGGAAGAGCATCCCCGGGCGGTGCATAAGTGCCCGCACGAAGTTGAGGCGGGTCTTCATTCCCTTGGAGAACTCGGAGACCCTGCGGTGTCCGTCCCTCTGGAGCCCCACCATTTCCAGCAGGGTTTCCGGGGGTATCAGCTCACCCCTGTGGAGGGAGCCGAAGAAGGCCAGATTCTCAAGGGCGGTGAACTTGCCGTAGAGCCCGGGGAATTCGAAGACCACCCCGATGCCTTCATAGAAGTCGGCCCTGCGGTGCTTCGCCTCGGATCCGTTGACCTGCACCGTTCCTCCATAACCGGTGAGAACACCTGTGAGGATCTTCTGCAGTGTGCTCTTGCCTGCTCCCGATGGGCCCAGGAAGCCGAATATCTCCCCTTTTTCCACCTGAAACCCCATGCCATGTATAAGGGGCTCCTTCGGTGTGTAGGAGAAGCAAAGGTCCTCAATTTGGATGGCGCCCCGGTTACTCTCCAACTTGTGTCTCCTTTACCCCCGCCAGCACCAGCCCCCGCAACAGCAGCTGCATGGCTTCGTCAAAATGTTCGCTGTCCGCTTCCTCCCGGTGCATCAGGGCCATGGCCAGGGTCCTGAGAGCCGTGGAGAACAGGGGGACCTTAACCGATGCTTCCGGAATGCCCAGGGCATCAAGAAGAATTTCAGTGGTTTCATCGTCCAGCCGGTGGTGCCGGGAAACCATCTCCTCCGGCAGACCTCGAAGGAGTATGGACATTTCCTCCGGGTTCATCAGGGTCATGAGAAAGGAATCCTTCACCCGGGCGAACAGGTACCATATTGCTTCCGCCAGACCATCCCTTCCACTGAGCTTCCTTTCTTCAACCATTTGAAAGAGCCCGTGGAAGAGACTTTTCTGGTACTCTTCAACGGCGTGGAAGAACAGGACCTCCTTCGACGGAAAGAACCTGTAGAAAGACCCCTTCGATATCCCCGCCCCCTTTGCCAGCTCGCTTACTGTGGTTTTCCCCACACCGTATCTGGCAAGGCATTCCTCCGCCTCACGGCGAAGGGCCATTCTTATCTCTTCCGTTTCAGTTTCCGTGAATGCCCTTGGCATGTGCTTCCCTCCTCATCAATGACCATATATACAAAATCAGTCATAGAGTATACAATACCTGTGGCAGTGATATGCTCTGCTTCCTGGCCGGGAAGTTCTCCATTGTCAACTTGATCAATGCATCCTATATGTGTATAGACAATACACATAGAAGGAGTGTGTCATGCGTATCAATGTTGTGATCGATGACGAGCTGATGGAAAATGCCATGGAATCCAGCGGCTGCAGAACCAGCAAGGCGACAATAGAGGCAGGTCTTCGACTGCTGGTGCAGATCGCTTCACAGAAGAAGCTGTGGATGCTGAGGGGTAAGATTGACTGGAGCGGGAACCTGGAAGAAATGCGTCGGGATTAAGATGATGACAATAGACACATCCGCATGGATCGAATACTTCAGGGGAGGTCCTTCACCGGCTGCCGACAAGGTCGGTCTAAGTCTTGAACTGGACACGGTCGGAATTGGCGACCTTATCTACTGCGAGATAATGCAGGGGATCAGGGCATCTGATCAACGGGATGAGGTTGGCATGCTGCTGCTTTCGCTGCCGAGATTCAACATGGTCGGTTTTAACATTACCGAGAAGCCCGCGGCCAATTACAGGCTTCTCAGGTCGAAGGGAGTCACCGTAAGGAAGACAATTGATGTTCTAATTGGAACGTTCTGTGCGGAGAACGGTTACGGCCTTGTTCATAATGATTCAGATTTCAGCATCATGGCAAGTCATATAGGGCTGCGGGAATTGTAGGTGATTCCACTGCGGGCAGCAGCTGGTCTCTCAGGCGAAGAATATCTCGCCGGAGGCCAGGCGGGTGCCGGGGTTGAGGAGTATCTCCCCCTCGGCGGTCAGTTCAGTTGCCCGGGAGAATGGTCCGATGGTTGCCAGAACGATGGTGGCCTTGTGCATTGCGTGGCCGTACTCGGCGTCCTTCAGCGAATTCGTTCCGTATGAAACCATCGTCTGCACACTTATGAAGCGGTCCCGTGCAGGCGGCTGAACCGTTCCCACCCCGGCTCTTTCCTTCGCCAGAATTTCCCCGCCTGCTGCAAGCGTGTAATCAGCCACAAGACCGAAGCCGTCTTCAGGGCCGTTGAACTGCACATGGAAGCGGTGGCACAGCCTGTATCTCCGCCCCGGGCGGGCAACGGTGCCCAGACTCCACCTTGAACCCTGGAAAACATCCACCCTGCATTCCGGGCGGCGCCTGAACATGAAAAGAACAAAAACGAGCATTGGCAGGAGAAGGCTTCCAATAATGATGTAAAGGATAAGATTGCCCGGGGCGGGCATCAGAGAAAGCCCCTTCGGCTGCTGTAACTGCCTGTTTCGTTATTCTGCTCCATACCGCAGGACCTTTCTGCTTCTGGTTACCCGTTGAATATTCGTGTTCACAGGAGATGCAGCAAGCTGTAGAGAATGCAAGCGGGAAAAGGAGCGAAAGATCAGCCTGACATATTTCAACAGGAGCGCCGTTGTCGTGCATGAGGATGCCGAATACAGGTTCAGCGAAGAGGACTTCGCGGAACTGAACACCCGATCCAATTACTGGCACAGCCGGACCGATCCCAGCACATGGCTCTGCGCATCGACGGTGTGTCTGGCGAGGATAAGGTTCAGGGACCGGCTTCCCAGAGCTCTGGCGATGAAGCTCTGCGCCGATACCCTGAACATTACCGTTCAGAAGCTGGAGGACTGCCTTGACTGGCATGCGAACTACATGGCATGGCACGACGGTGGAACGGTGGAGGAGTACCACCCCTACTTGCGGGATGAGACCTGAGGAGCTTAGGCAATCAAATGAAGCCAGGGCTTTCCGAAGAATTGTAAACCAGGGCCTGATGCCGGTAAATTTATCTTCCAAAGGCGAAATACAGCATTTGCTTGACAAACTTGCGGACGGCCGGAAGGGGAGACAGCGGTGAATATCTCATCTGAAGGGAGTCAGGAATGATGGTGCTTCTGGCGGTGATACTGGCTTCGGGAGCGGTGGACCCGGGCTCCTTCCATTACCTGGGGGCGTTCAGGCTTCCCGAGGGTGGAGAGAGACCCCATACGTTCCAGTACGGCGGCGAGGCAATGACCTGGCTGCCCGGGGATCCTGTCACCCTTCGGATGATGGTTCACAATTCCATGCCATATGGATAACTCCCCGACTGGAACCTTGTGGCTGAGGTTTCCATACCCTCCCCTGTGATGTCCGGTGATATTGGGGACCTACCCAGGGCGGAGCTGCTCACCGGCTTCATGCCGGTTTTCGACGAGGTGTTCACTGGGATGGACGAGATACCCAGGGCCGGCATGGAGTGGAGCGGGGATCGTCTCCATCTCTGCCGGGGTCAGCATCTGGAGGAGAGCCCTTCCCCTTCCCACGGGCTTGCTGCATTCGGAGAGGATACGGTGTTCGCAGGTCCCTGGAGCCTTTCAGGCTGCATCCATTACGGCACCAACGACTACATGTTCTCTGCTCCATCCATGTGGGCGGATACACATACCGGGGGCAGGATGATGCTCACGGGCCGCTACCGCGACGGCGGCTGGGGCGGCATGGGTCCTTCCCTGTATGCTTACCTCCCCCCTGATCCCGGCTGGAGTGGATCTTACCTGCCGGCGATTCCCCTCCTTCAGTACAGGACCTCCCTTGATACTGACCTGATAGAAGGGTGCATAACTGGTTACCAGCATGCCGATGAATGGACCGGAGGAGCATGGGTGGAGGACGGTTCAGGGAATCAGGCGGTGCTGTTCTGCGGAACCAGCGGCACCGGCGACCTGTGCTGGTACGGATTCCGCAGCTCGCTTGGCCCCGGTCATCCCTGCGTTGAGCGGGAGATGATCGGGGAGTTCACCATCTGCAGGAGGGCCGACGGTTCTCCGGCGGAGGGAGATCTCTGCCAGGGGGAGCCGGTTTCCTTCAGGGGATGGTGGAGCAGCGAGTTTTCCGCCGGCTTCCTGCTTTACGACCCTTCAGACCTGGCGCTGGTGGCCTCAGGGGAGCTTTCCCCCTGGGAACCGCAGCCCTACGCTTTCATTGAGGTGGACGAGCACCTGTTCCTTCCAGCTGGTGTGGAGGAGGAAATGCTGGGAGCCGGGGTTCAGCGCAGGTTCCGGCTGGGTGACGCCGCCTGGGACGGGGAGAACCATCTTCTTTATGTGCTTGAGCTATTCGCCGACGACTGGATTTTTAAAATAAATCTTAAAACTGTCACTCAGGTATTTTTCTAAATAAATTTAGCAGGACACACTTTAAAAAAC
>CAYLXG010000066.1:0-13328 GCA_964387445.1 uncultured bacterium
GAGTCGGTCTTCACCACGGGCAGGGGCCTTATTGACTTGGTGAGCACAGCCAGCTTTTCCACCTTCACCGAAAGCTCGCCCATCCTGGTTACGAAGAGCGGGCCAAGGACCCATATGATGTCGCCAAGGTCCAGGCACCCGAGAAGTTCCCAGCCTTCCTCGCCGACGATCTCCCTGTTGATGAAGAGCTGTATCCTCCCGGTGGGATCCTCAAGGTCGCAGAATACGGTCTTCCCGTGCTTCCTCTTGGCCATTATCCTGCCGGAAGTGCCCATCGGCTCCTGGGTCTCTCCGGTCTCCCTGAGCACGCCCACCGGCACCCTTGCCGGCGTTCTGGGCGGGTAGGGGTCGGTTCCCGCTTCCCTGAGCGCCTCGAGCTTCTCCAGGCGCCTCTCTATGAATTCGTTCTTCTCAATGGCCATGTTACTTGCTCTTTCTCAGGTAGTCCTCTATGAACTCCTGTATGTTCCCGGCGAGGAATCCCTCCACATCGGAAGTTTCACTTTCGGTCCTGTGGTCCTTAACCATCTGATAGGGCTGAAGGACATAGGAGCGGATCTGGTGTCCCCACGAAACGTCGCTCTTGGTTCCCTCCAGTTTCTCCCTCTCCTTGCGTCTCTTCTCCTCCTCCAGCTCGTAGAGCCTTGCCCTGAGCACCTTCCAGGCAAGTTCCCTGTTCCTGTGCTGGCTTCTTTCGTTCTGGCACGAAACCGCTATTCCAGTAGGCATGTGGGTCAGCCTTACGGCGCTGGAGGTCTTGTTGATGTGCTGCCCTCCTGCTCCGCTGGCCCTGAACACGTCGGTCCTCACGTCCTCCGGGTCGATCTCCACCTCTATCGAGTCGTCGAGATCCGGCAGGGGGAACACCGAGGCGAAGCTGGTGTGCCGCCGGTGGTTCTGGTCGAAGGGGCTTTTCCTCACCAGACGGTGGATGCCCTTCTCGGCGCTGAGATAACCGTAGGCATAGGGGCCCCTTATCGCAAGCACAGCTTCCCTCATGCCCACGCCGTCCCCGGGGGAGGTGTCCAGAACGTCCACCTGATAGTCCTGTTTCTCCGCCCAGAGGATGTACATCTTCATCAGCATCTCCGTCCAGTCGTGGCTGTCCACGCCGCCGGCGCCTGATCTCACCGTGAGTATGCAGTCGGAGCTGTCGTGCTCGCCGGAGAGCATCTGCCTGAACTCCAGCTGGTCGAGGTTTGCCAGAACCTTCTGGAGCCTTATCTCCGCGTCGGTCCTTATGCCCCGGTCGTCCTCCAGCTCCAGAAGCTCCAGGGCAGCTGTCAGGTCGCCGATCTTCTCAGTGAGGGCGATCAGCGAACCTGTCCAGTTCTGGACCTTCTTCATCTCAGCGATGACCTCAAGCGCCGTGTTCCTGTTGTCCCAGAAACCCGCTGAGGCCATCCGTTCCTCGTACTGTTTTTCTTTTTTCAGGAGACCTTCGAGGTCAAAGACGCTCCTTGAGCAGACGAGCCCTCTCCTCTGCCCCACGGATTCCCGTGACAAGTTCCTGGTGTGTCATGTTACCTCCGGAGATTGTGGTTGAATGCCGGGAATATAGCACATACTCCCCTGCCTGATCACTTTTCCGGCTATCTGACTATTACGAAATCGGCGACTTCGTGGTCCAGGGGCTCCCCTTCCGGGAGTATCCTCACTGTGACGAAGTCAGCACCCTCTCCCATCTGATCCGGGATCCCTGAACGGTAGTCGCTGTGGAAACCGCCGCATACGAACACGCACCGCAGGCCCTCTATGGAGGAGGCCATCACGGCATCCTTGAGAAGCTGGGCCCGGTAGAGATCATCCATGCTCATGGGCATTCCGTGCATCTGTTCCCCAACGGCCTCCATGGTCTCCATGAAGGCGTTCCTGTAGTATGACGACGATGAATCCACCTGAAGCTCCTGGAAGAAGGGCTGGTCCGCAATGGCTTCCCATCCCCCGGAGGCGACCATGGCGGCGTATCTCCGGGGCACATTGGCGGCTATCACAGGAAGCCCCCTCTCCCTGGCCAGTTCCACCAGGGGGGCGTAGTCGGTCAGGTAGTTCCCCCATGGGCGGGAACCCTCCAGGAACTCCTCCTCAGTGACCTCACCGGCCAGGTAGGAATCCAGCAGCCCCTGCACGTCGGTCTCGAACATCTCCAGGGCAAGGGCCCTTCCGTCCTCGGCCAGGGCTTCCCAGATGTACAGCTCCCACTGGTGGGCCAGCGGGTCGTCGTGCTGTTCCCCTATGAAGACCACCTGGTGCTCCATGAGCACATCCAGCATCTCACCAACGGCAACCGTGGCGCCGCCGGCGGTTATCCTTCCCTGGGGAACTGAAGCCATCGTTATCAGGAACGGTACCCACATATCATCCGCCTCTCCGTCAGAATGATCTTCTCGCCCGCAGCGCACTGTCCGCAAGGAACGCCAGCAGCGCCCCGGCCGAATAGCACACGATGTCGGACCACAGGAATCCGTAACCCAGGAAATACCCCAGCGGGAATGTGTGTCTCAGCTCCACGATCCAGTCCGCCTGGTAAAGCTGGCTGGCTTCCACGGCAAATGAGATGAGAACGGTGCTGATCAGAAGCTCGAAGGGCGGCGCCGAGGATCTAAGCAGGGCGATCAGGAAGTATAGCCCGGAAGCCCAGAGGGCATCTCCCGCGTAGGTTCTGATGAACTCCGGAAGGAATGCCGCCCGGGGCGACCTGGTCACCAGGGCCGCCACGATGCAGAGCACCAGGGCCCCGAAAAGATTCAGCCTTTTTCTCCTTGCTATCTCAGCCTCCTTCTTCTTCGGGCCTTGAGAAGCTCGAACACCAGCAGGTAGATACCCGACGATCCGGCGATGCAGATCCAGTCGGCGGCGGTGGGTCCCGCAAAGGAGAGCACACCGCCGAAGCCTGAGTAGATAACGGTCAGTGTGAGCAGAATGGACCCGGCGATGGACCACAGAAGTATCCTGTTGGTGAAGAAGTTCCTGCTGAATACCGAGGTGTAGTAGAACCTCCTGGAAAGGATGTTCACATACTGGCAGAAGGCTATGGTGAGGTACGCCATGGTCATTGCCCGCATGTAGAGGGGGTTCTCCAGGGAGACGCCCTCCAGGAAGGTTACCCCCTCCCTTATTCCCGTGAAGGCGAAGTTGCCGAAGGAGAGGGCGCCTATGAGGCTGCCGAGCAGGAGGATCTCCAGGGAGGTGCGCCTGTTCATAATGTGGTCGGCCATGCTTCTCGGGCGTTCCTGCATGATCTCCTTCGAGGGGGGGTCGTAGGTCAGGAAGGTCAGGGGCATCACTTCGGCCAGCAGATCGATGGCAAGGATCTGTATGGCCAGTATGGGTATAGCCCAGTCCCCCATGGCCACCGCCGCAAGGCCCAGTATCACCACCATCAGCTCCGCCATGTTGGTGGTGAGGGACGCAAGAACGGTCTTCTTCAGGTTGCTGTAGATCGTTCTGCCCTCCTTCACCGCATAGACAAGGGAGGTGAAGCTGTCGTCAAGGAGAATCAGCTCGGCGGCCTCCTTGGAGACATCGGTGCCGGTTACCCCCATGGCAACGCCGATGTTGGCCTTCTTCAGCGCAGGGGCGTCGTTCACGCCGTCACCGGTCACTGCCACCACTTCGCCGTTGTCCTCCAGGATGGTAACGATCCTCAGCTTGTGGGCGGGGTCCACCCTGCTGAAAACTATGGAGTCGTTGCCGAAGAGTATCTCCTTCAGCCTTTCATCGTCCATCTCCTCCAGGTCCACCCCTGTGTATACAGGAGGATCGCCCTCACGGGAAAGACCCACCATCCGCCCCACCGCCTGGGCGGTAATCGCGTGGTCCCCGGTCATGACGATCAGGCGGATATTCGCCTCATGGCAGGCGGCCATGGCTTCCTTGACCCCCTCCTTGGGAGGGTCCATCATGAAGACCAGCCCCAGGAAGACCACATCCTTCTCCGCGGTCTCCATGGTGTAGTCGGAACCATCCTTCTCCAGGGGTCTGAAGGCGATGGCCAGCACCCTGAGGGCCCTGGCGGAGTACTCCCCGCTGAGCTTCTCTATCCTCTCCCTGTCATCCCCGGTAATGGGAACCGCTTCGCCGTTCCTGTAGATGTGGGTGCTTATGGAGAGAACGCTTGTGGCAGCCCCCTTCATGGCAAGCTGGTACCGGTCGCCGAAACGCCGGATGGAGCTCATCCTCTTCCTCTCCGAATCGAAGGGGAACTCCTGTATCTCCGGGTTCTCCTCGTCCTCCCTGGGGCTCCTGGTGCCTACCTTGGTGGAAAGGGTGACAAGGGCCGCCTCCGTGGGGTCGCCAACGGGGTACCAGCCCTTGTGGTCGTCGTCGGGAGGGTGTATCTCGGCGTTGGAGGCCATTGTACCGGCGTCCAGCATCACCTCCATGCGGTCGATCATTTCCTGTGGGACTGGTTTCCCCGAGCCGTCCAGTATCTCCCCCTTCGGCTCGTATCCGGTTCCCGTCACCGAGTACTCCTGTCCGTCGAACCAGAGGCCGGTGACGGTCATTTCGTTCCTTGTGAGGGTCCCCGTCTTATCGGTGCAGATCACCGAGGTGGAGCCCAGTGTCTCAACGCTGGGAAGGCTTTTCACCACTACTTTTCGATCGGCGAGCCTCCTGCTGGCGGCGCTGAGGGCAACGGTGACCTGGGCGGGAAGGGCCTGGGGAACGCAGGCGACTGCGATGCCCAGCGCCAGTATCAGGCTGTTGATCGTAGTGAAACCCTGGGAGAGTGCAACGAAGAACAGAATCACGCTCAGGACCACCACTATGGAGGTGAGCCATTTCGCCAGGCTGTCCAGCTCCATTTGAAGGGGGCTCCTGGCGGAAACGGTGCCGGTGGTCATGGCGGCGATTCGGCCCATCTCGGTCCTGGAACCGGTTCTTACCACCACTCCGAAGGCGCTTCCGGTGGCAACGGTGGTCCCGGTATATGCCATGTTCACCCTGTCGGCGAGGATAAGGTCGCCGGAAAGGGCCTCTGTCTCTTTTTCCTGGGGCATGGACTCGCCGGTGAGGGAGAAGTCGTTGGTCCGGAGGTTGAAGGCCTCCAGAAGCCTTATGTCGGCGGGTATCCTGTCCCCCGCCTCCACCGAGACTATGTCCCCGGGCACCAGGTCGTTCTGGCTTATCTCCGTGAGCTGGCCCTCCACCACTACCTTGGCAGGGGACTTGATGAGCTCCCGGAGTTTTTCCAGGACCTTCCCGGCCTTGTATTCCTGTATGAAACCTATCACGGCGTTCACGAACACTATCACGAACATCACGGCACCATCGCGGTAACTTCCCATTGCCAGGGAGATAACCCCGGCAACGATGAGGACCATCACCAGAAGCTCCCTGAACTGGGACAGGAAGACCATGAGCCTGGATCGTTCCTTCTCCAGTGCGATGGCGTTCGGGCCGAACTCCTCCCGCCGCTTTGCCGCCTCTTCCCTGGAAAGCCCCTCCCTGGAGGTGTTCAGCGTTTCCAGGGATTCCTTCGGCGTAAGCCTGTAAAAGTCGGTCTTGCCGGTCACGTCTGTATGCATGGTATCCTGAACCTCTTTCTGCCGTCCTGTTCCATCTGCTTCCTTACGCCGTGTATGTCGCACTCGAAGCCGGGGAACCTGGCCTCGAACTCCTCGAGTGCGGTGAGGTACTCCAGAACTGGTCCTCCCCCGGGGGAGAACCTCTCTCCGGGCATGATGATGGGTATTCCCGGAGGATAGGGAACCACCATTACGCAGGGTATCCTTCCCTCACATTCAGCCAGGGGAACCCATTCGATGGTGCCCTTGACCACGTGGGTATATGCCTCGGCGGGGGTCATCACCTGCTCCGGAAGCTGTTCGAAGGAACCAAGCATCATCTCCACGAGACCCCCTGAAACGATGTGGGAGTGCATGTCGTCGCAGAGGTTCCTGATCCCCCTCTCCAGGTACTCGTCGGGGTAGGCCTCCGGAAGGGAGGGTATCACCACCTCCACATCGGAGTTGTCGTCATAGTGCTTCTTGAATGTGAAAAGCTCCGCCAGGAGGGTTCCGGACTTGCCCCTGGAAGTGCCCATGGAGAAGAGGCAGAGCCAGGAGTAGTACCCAGTTTTCTCCACCACGATGCCCCGGTCGCGGAGAAAGGCGGTTACCACCGAAGCGGGGATGCCTACTTCCTGGTGTTTTCCCCGGAAATCGATCCCCGGCGTGGCTATGGTGACCTTCTGGGGATCCAGCATGATCTGATCCCTGTTGATGTTCTCGAAGAGGTGCCATTTCTGCCCGGGCTTCAGCATCCAGCAGTTCCTGTCGTTGATCAGCTGCTGGTTGTCCAGGCTGTCCAGGGGGACCTTCTTGCCCTTCAGGTCGGTCTTCTCCGGCTGCCAGATACCGAACCACCAGCGCCTCTCCGGTTCAGGGGTGGTCCTGGCGATCTCCCGCCCGATCTGAACCATCTTCTTCCGGAAGACCACCGGCTCCTCTATTGTCTCGTCCATCAGGGTCCGGCCGCCGGAGCCCTTCATCATCCTGGTGCTCACGTCCAGTGTGGCAATGATGGAATACTGGGGCGAGGTGGAGCTGTACATCATGAAGGCCTCGTTGAAGAGCTCCCTGTCCACCACCTCTTCGCTGCCGTTCCTAACGTGGATCATGGACGCCTGGGAGAGAGCCGCCAGCAGCTTATGGGTGGACTGGGTGGCGAACACCGGAGGGTGCTGCCCTTCCTTTACCGCTGGGGTCATGGCGTAGTAGCCCTCGTAAAGGGGATGGAATGCCGCGTATGCGAACCACGCCTCGTCAAAGTGGATGTTGTCAACGTGGGGGCCCAGCTTCTCCATGATCCTGTTCACGTTGTAGCAGAGGCCGTCGTAGGTGGAGTTGGTCACCACGGCCATCTTCACCCTTGCCTTCTTACCCGGGATCAGCGGCGAGTCGGCGATCTTCTTCCTCACCGCCGCCGGTTCCATTTCCTTCATGTTCACCGGTCCGATGGTGCCGTAGGGGTTCCTGGCGGGCTTCATGTATACAGGTATGGCGCCGGTGTCTATCATGGCGTAGTTGATGCTCTTGTGGCAGTTCCTGTCCACCAGCACCACGTCGCCCTTTCCCACCCTGGCCCTCCATACGATCTGGTTGGCCATGGAGTTGCCCCCGGTGACGAAGAATGTTTCGTCCGCCTGGAATACCCTGGCCGCCTCCCTCTCGCTGTCGCCCACCACTCCGCTGTGGTCCAGCAGGGAGCCCAGATCAGCGACTGATACGGAGAGGTCGGACCGGAACAGGTTTTCCCCGAAGAACTTGTGGCAGGCGATCCCCACAGGGTGCCTCAGGAAGGCCAGCCCCCCCATGTGCCCAGGGGTGTGCCAGGAATAACGGTATTCCTCGGCATACCTGACCAGACCATTGAAGAACGGGGGCATTATCCCCTTTATGTACTTGGTGAGTTCCCTGTCTATCCTTCCGGCAATGAAGGACGGCGTGTCCTCGTCCAGCCAGATGTAGCCGTCTATCTCCTTGAGAACATCGGCGGATATGTCCGTTATGGATGACTTGTCGGTCATTACCAGGATGGGGACCTCGGAGTTGCGCTTCCGCACCAGGCCCACCAGCTCGCCGGGGCTCACATCGTCCACCGTTTCGTTGTCCCAGTTCACCACCAGGCATCCCAGGTCGGGTCTGGCTGCGATGATCTTCACCGCGTCGTCGCAGGCCGGGGAACCCATCACGGCGCAGTCAAGCCTGGTCTCAAGCTTGTCCTTCACCGCCTTGATCCTGACCCCTGCGGAATTGTCCTTCTCCAGCCTGTAGTCAACCAGCAGGACCGGCCAGTCCTTTTTTTCAATCAGTTCCAATGCAGAACTCCCTCTTCAGAATGGAATAAACATCGTGGTCGACATACGCACCGTAAAGCAGCTCCTCCTCCCGGAGAGTACCTTCATAGACCATACCGGCCCTTCTGGCAACCGCTATGCTGGCAAGGTTCCCTGAGGCGCACCTGATCTCTATCCTGTTCAGACCCATTTCATGGAACCCCTCCCGCAGGAGAGCTCTCACCGCCAAGGTCGCCAGACCCCCGCCGGTGAACCCGCTGCCCAGCCAGTAGCCCACCTCGGCGTTCCTGTTCCGCCGGTCCACCGGGTGGAACCCGGCCATTCCCGCGGCCAGCCCGCCGCTGATGATAACATAGTTGCACCCCAGCCCCCCGAGGGCCTGTTCCACCGCTCCTTCCAGGTACTGCCTGGTGTCCTCCGGCGACTCCACGCCGTCCACCCAGGCAAGCCACCTCCTCAGATGCTCCCTGCTCCGGTCTATAAGATGGAACAGCTCTTCCGCGAAGGCGGGATCGGCAGGCTCCATGGAGAACGGGATCGCTTCCACCGTGGGTCTATGCTTTCCTTGCGGCGAAGTGGAGCGAATCGCCCCATTCGTCGAATCCAACCACCCTGCCAACCATTTCCACCCTCCTGCGGAGGCAGTTCAGGCAGTCCTCCCTGTCCTCGTCGACGCAGGGCTTGTTCTCGTAGAGCAGGTAGTTCTCCCTGAACTCCAGGGGGGTCAGCTGGGGCATGAGCACGTTCGCCCCGAAGGTGAGCCCCTTCTCCCTTCCCACCGGATCAAGGGCCTGCAGCGCGGTAGTGGCGGCTATGTTGGTGTCCTTCGTGAGGAGCCTGGTAAGGGCTATCATCATAAGCCCCATTCTGGTCCGATCAGCGTCGTTCATGATAGACGCGCTGCCCATTGGCGTGTCCTTATGGGGTATGAAGGGGCCCATTCCATACATGTCGAAATCGTGCCTTCGGTAGAAAAGAAGATCGTCCGCCAGCATCTCAGGGGTCTGCCCCGGAAGGCCTATCATTACCCCTGTGCCCACCTGGAACCCGGCTTCCCGAAGATCATCCAGGGATCTCAGCCTCGAGTCCAGTGTCTGGTCGCCGGGGTGTATGGCCCTGAAAAGATCCGGGTTGGTGGTCTCAATTCGAAGGAGGTAGCGGTGGGCTCCCGCTTCACGGAACCTCCTGCAGGCCTCCAGGGAATGCTCCCCCACGCAGAGGGTAACACCCAGACCGTCAGGCAGGGATGGTGACACGGTTTCCTTCTTGATGCGCCTCACCACCCGTTCAACCATGGAGATGAACTCGTCGTCGTGTCGTTCGCCGCTCTGAAGCACCAGTGAACCGTAGCGAACACCTGCGCACCACCTGGCGGCATCCACGATGGCATCCTCGGATACGGTGTATCTCCGGACCTTCGTGTTCGACCTTCTGATGCCGCAGTACCTGCAGTCCAGCGCGCACACATTGGAGAACTCCACCAGGCCCCTGTAGTAAACCTTGTTCCCGCAGTGCTCAAGCACGGTGTGCTCCGCGGCCTTCCTTATCTCCTCTATTTTCTCAGGATCGGTCTCCCTGAGGAACCCGGCCAGGGTGTCCCTGTCGGGCACTCCCTGGAAGAGTTCCAGCACTTCCCCGGTGTCCATGAAAGCCCTCCTTTCCAGTCTCCGAACATACTCGATCCCGGCATAAAGGTCCGGTAGCTCCGGGGTTTTCCCGAAACTATATTAGCCTCCATGTTGGAAACTTTATGGCAGGCCCTTCTGGGTTTCAGGGACGTTGTGAGCGTCCATCCCGTCTTCGGTGTGGGTATCCTTCTGGTGGGAAGCTTCTTCCTGGGAAGGCTGGCCGCTTCAGCGGGGATCCCCTCCATAACCGGGTTCATTGTCGCCGGTCTACTCCTGGGACCCCACGCCACCGGGATGATTCACACGGACCTGCACGATGAACTGGGCGCCGTCACCGAGGTCGCCCTTGCGGTGATCGCCCTGGTGATCGGAAGCGAGTTCAGCCTTGTGAAGCTGAGACGCACCGGCAGGGCTGTGCTTATCATAACCGCGGCCCAGATGTTCCTCTCTTTCGCCGCGGTCACACTCATCCTCTGGCTAACAGGACTGATGCCCATCGAGGGAGCAGCCCTCCTGGGAGCCGTTGCCTCCGCCACCGCTCCGGCTGCCACCGTGGCAATAGTAAGGGACCTCAAGGCAAGGGGACCCTTCATCGACCACCTCTACGGTGTGGTGGCCCTTGACGACGCAGGCTGCGTCCTTCTGTTCAGCATAGTGGCCGCCTTCGCGGGGAGCAGGCTGGGAGGAGGAGAGGCCGGTCTTGTCCACGGCATCGTACACGCTGCCAGGGAAATAGCAGGATCGCTCATACTGGGCGGCGTCACCGGCTGGCTCATCCATGTGTTCACCGCAAGAAGGGGCAGGTCCAACGAGGTCTACATCGTGAGCCTTGGCATGCTCTGTCTTCTCACGGCCATCGCCACCACATTCGGGTTCTCTCCCCTTCTTGCGGGGATGACCGCCGGGGCGGTACTGGCCAATCTGGGCAGGGGGGCATTCCGCATCATCGCCTCCCTGGAGCAGCTTTCCCCTCCCCTTTACGCCACCTTCTTCGCCATAGCAGGCACCGAACTCAGTCTTGGTGTGTTCTCCAGCGGCCCGGTGCTCACAATGGGGGTACTCTTCATACTGGCCAGGGCCTTCGGGAAGTATTTCGGGGTCTGGGGCGGGGCACTTGCCGCAGGGAGCCACAGGCTGATAAGGAACTATCTGGGGCTTGCGATGCTTCCCCAGGCGGGAGTGGCAATAGGACTTGCCCTCTACATTCAGGCCGCCCCCTTCTTCGTGGGACATGAAGAGCTTGCGGCAACCATAGTAAGCATCGTTCTCATGAGCGTTTTCGTAAACGAGCTCACCGGACCTCCGGTCTCCAAGTACGCGGTGGTCCGTGGCGCAACCCTCTGACAGAGGCTTGAAATGAACATATCTGAAATACTGAACATCACCGGCTGCAGAAGAAAACTTGCTGTGACCCAGAGGGACGAGACACTGGGGATAATGGCGGAACTCCTCTCGAAAAGCCCCAACGCCGGCGGCGTGACCCCCCAGGCCCTCCTCCAGGGCATGCAGGAAAGGGAAGCCCTGGGCTCCACAGGCGTTGGGAACGGAGTGGCCATACCCCACTGCAGGCTCCCCGGCATGAAGGGATTCGCCCTTGCCCTGTCGGTCTGCGACAGGGGGATCAACTGGAACTCCATCGACCACAGGAGCGTTCACATCATCTGCGCCATAGCCGGCCCCGTGGAGGGCACCGAGGACCATCTCCGACTTCTGGCCGGGGCCGCACGGGTGCTGAACAACGGAAAGGCCAGGTACGAACTCCTCAACAGCCAGACCGAGTTCGCCATGCGGGAGGCTTTCCTCTACCACCTCTCCCCCATTACCTCCAGGAAGGGAAAGGGCACCCGCAAGAAGCTTCTTATCATGGTGCTTCAGGAGGAAAAAACTTATAATGACGTAATGGAGCTGTTCCTGGAGATGGGTCTCGAGGGGGCTGTCACCATAAACTCAGAGATGATGGGTCCCATGCTCTCCAACGTTCCCATCTTCGCCGGCTTCATGGACGTGCTGGGCAGGAGCAGACCGGAACCGCGTATGATAATCTCCCTGATCCCCGAGGATCAGGTGGATGCCACGGTTTCCGCTGTTGAGGAGATAACCGGAGACCTGGACACCCACCGCGGCGCCTGCATCATGGTCCTCAACGCGGCTACCGTCAGGGGAAGTCTGGAGACCTTGTAAGTTAAGTTAAACGGAGGAAATGTATGAGTGACCTTTCAGCAAGGATGAACGAGCTTTTCGGCAGGATCGAAAGGAACAACCTCTGGAGACAGAGGCAGTGCGTTAACCTGATCCCCAGTGAGAACACCCCCAGCCCGCTTGTGAAGGCCTGCGAGATATGCGACCCCGCCGGCAGGTACGCTGAACACAGGAGCATGAAGGGCAAAGAGGTCTATTTCTACCACGGAACAGATTTCATCAGGGACATAGAGATCGAGGCCCAGGAGGCCCTCTGCGAATACTTCCAGTGCTCCGAGGCGGAACTCCGCCCGGTGAGCGGCCAGATGTCCAACGAGGTGGTATTCAAGGCCGTCACCAAGTTCGCCAACAGAACCTCCCCGGAGGGCACCTTCAGGAAACTCAGGTCGGTAATGAACAACGACCTGGGCATGGGAGGCCACCTTTCCAGCCAGCCCATGGGCGCCCTCTTCAACTTCGTGGATATCAACCCCGACACTGGCAAGGAAAACTGCGTGAACTTCCCGGTGCAGAAGGACAACCCCTACAAGATCGACGAGGAGAAGATGATCGAACTCCTCGACTCGAACAGGCCGGAACTGATTGTATTCGGAAAGAGCATGTTCCTCTACCCCGAGCCTGTGAAGAAACTCTGCGACCACATCGCCAACTGGGAGGACAAGCCGGTAGTCATGTACGACATGGCCCACGTGTTCGGCCTCTACGGAGCTTTCCAGGCCCCGCTTGCCGAAGGCGCCGACGTTGTAACAGGCTCCACCCACAAGACCTACTTCGGCCCCCAGAGGGGCGCCATCGTGAGCAACATGGCGAAGAAAACCCCCTTCAGGAAGCTCTGGCTCGACATCAACAGCAGGGCCTTCCCCGGCTCCACCTCCAACCATCACCTGGCAACTCTTCTCGGCCTCCTCGTGGCCACCCACGAGATGAACGCTTTCAAGGATGAATACCAGGCAAAGGTCCTCTCCAATGCCAGGGCCTTCGCGAAGCACCTGGCCGACAGCGGCCTTAAGGTGGAGGGAGACCCGAAGGACGGCTACACCAGGACCCATCAGGTTGTGGTAAGGGTGATCGACCACGGCGACGGCGCCGAGATCGCCGACCGCCTGCAGGAGAACAACATAGTAGTGAACTACCAGGCCCTCCCCGATGACGACACCTTCCTCACCTCCAGCGGCATCAGAACAGGCGTAAGCGAAATGACCAGGTTCGGCATGAACGAGGACGACTTCGGCGAACTGGCCCAGCTCATGGCAAGGGTCATAGTGAAGAACGAGAACGTTGCCGACCAGGTAACCCAGTTCAGGAGCAGGTTCATGCACATGCGCTACACCCTCCCCCTTGAGGAGAGCATAGCGCTTGCCTCCAGGGCCATGGCCAGCGCCTACCCAACAGGAGAGTACGTGAAGCTCTTCGCCGACAACCTGGCAAAACTGGTATAGGCCCCGCAAAAAAAGAGAAACAAGCACCGGCGGGGCAGGAATGTCCCGCCGGTAATACATGGAAGGAAGAACGATGAACGCGCTAATCATTGCAGCCATGATCTCCTTCTCCCCGGGCAAGGGCGATACCGGTCTCGGCCTCATCGCCGGGAACCCCACCGGCATCTCCTTCAAGTACTTCACAAGCACCACCACAGCCTTCGACGCCGCCGCGGCCTGGAGCTTCACAGACGAATGGGTGATGGTCCACGGCGCCTA
>CAYLXG010000067.1:0-13223 GCA_964387445.1 uncultured bacterium
CTATCAGCCAGGCTTGCGAGATTGTATTACTGGTAGTATTGTCCGTACTGAAAGGAGGAGTAATGAACCTTTTTCCTGCCTCTTATGAGAAACCGGTTCTTCTTGATATATGTGACGCTGCATCAATGGGTTGGGGAGCTGTCTGTTCAGACGGTTCTTCCGCCGGTCCAGCCGGATCAACATGTGCCGATGGAAGCGGTGCCGGTTATAGCGGCTGCGCTTTTCCTGGAAAGGGTCTTTTCGACAACAGCAGCGAAGGCTCCCAGAGCAGGCTCATCAACCCAGGCGATGTGAGTCAGGGGCTCTAGGGCCCGGATCTCGGCTTCCTCCTCAGCGCGGCAAGGGCCAGAACGCCCAGAAGAACGCTGAACCAGAGGGTGGCGAAACGCATTATCAGCGTGGTCACCGTTGCCGCGGCGCCTGGAAGGTAGTCTCCCAGTATTCCGTCTATTGTCAGTTCGGTAAGGCCCAGGCCTCCCGGTATCATGGATACCGCCCCTGCAACGCTTCCCGCTGCATGGGAAAGGAGGGCTACGCCCGGGGGAAGGCCGTAGCCCATGGATGCGGCCACCATCGAGAGAACAAGGGCCTCGGCTCCCCATGAGAGCATTCCCAGGGGTACCGAAACTGCCATGCTCCTTCCGTCCAGGAGGGTCTTCGCAGCTTCCCTGAAGCCTTCGAAGGAATCGTTCCGCTTCGCCATGAAGGGTATCTTCTTCACCACTCTCTCGAAGAGGTTCCAGGCTCGCCGGTTGAGAAGAACGAACATGGCCAGGGCCACGAACACAGCGCCGGCCATTGATGCGGGGATGCCCACCCTGCTGCCCGTGAGGATGGCTCCGATCAGGGCGAGCAGGACCATGCTGATAAGGTCGGTGAGCCTTTCGGCCACCACTATCGGGCTGGTCTTCTCCACCGGGATGTTCCGGCTTTTCTTCAGAAGGGCGCACTTCAGGAGTTCACCCATCTTCCCCGGGGACACCGTCATCGAAAAACCGGCTATGAAGACAAGGAAGCTCTCCTTCAGGGGTACTTCCTCCCCCACCCTGTGGAGGAAGTAGTGCCACTTCAGGAACCTTATGAAGTAGTTGGCCATGGGAAGCAGGAGGAACAGCGGTATCCACGCGGGACTGATGGCCTCCGCCGCGTCGGCCACCCTGCCTATGTCCGATGTGAGGACAAGGACAGTGTAAATGGCTATGGCCAGCGCAACGGCCCAGGCTGCCTTCTTCATGTCAGACGGTGAGTTCCGTAAGCTCCTGCCTGAGCTTTTCCGTTCCGGGCATCTCGCCCAGGACCTTCAGGGCCTTTTCCGCAAGCCTCTTCGCCTCGGGGGCGTCCTTGAGGAATCTGGAGCACCTGGCGGCAAGACCGAAGGCCTGGGCCCTGCCCAGGGCGGTGATCGGGGTGTTGGGCAGAAGCTCAGCGGAGGTGAGGGCTGTCATCCTGGCCCTGGAATAGTCCTTCTTCTTCATGTGAAGCATCGCCAGGTTGAGGTAAACGCCGCTCTTTCCCGCGCCCTCCCTCTGTTCCAGGGCTTCCTCGAGAAGGGTCTCGGCTTCTTCCAGGTTCCGCTCGGAGCTTATGAGAAGGCCGGCCAGGTTCACCTTCATGGTGGCGGCGAGTTTCTCGTCCATTGAGATGGCCTGCCTGTAGAACTTCTCAGCGTCTTCGTGGTTTCCACGCTGCTGTGCGATGTAGGCCATCTGGGCCATGGCGGTTGCGCTGGCGTCGCCTTCGCCCACAGCTTCCATCACCACTTTCTCCGCCCTGTCCGTGTCGCCGCTTCTGATGAAGTAGAAGATCAGGGCATTGGTGAGGGGGCAGGACACCTTCTTCCTGTCGCGGTTGGTCTCGAGGTAGGCCACCATGTCCTCCACCTTTCCGGCGGCGGCCATCTCGGAGGCCTTCCTGAGCTGTCTCTGTTTCCAGTAGGGGGACCTGATGAGCCTGTAGCCCAGGAAGACCACGGCTGCCAGGCAGACCCCGGCTATAACGAAAAGCAGGTCTTCCATCAGACTCCTCCTCCGGTGAAGTTCCTGTCGAAATCGGTGAATTCCCCCAGGGTGGTGTCGGCGCTGAAGCCGGTGCTGTCGGTGTGGAGCATGCAGGTGGTGGTGGGAAGGGTTCCCCTCCAGAACATCTCCTCCCTGGCGTGCTCGGCGCAGGCGGCGTTGGCCAGCTGCCCTGTGATCCCGCAGATAACCGCCTCCTCCACCTCATCCGGTTCAGGGCCGGGGAACACCGGTGCGGTGGACCGGTCAGCATCGGCGAAAACGTTCTTCATGAAGGCGGTCCAGATGGGCAGGGCTATGCTGCTGCCGGACTGGCCCCTGCCGTTCTGAAGCCTCATCCTTATCACATGGTTGTCGTAGCCCACCCATACCGATGCCACAAGGTCCGGGGTGAAGCCCACGAACCAGGCGTCGGCGTAGTCGCTTGTGGTGCCGGTCTTCCCGCCGGCTTCCCTGCCGGCGTAGGGGCCTCCCCAGTACCACCGTGCACCGGTTCCGGTTCCGGCCCTCAGGACCGACTGAAGCATGCTGTTCATGAGATAGGCGCCGGTTACGCTGAGCACCCTCCTGCCTGGATCGGGCTGCTCGTTGCTCTCCAGCAGGTTCCCGTACCTGTCCTCCACCCTGAGTATGGCTGTGGTGTTCCTGGCTAAGCCCCCGGTGGCGAAGGGTATGTACGCCCTGGCCATCTCCAGGGGGTTGGCCATGCAGCTTCCCAGGGGAAGGGAGTTCACAATGGGAAGCCTTGATTCGATACCCATGGAGGCGGCTCTGGCGGCTCCGGTCTCGATGCCGACCGCATTTCCCAGCCTGACCGCACTCACGTTGTATGACCTTGCCAGGGCCTCGCGGAGGGTTACCATGCCGTGGAATTCCCTGTCGTAGTTCCTGGGCCGCCAGGTCCCCGGGTCCAGGTCCACCACTACAGGCTGATCCAGTATCACGCTGCCCGGTGACCAGCCCTGTTCTATGGCCTCGGCGTAGAAGAATGGCTTGAAGGAACTGCCCGGCTGCCTGCGTGACTGTGTGGCCCTGTTGAACTCGCTGTCCAGGAAATCCCTTCCTCCAACCATCGCCCTTATGTAGCCGCTGGTGGGATCTATGGCCACGAGGGCTCCCTGGATGTAGTCGGGTGCGCCTGATGTGGTGTCCTTTACAGCCTGCCAGCGGGTCCAGGAACTCTCGAACCTCAGCCTCTCTCCGTCGTCATCCCAGGTGTCCGTGAGGGGATCCCAGACTGGCTCCTTGGCGGTGAGCACGCTGTCTATGGCAAGCCTGGCGTACTCCTGCATCTGGGGGTCCAGGGTGGTATACACCTCGAGCCCCTGTTCGTATACCGCTGACCATCCGTACCTTGCCACAAGGTACTGCCTGACGTATTCCGTGAAGTAGTCCCAGTCCTGCTCCAGTTCGTAGCGGTGCACGTCCACCCCCAGGGGCATGGCAGCCGCCTCCAGACGCTGGTCCTCGGTGATAACGCCGAACTCGGCCATCATCACCAGGGCAATGTTCCTCTGATTCAGGCACCTCTCAGGGTTCCTGAGGGGGTTGAAGCCGCTGGGGTTCTTCACCATCCGCACCAGCATGGCCGACTGTGTAAGAGTAAGCTCCGCGGCGGAAATGCCGCCGAAATATGTTCTGGCCGCGGCCTCGATCCCGTGGGCACCTGAACCGTAGTACACCTGGTTCAGGTACATCTCCATGATCTCCTCCTTGGAGAACTGCCTCTCGATCTCCATGGCTATGAACGCTTCCTGGAGCTTCCTCTGGAATGTCTGGTCCTGAACCAGGAAAAGACCCCTGGCCAGCTGCTGGGTAATGGTGCTGCCTCCGTGGCGGTCACCGGTGCGGATGTTGTGGACCATGGAACGGGCGATGCCCTGCATGTCCACCCCTGAATGGCTGTAGAAATTCCTGTCCTCGGTTGCCACGAAACCCTTGACGACCCAGGGGCTCACCTGGTCGATGGTCACCGGGTAGCGGTTCTCCACGAAGGCTGTGGCGAGCTGGTTACCGAAACGGTCGTAGATCCGTGTTGCGCTCACCGGCTCGGTTCCCCTGAGCCCGGCAACGAGAAGGTTGCCCCGGGCCTGTCTGAAGGCAACGGCGCTGTCGTTCCAGACCCTGTAGAGGAATCCGGCTGTGAAGAATATCCCAATGACCCCCGCCACCGCGGCCCAGTATGCAAGACCCTTGAAAAAACCCTTCATCAGCGGGGGGTCCCGTCGAGGAGGGGGCTGTCCATAAGCAGATCGTCCTCGGTGGCTACTGAATCGGTGCCGATGGCAACCCTTGTGAACACCGGCCTGTTCCCGCCGTCCAGCGACAGCTCATACTCCCAGTCGCCGCCGTTCCCGACGAGGACCACGCTCCTGTGTCCCGAGGGGGAAAGCTGGGTGCCGAACTGGCTGTGAAAGTCGCTCTCGAAATCCATCCAGCTTCTCCAGACAAGCCTGTATCCCGTGGGCGTTCCCAGGAACAGGTAGAGGTCTCCCGCCCAGTAAAGCACCCGCTCCGGGTCAAGATCGCCGTTCATGTCCACACCCAGGGCTCGCCACACCGGGATGCCTATGTCGTTCTCCACCTTCTGCTCAAGCTGGTGGGGATCCAGTGTCACCATCATGTTCTCCAGGGGTTCGCTGTGGCCGCATGTGAGCAGAACAGGATAGACCGCCGAGAGGGTGTCCCTCTCCTCCACCAGGCTGTCCACTGCGTAGAAAACACTTTCAAGGAAAGCTATCCTTGCCTCCTCCTCCTGAACGTCGGGGCCCATCCAGGTCCCTGTCTGCCTCAGGTTCTGCATCGCCTCGTGCCTGGCCCTGAGGACCGCCTTTTTCAGGTAGGCCAGTTCCCGCCAGGCGGCCATCAGCTCCCTGAGCTCCAGGGGAACCTCAGTAACCTGAAAGGTGGCCCTGTCCTGAACGATCTGCAGCTTGGCGGCGACCCTTACGTTGCTGAGCGCCATGGTGGAATAGCTCTCCTGGGAAAGCTCCATGATGTACTCTTCGAATGTGGAACCCGCTTCTGAGGCTGCGAACCATGAAGCCCAGTGGGTGCCGTGGTCAAGGGCGCAGTCGTCGAGAAGCATCCTGGCTATCCGCATCTCCCGCCTTATCACGGGGTTGGCAAGGACAAGGTTCGCCTGGTGCTCCACGCTGAGGGAATCGATCACGTCGCCGGGCACCTCGGTCTCCAGTCCCTCGATGTACCAGGCACCGTCGATGAGTACGAAATCTATCCTGACCACAGGGGGAAGCTCCTCGAGCCTGGCGATGGAACAGAAATAGCTGGTCCTGTTCAGCCCGTCCTCGCCCTGGGAGGCCGCTGTCAGCCTTCCTCCCGGATCGAATCCCCTCCATCGGCCGAAAACTTCCCAGGGAGATAGCCCCAGGGCCGAGACGGAATCGGAGAGGGAAGGCTCCAGGAAGTCGAAGCAGGCGGGATCGTTCATGCCCAGGGCATTGGAGAACCTCAGACCCACATCCAGCGGTGTATCTGGTATCGTCTGCACCACCAGGGAGTCTTCGCCGGAGGGCGGATCCTCCGCAGGGGGCTCTCCGCAGCCGGCAAGGAACACCGCCGCCGCGGTGAAGCAGAGAGCGCAAAGTAGTTTCATATTCCTCCCGCGGTTGCCCTTATGAGCTCCTCAACTGTGGTTATGCCGCCCAGGACCTTGTCCGCCGCGGCCTCCCTCAGTGTCTTCATGCCGGACCGTCCGGCAATGTCCCTGACCCTGTCCAGCGAGGCCTTCTCCACCAGGGCGCGCCTGAGCTGCTCGTTGACCTTCATCACTTCATAAATGGCAGTCCTGCCCATATATCCCGTGTTCCTGCACTCCCTGCAGCCTGCGCCCCTGGTCAGCCTTATCCCGGGCTCCGCCCCCAGTATCCTGATCTCGGTCTCATCCGGGGAGTACTCCTGGCGGCAGTGGGGGCATATGGTCCTCACGAGCCTCTGGGCGACTATGCCCCTCAGGGTGCTGACCAGCAGGTAGGGTTCGACCCCCATGTCCATGAGCCTGACCACGGTGGAAGCGGAATCGTTCGTATGGAGGGTGCTGAGAACCAGGTGGCCGGTGAGGGCGCTGCGCATGGCGCTGACCGCTGTTTCCCTGTCCCTTATCTCTCCCACCATTATGATGTCAGGGTCCTGCCTGAGAACATGCCTCAGGGCGGTAATGAACGTAAGGTCGATGGCGGACTGGACGGATATCTGGTTGAAATCGTCGGTTACGAACTCCACCGGATCCTCGATGGTGGTTATGTTGTTCTGCTCTGAGGAAATGGCGGTGAGGCTGGAGTACAGCGTGGTGGTCTTGCCGCTTCCTGTGGGGCCTGTTACAAGGATGAGCCCGTTGGGGCAGGAGATCATCTCCCTGTACCGGGAAAGGTCCTCATCGGTGAAGCCGAGTCTGCCAAGGTCCTGCATCAGTATGGCGGGGTCCAGGATCCTGAGCACTATCTTCTCTCCGAATGAAACCGGTATGGTGGAACACCTTATCTCCACCGGCTTCCCTTCGAAACGGGTCCTGATCCTGCCGTCCTGGGGGCGGCGCTTCTCGGCTATGTTCAGCCCGGCTATCATCTTGATACGGCTGGTTATTGTGAGGTGAAGCCGTCTGGGCAGGCGGTAGACCAGGTGAAGGACTCCGTCGATCCGGAACCTCACCACGGTGTTCTCCCTGTGGGGCTCTATGTGTATGTCGCTGGCCCTCTCCTCGAAGGCATGCTGGAAAAGATGGTTCACCGCGTTTATCACGGGCTTTTCGGTGGGCTCTATGGACCGGTCGGCGGTGCTGTCCACGAATCTCTCCAGGTTGCCAAGGTCCACCGATTCCTCTGACGGCAGCTGCTTCGTGGCTGCCAGTATGGAGCTGTGAAGGCCGTAGAACTGCCTGATCACTTTGTCTATGGACGCGGGACGGGCGATGTACAGCACGATGTCCCGCCTGAGCATATGGGCCATGTCATCCAGCTGCGCAGGGGTGGGGATGTTGCATGTTGCTATGTGTATCGAGTCGCCGTCCTCCCTGAAGGCAACGATCCCGTTCGCCTGGGCGAATGCGCCGGGGAGCGACTCGGTGACCGCCTGGTAGTCCAGCTCAAGGGGGTCGAGATCGGCGAAGGGAAGCCCGGCAAGTTCGGCAAGATGCCTGTAAAGCTCCTCCTCCCCTATGATCCCGCTGGATACAAGAAGGGAGAGGGGGTCCTCGCTGGAGTTCTCGGAAAGCCTCTGGAACCTGTCGTGGGATGCCTTTGATATCTTGCCGTCCCTGAGGAGGGTTGCTGGAACCGCGGAGGGCTGCACGTACCTCATCATCTGATCTCCTGTATCACAAGGCGGTCCGACGGGCTGTCCCAGGTAAAGCTTTCCTCTATCGCGACTGCGGCTTCACGGCACTCTTCGGTATTCCTGCCGTGGACCCTGCCCAGGAGCTGGCCGTTCTCCACCGGAGTGCCGCAGGGGACCTCCTGAACCCAGCCTGAGAGTGGATATATCTGGTCATCCATCCGGTAGCGCCCGCCGCCCAGCGACCGGACCGCCCTGCCCACGGCCAGTGCGTCGGGTCCCCGCCAGTAGCCGGTTCTCTCAGCCCTGACATCCAGTATGAAGGGCGCCTGGGGAAGGGCCTCGAAGGCTGCCAGGTCGCCCCCCTGGGCCTCCACCATGGCGACGAATGACTCCATTGCCCTGCCTGACATGAGGCTCTTCCTGCAGAGTTCCTCCCCGTTGCCGATACCGGACTCCTCCGCCATCTCGGTTACCAGGGCTACGGTTAGTTCGGTGGTGTCCGCCGGCCCCCTGTTTCGAAGGACGTCTATCGCTTCCCTGACTTCCACCGCGTTCCCCGAAGCGAGCCCCAGGGGAGTGTTCATGGAGGTGACAAGGGCCGAGGCCTTCTTCCCTGACATCCTGGCGATCTCCACCAGGGACTCAGCAAGCTCCACCGCTTCCTTCCTGGTTCCCATGAACGCCCCGGTGCCGCACTTCACGTCGAAGACAAGCACATCCGGGTTCTCGGCGAGTTTCTTGGATAGAATGCTGGCGCAGATCAGGGGTATGGAGGTAACCGTGGACGTTGCGTCCCGCAGGGCGTAGAGCTTCCTGTCGGCCGGGGCCAGGCTGTCGGTCTGGCCTATCATGCAGAGGCCGTTCTCCGCCACCTGCCTCTTGAACTCGTCCACTGAAAGGTTAACGTTGAAACCGGGAATGGATTCCAGCTTGTCCAGTGTTCCGCCGGTGTGCCCCAGGCCCCTGCCGCTTATCATGGGCACCTTAATTCCGATGGACGCCGCCAGGGGAGCAAGTATCAGGGATATCTTGTCGCCCACCCCTCCGGTGCTGTGCTTGTCCGCCAGGGGGCCGCTGATGTCTCCCCAGGAGATCACCTCCCCGCTGTCCCGCATGGCCTCGGTGAGGGCAAGGGTCTCCTCCGGGTCGAGGCCCCTTATGTAGGCAGCCATGAGGAAGGCCGCCGCCTGATAGTCGGTTACCGCCCCGGAGGCTATCCCCGAGGCGAAATCGTACAGCTCTTGCCGGGAGAGGACGCCCCCGTCCCTTTTTCTCTGTATGAGATCGGTGGTCAGAACCATGGCACCACTTCGATAACGCCGGTGAGTTCCAGTGCCGCGGTCGCGGCGGCGGCCAGAAGGGGCACGCCCCAGAACCACATGGCACGCCTGCTGCCTGCCTTCCTGGCCCTCTCCAGGAACTCCCCGACCGAAAGCGATTCCTCAGGGATGGTGGGATGGGTTATCTCGTCGTAGGTGAAAATGAGCCTTTTCTTGAGAAGCCTCTTCAGCTCGGGAACCGATTCCACGGTGATCTCGGTCTCGGATGTGGTCACGGTAAAGGGTACGCTTCCGGGATCCACCGGAGTTTCCTCTTCAGGGGTCTCATCATCGTGATCCTCATCCTGCACCGGTATCTCATCGTGAACGGTTCCCTGGGGTTCGCGCTGGTCGCCCGGCGGGATCCCGGGCATTACCGGGAGCGGCGGCTCCTCCATGGTTCCGTGTGCCGCGGAGGGCCAGTCCTCAAGGTCGAACAGACCGCAGGAGCTCACCGGTTCCCAGTTCTCGCCGTCAAGGGAGAAACCGGCCTCCAGGGGAACCCTGGACTCCCTGATCCATTTCCTTACGGTTTCGGTGTCCGGAGCCCTGTAGGTCCTGCCGTCTATCTCGAGCCACGGCGCGTTCTCCTTCTTTCCGGGGAGTTCCCTGAGGTGGGGGGATACGGCTGGAAGCGCGGAGGCCTTAACCCCGCCAGGGGGAGTTCTCGGCCCTTCTATCACCGCGTCTACCGTGAGCCGGCCCTCCTTGGCCCAGAGGGCCACTGTATCGAAATCCGGGGCCCTGAACACGCCGCTTGCCATTGATACGGTCCACTGGTTGTCGGGGTTGAGGATGGAAGCGAACTCCCTCTGTGACATCACGGGAAGCCACTCTTCGGTGCCGGCCTTCCTGAAGGTGTCCTTCGCCGAGACCCTGTATTCCTTCACCCAGCCCAGGAGCTGGCCGAAACCGGAAGCCCGGTGTATGACGCCGCGATGGTTAAGCTCATAAGCGCCGTTCTCGTTACCGGTCATTGGAACCCCTCCTTCTGCATATACACACCCTTATATACATAATGTCAGTTGCTTTGCGAACCTCCCGGGGCAGTTCCGAAAAACCTCACCGGCCCCGGGAACACCAGGGTATCCCCCAGGGCCTGCTCCACCTGGGCCCGTCCGATCCATCCTCTGTTCCCGCATATCGTTATAAGCCTGTCAATATAGGAGTTCCAGTACTGCGGAACCTCTCCCCTCACCCCGAAACGGTGGTAGACCGAGGGACCGGGAAGTATGGACACCAGGAAGGCGGTCTCCCTCACCGAAAGCTCCGGGAAGGGCTTTCCGAAGTAATACATCCCGGCGGAGTTGAAGCCGAAGACCCCCGGGCCCAGCTCTACGATGTTCCCGTAGATCTCCAGTATCCTGTCCTTGCTTAGCCACTGCTCCAGCCTCCAGGTCAGGAACACCTCCTGAAGCTTCCTGGCCAGGGTCTTCTCCCTGCCCAGGAAAAGGTTCTTGGCGAGCTGCATGGTTATGGTGGACCCACCCCTGACGAACCTGCCCTGCTCCATGTCCGCCCTTATGGAGTTCCTGATGTGATACGCGCTGAAACCGTGGTGCCTGCGGAAGGTGGCATCCTCCGCGGAGCAGAGCAGGGGGTCGAAACAGGCCGGCAGGGAGTCGAAGACCACGAAATTATCATTGTTGAGCGTATCCAGCGCTATCACAGCGGTGTTGCCCCATGAGTCCCGCATGGTACATACGGCGCCGCCGGCGGGGTCCATCAGAGGGGAGAAGCTCACGGGACTCCATCCCACCCTCAGACGTGAAGCGTCTATGTCAAGGCTGACATCTGAACTGTCGGGATGATCCCAGTCAAGGACCAGGGTAATGTCGAAACCCAGATCCCCGTAAAGGGAAAGACCCCTCAGCCTTCCCATCAGCTCAGGGGGGACCGAAGCGGTAATTGCCTCTCCGGGGAGGGAGTCGTTGTACGCGTGGAGCAGAAGCATGCGCCTCTCACCCCAGCTCCAGATGAGGCTGAAGTCGAATCCGGCTTCCCCCAGGAGAAGGAAGCCCCGCTCCACCGACATCATGCAGGCGGATGGAACGGCGTATCCGGTGCAGCCAAGGGAAGCGCTTGTGGAAAAGGTGTCCGGGGCGATGGAGCTGCCATAGATGCTGACGCTGTCGAACCCCAGGGAAGCGTCGAAATGAACCGTGTCGGACCCTGCGATGTACACCTGCAGTGAACCGGAGGGCACCGCCGTCATCACCGCGCCTCTGGAAAGGCTGTCCAGAAGCGCCAGGGCGGGCTGACCCACCTGTGAGAAGTCCATGGTGAACTCCGCCAGTGGTCTGCCGTCCACGACCGAGTATTCGAACAGGGCGGATGCGGGAGCACCGTCGAAGGCGGTGATGCCGCCGGAGATCACCGGAGGATCGGCTGAGGACGCGGTGAAAACCCCTGAGAAACGGTGCCCTTCCAGGAACGGCGGAAGCGACCACTCGACCAGGGGAAGGCTGGAAACCGAGTGAAAGGCCCCGGTGAGGAGTTCTCCGCATCTTGTGAAGACCACCCTGCCCCCGGGACCGGTAAGATCCGCGAAGTCGGTCCCGCACCTTCGTGAAATGAAAAGCGTGAAATCACCGGGAACGTGGATGCCTTCGGCGCTGAATTCGCCGACTCCCGCCGGAGACGCCGCCTCTTCCCCGTGGGAGCCGCTGGCGGGGCCCTGCCATGTGCCGCCGCATATTACCACCCTGGATGCCCGTGGGGTGAACGGGGCTCCATCGATGAAGACCCAGACGCTATCAGCGGAGAGCCCCCGTCCGGGAAGACAGACCCCGGTCAGCAAGATAACCCCCGCCCCGGGGCGGACCTGGCTGAAGGAGGCCCCTGGGTCGGTCTCCCGGAGATGCGCAGCAACGGCGCTTCGAAATCCCAGCCATGCCGCTGCTGAGAGCAGAATCACGGTTGAAAAGGCTATTAGGACCCGGAGAACGGGTTTCATCCCCTATTCCAGGGCCCCTTCTATCTCGGAAAGTATCGCTTCCGCGGCGGCGGCCGGGTCGGGCGCGGCTGTGATGGGTCTTCCCACCACCAGCGCCGTGGCCCCTTTTCTGATCGCCATTGCAGGGGTCATTATCCTCTTCTGGTCGCCGGCTTCCGAGGCTGCAGGCCTTATGCCGGGGGTAACTATCAGGAATCCCTCATTCGTTGCACCCCTCACCGCTTCAGCCTCCAGGGGCGAACACACGACACCGTCGAGACCGGATGCCTCCGCCGCTGCGGCCAGGGCGGTAACCGCATCCAGCGGTTCCAGTGTGGAACCCATCAGCCTGAGATCGCCTGCATCCATGCTGGTGAGCACCGTAACGGCGATCACCTTCGTGGAACCCGTCCTTGCTTCCGCGGCGGCCTCCATCATGGCCCTGCCGCCGGAGGCGTGAACGTTCACGATGTCCGGTTCAAGGGCGCAGGCCGATCTTACGGCGCCTGCAACCGTGAACGGGATGTCGTGGAACTTGAGGTCGAGGAAAACCGGGAAGCCCTGTTCCCTGAATCCGGCCACTATTCCAGGACCCTCCCTGACGAACAGCTCGAGGCCTATCTTGACCCCCACCGGAAGGCCCCTGAGGGGCTCTGCGGCCTTTGCCGCCACGGTTCCCCATTCGCTTGTGAGCGCTACATAAAGCCTAGTCTCCTGCATTTCCCACCACCCTGATCTCTACCTGTGCGGTTCCCGATTCAAGCATACCCAGCGAGGAAGCGGCCCCCCTGGACAGATCGATTATCCTGCCGGAAACATAAGGCCCCCGGTCGGTGACACGCACGGTGGCTGTTCTGCCGTTGTCTGTATTGGTCACGAGGAGCCGTGTACCGAAGGGCAGGGTCCTGTGGGCGCAGGTCATTCCGTTCATGTCGTAGGTCTCGCCGCTGGCGGTCTGCCTTCCATGGAAGGGCACACCGTACCATGAGGCGGTTCCCCTCTGAACGAAACCGGAAACGACGGCCACCGTGGCGGGCACGCCGCGGTAGACATAGGCCGGTGAGGAGACCAGGGAGCAGCCAGGCATCAGAAGGATGATCAGAGCTGCCGGAAGGACAGCCCTTCTCATGAGTTCAGGAGATCTTCGATCTCCGCCATGAGCTCCCCTGCGGCCCATGGTCTTCTCATCAGCCTGGTTCCCACCTGGACCATTTCCGCGCCTGCGGCAAGGAGTTCCAGCACGTCCTCTCCGGAGGATACGCCACCTGAACTTATGACCGGGATGGACACTGCGGAAGCCACCTTCCAGACAGCTGCAACGACCAGGGGGAGAAGGGCTGGAGAGGTGTACCCCGCCACCTTCCTCTTTATGACCGTATTGCCGGTCCTCCAGTCCATATGCATTCCCAGGAACGTGTTGCATACCGTTACCGCTGAAGCGCCTCCTGCCTCGGCGGCCAGCGCCGCCTGCACCATGTCGCCGCCGTTGGGGGTGAGCTTAACTGAGAAGGGCCTGTTCGTTGCACCGGCAACCATGGATGAAACCGCTTCCACCACCGACGGCTCCACACCGAAGGCCCTGCCTCCAGCGGCAACGTTCGGGCATGATACATTGATCTCATATGCCATGGGAACCGAAGAACCCTCAAGCACCTCCACCAC
>CAYLXG010000068.1:0-13145 GCA_964387445.1 uncultured bacterium
GACAACCCTCCGGCGCCGGATGCCGGAGGGTATGTCGACTGCTTGTTCGCCTAGCGGATGAGGACCGCCCTGGAAACACCCATGGAGGGCCCTGAGAACCTCGTAAGGTAGACCCCGCCTGGGATCTCCCCGCCGGGTACCCATGTCATCAGCCCCTGGGAGTCTGCGGTCCCCTGGAAAACTGTCCTGCCGGAAAGATCCAGCACGGTGAACCGGGTATCAGGTTCTCCGGCGAACACCAGGGATGAGGAGAACGGATTCGGGCTTACCATCTCAGGGAGGTTCACTGGCCCCGCTTCACCCTGGGCAACCCCCGTTGACGAAACGCTGTAGGAGTTGAACCATGTGGAGGGCGCGAACTGGGGATGGGCCGAAACCCTTCCCGAGGAATCCTCAGCCCTTATGTAGTACTCCACGAAGTCGCCGTTGGACTGCCCCGGCACATCTGCGGAGTAATTGTTCCCCCCCTGCGGGGTCATGGCAGCCTGGGTAAAGGAACCGGAGTTCACCCTGTAGAAAAGGTCTGCCGAAACCAGGGTATTGGCGGGATTGGGCCTGATGAAGGCGGTTACCGTCACCGGAAATCCTGACTGCTCCTGATCCACGGGAGTGTGAAGGACCTCCAGCATGTACCGGTCCATCACGTTCCTGCTTCTGCAGTGGAGGGCGTCGGTGTTCTGGAACTCGCCGTAGTAGACCGTTTTTACGGTATATCCCGGCAGTGCGTTCTCGAAGGCGACCTGAGCCGGGGAATCATTGCCGGTGTTCCATACGGGCATGTAGTAGGTGTCGTTGTGGAGAAGGCCATTCACATAGCCTTCCGTTCCGCTGGAGTAAACCCTGAAAACGTTCCAGTTGTATCCGTAGGGGCAGGGGCTGCCCTCTATAACGTCGGCCACAGCCTCCAGGGCTGCGTAGTCCGGGTGCGAGGGCGGCACCTGGAGCACCATTATCCTGTCGGGACCGAGGATCTTCGACCAGCAGTCGATGTGATCGATGTAGCTCTGCTGCGGGTCCTCGAAGGTGGTGTAGTCGGTAACGCCCAGGTAGTCCTCCATCTGCTGATCGACCCAGGAGTCGGGATTGGGATCCTCCACATAGACCAGGTTCGTGGACATGGACTCCCCGAGACCGCCGGACATGTAGTTACCCCCTGTGTGCACTATGTCGGAGATGTATACGGGGATCCCCCACTGATCGCCTATCACCTGGGGGATAATGTCGTCCAGGGGCCTGGGGCGGTTGTAGTCGTAGTCGAAGATGCCCTGGGTGCCGTCTGGAAGCACTATGAACCAGGGGCCGTAGTCCCTTACCCATATCGAGTTGGTGGAAGCCACTATGAAGCCGGTGCTGGACATGTTGACCCCGGCGGACGACAGGGCCGACTGTGCCGAGGCCTGCTGCGAGGAAGAGACTATGACCCAGAGCTCGCTGTTGTTGGACACGTCCACCAGGAAGTCGTAGGGAACTCCCAGGGGCCATCTTACCATGACTCCGGTTGCGGGCTCGAACTCCCCGGGATTCCTGACACCATCCGGGGGAGGATCGGTGGCGTCCTGCCAGGTGCCTATCTCATGGAGCCTGGTGAGCTCTTCTTCGGTGAATCCAATGGGAAGGAGCTCCTCTGTTCCGCAGAGGGACATCTCCCCCTCCGAAGCGGTGAGCATCGAGGTAACAAGACACAGCGCTAACAGGGTTTTCATGGCACATCCTTCGTTCTCATCATGCGGGGATCTACTATATTATCAGCTGGGTTTTCACTATTTTGTGACCTTTTCGTTCCCGAGAAATCGAAACGGAGCCGGCCGCCTATGGAGAAACATATTACCTTCAGCCTGGTTGCGACAGTGCTCTGGGGGTTCTGGGCCATCCTGGTGAAAGTGTCGTCCACAAGGATAGGGCACTGGCCCTCGATAATGGTCTACACACTGTTCTCGCTCTTCACTGTGGCGGTCCTCTTCCTCTCCCTGGGGCAGACACTCAGGAATGCCGACACCACCGGAATGCTCATAGCCGCCCTGGCCGGGGTTCTGGGGGGGCTGGCACTGATCTTCTTTCAGAAGGCAGTCTCCTGCGGACCTGTAAGCACATCCACGGCTCTCTCCGCACTGTATCCTGTACTGGCGGTTGTTTTCGGGGTATTCGTGCTTAAGGAGCAGCCTTCCACCACAAATCTCATAGGCATACTGCTGGCCATAGCCGGAGGAGTACTCATATCCATTTGATTCATTCGTGTCCCTGTGTTATTTTACCCTGCCGATACAAGTCACAAAAGAAGAAGAGGTAGGAAATGCCTGTACCATTCCTTGATCTCAAGGCACAGTACGAACAGATAAAGAACGAGGTCAGACCTGAAATAGAGGAGGTTCTGGAAACCTGCCACTATGTCCTGGGCCCTAAGGTCAAGAACTTCGAGGAGAAGTACGCCGAACTCTGCGGAGTCAGGCACTGCATTGCCCTTTCCAGCGGAACCGCCGCGGTCCACGGCATGATCTGGGCCGCGGACATTCCCGGTGGAAGCGGCCTCATCACACCGCCGAACACATTCACCGCAACCGCCGAGGGAATAGTGCTGGCGGGGCATGTTCCCGTCTTCGTGGACGCGGAGCCCGACTCCTGGAACCTCTCCGCCGACGAGACGGAAAGCTTCCTGGCATCCTGCTCCTCCTCGGGCAGACCGGTGGATCCCAGGACCGGCGCGGAGATCCGGGGGATAGTAGCCGTGGATCTCTATGGCCAGCCGGCGAACTACGGGAAACTCCAGGAAGTGGCCGACAGGTACGGTCTGTACCTCTTCGAGGACGCCGCACAGTCCCACGACGGAAGCCTCCAGGGCAGGATGACCGGAGGCTTCGGCAACGCGGCGAGCTTCAGCTTCTACCCCGGCAAGAACATGGGAGCCTACGGCGAAGGCGGTGCCGTAACCACCGACGACGACCGCCTGGCCGACAGACTGAGAAGCCTGCGGGACCACGGCTCCAGGGAAAAGTACTACTACGAGGCCATTGGGCACAACTACAGGATGAGCGCTTTCCAGGGTGCGGTGCTCGGGGTCAAGGTGAAGCACATACACCGCTGGAACGACTTGAGGATCGCCGCTGCAGAGCGGTACGGCAGGCTTCTTCATGGCACTCCCCTGAAGCTTCCTGTCACCGTTCCCGGCGCAAGACACGTGTTCCACCTATACGCGGTGCACACCCCGCTCCGCGACGAGCTCAGGGAACACCTGGCCGGCAGGGGGATCGGTGCGGGGCTTCACTATCCCGAACCGCTGCACACCCAGCCCGCCTATGAATACCTGGGGTATTCCAGGGGAGACTTCCCGGTGTGCGAAAAGAATGCACGGGAGAACGTCACTTTGCCCATGTTCCCGGAGATAACCCCGGAACAGCAGGCCGAGGTGGCGGCGGAAGTAAAGAACTTTTTCGCGGGGAGATAGCTTGCCTACGGCCAGGGTCCTTTCCCTGAACAGAAGGTACTACGCCGCTGGCGTGGTGATGGATGTTCTCACCGTCGGGATATCCATAACGGCCGCGGTGCTGCTCAGGTCCGGGAACCTCGGGGCCTTTCCCCTGTCGGAGTACATCGGAACCGGGCTTTTCTATTTCCTCGGCTACTACGTAACCTCGGTGGTTGAGAACCTCTACTCGGTGAGGACAACGCTGAACCGGCCCATGCTTCTCTACAGGGTCATGCGCATGGTCTTCATCGTCACTGGGGTCTTCATGCTCCTGGTCTTCCTGCTCAAGGGAGCCAGAAGCGTCTTCATCGACAGCAGGTTCGTAATAGTCTTCAACATGTTCATCTTCATGATCCTCACCCTGGCGGTGAAGCTTTTCCTCCTTCCGGCCTTGTTCGTGGCTTTCTATGGAGGGAAAAGACGGAGGCGAAGCAATCTGCTCATCGCCGGCAACCCCACGCGGAACGTAAAGATTGCAGCCCTGCTGAAGAAATCCGGCATCTATGCCTCCGAGGAAAGGGTGGTTCAGTGGTCGGTGCCCCTTCCCGATACCCCGGATGAGATATCAAGGGAGGTGGGGGCAGCCCTGGACCGGGAGAGGTGCAGCGGAGCGATACTTCTCTTTGACCACAGGCACACCATGGACTGCATCGCTGAAACCTGCATACTGATGCATGACACAGGCGTACCGTTCGTTATATACGGGAACGAGATACTGGATCTGGGCTACTTCGACCCCTGGTTCAGTCTCGAGGACTACGGAGCCCTGGCCTTCATAAGAACGGTGAACAGGCCCGGGATCGTCACCATTGGCAGGTTCTACGACGTTCTTCTGGCCGGGATCGCACTTCTTGCACTTTCCCCTGTGCTCCTCCTCATCGCAGCCATGGTGAAGCTGACCAGCAAAGGACCGGTCCTTTTCCGCCAGGAGAGGGTCGGAAAGGGCATGAGGGTCTTCCAGTTCCTGAAATTCCGCTCGATGCGCCAGGGCAAGGCCAACGAGGAGCAGCACAGGGAGTACTTCAGGGAGTACGCCAGGGGGAACACCGCCGACGCTGAGGGCGAAACCTTCAAGCTGGATCAGACCTCGAGGGTAACCACCATAGGCCGGTTCATCAGGAAGACATCCCTTGATGAATTCCCGCAGCTTCTGAATGTTATGAAGGGAGACATGGCCATAGTGGGCCCCAGACCCTGCATACCCTACGAGCTGGAGCACTACAAGGGCTGGCAGAGAAGACGGTTCATGATAAAGCCAGGTCTCACTGGAATATGGCAGGTCTACGGCAGGAGCCGTCTCCCCTTCGACAAGGCCCAGTTCCTGGATTTCCTCTACACGATTGACGCTTCCCACTCGCTGGACTTCAGGCTCGTGGTAAAGACCATCCCTGTGATCCTGTTCGGCAAGGGCGGTCTATAGACCGTTCCTGCTCACCCAGGTGTGTTCCAGTATCCAGCCTGCTATGACGGACTCGTCGAGCCCCTGCTGCATCCTCTCCACGGCGCTGAAAACATCTTCCCGGAAAAGGATCAGGGAAGCGCCGGGTATGTCCACCTGCAGACCGAGAACTGGCCAGCCGGAGGCTATGCTGTCAGCAAGGATGTAGAAAACGCCGCCATAGTGCTTCAGGAGGGAGTCTCCCCGGGCAAGGCTGCCCTCCATGGTGACCAGGAGCAGATCCTCTGAAACGGTTGCGGAAATGACGGGTATCCCCCTGAGGGAACAGTCTTCCACCAGACCGGCGAAAGCCGTGCAGGTCATGATCAGAAGCACCGCAATGGAGGCCATCGTTTTCACGAAACTCCCGTCTGTAACTGGAACCGTAGAAAGCAGGTTACATAATACTACGATAACGACGGGGTGTAAACGGTTTGGACGCCATTGCGGGAATAGTATATTCCAGCCATGAGAACAGCTGTATTGACATTGATCGCTGGGATCCTCGCGGCGGCGGCAGGCGCTGGCGGGGTGAACACCGACATATTCTGTTCTGTAGACCGCGAAATAGCGGGGCTGATGGATGCGTGGACCGCCCTTGAAAGCGGCTCCTACGGCAGCATCGAGGCTTCGGCTGCGTTGCTCAGGGCCGAATCCGCGCTTGCCCTGGCCCTTGAGTCCCCGAAAGACAACCTGCCCGGAGAGGCGGAGGTGAAGTGGACGGATTACCTGAAGGCTTCGGCCGACTGTATCTTCACCTTCAGAACCGCTGTTTCCGGACATAACGGAGACGGAACCGCAGAACGGCTCCAGGCGTCCTTCATGAGATGGAACGACGCCGGCACGGAGTTCATGGATTCGGTTCTGTCCACGAGGTAGGATCATGAGTTTTGTACGCGACGAAGGAACATGGAAGGTTAAGACCGGCCACGCCAGAATGCTCAAGGGCGGGGTCATCATGGATGTTGTGAACGCGGAGCAGGCCAAAATAGCCGAAGAGGCCGGAGCGGTTGCCGTTATGGCGCTCGAACGGGTTCCGGCGGACATAAGGGCCCAGGGCGGGGTCGCAAGGATGTCCGACCCCGACATGATCAGGGGAATACAGGAAGCGGTGACCATTCCGGTGATGGCCAAGTGCAGGATAGGCCATTTCGTAGAGGCCCAGGTTCTTGAAGCCCTTGAGATCGATTTCATAGACGAATCCGAGGTGCTCACCCCCGCCGACGAAGCCAACCATGTGAACAAGTGGGATTTCAAGGTCCCCTTCGTATGCGGAGCCACGGTTCTCGCAGAAGCACTCCGAAGGATCGCCGAGGGCGCCGCAATGATAAGGACCAAGGGCGAGGCTGGAACCGGGAACGTGGTAGAGGCGGTTCGCCACGCCAGGTCCGTCCTGGGCGACATCAGGAAGCTCCAGGCCACTCCCTTCGAAGAACTCATGTCCATTTCCAAGAACATGGGCGCTCCCTACGAACTGGTTAAGTACGTTCATGAACACGGCAGCCTTCCGGTGGTGAACTTCGCCGCCGGAGGCGTAGCCACACCGGCCGACGCCGCCCTTATGATGCAGCTGGGAGTGGACGGGGTTTTCGTGGGAAGCGGCATTTTCAAGAGCGGCAACCCCGCAAGGCGGGCAAAGGCCATCGTTGAAGCCGTGAGCCAGTTCGACAAGCCGGATGTGATAGCCAGGGTCAGCGCCGGTCTCGGGGAAGCCATGGTGGGGATCAACATCTCCTCCATTCCCGAAGAGGAGAGAATGGCAGACAGGGGCTGGTAAATGAAGCCCTCTGTGGGAGTCCTGGCACTCCAGGGCGGTGTGAGCGAGCATGTTCGGATGCTCCGCATGTGCGGATGCCTGACCGTCGAGGTCCGTCTTCCGGCTGATCTCGAGGGAATTGCCGGCCTGATAATCCCCGGAGGCGAATCCACCGCCCTGATAAGGCTCATAAGAAGGTGGGACCTCCAGGACCCCCTTAAGGATGCGGCGAAGGGCGGACTGCCCGTCTGGGGTACATGCGCCGGCTCCATACTGGTGTCCACCGAGATAACCGAAAGGGAACACATCATCGAACAGCCCGGGCTGGAACTGGCCCCCGTCAGGGCTGTGAGGAACAGCTTCGGCAGGCAGGTAGCCAGCTTCCAGGAGGATCTTCAGGTAAAGGGCCTGCGGGAACCTTATCCGGGAGTTTTCATAAGGGCGCCCCTTCTGATCCCACTGGATCCCGCCGTTCAGGTCCTGGCATCCGTACAGGAGGGAGTGGTGTTCCTCAGATACGGGAACATCTGGCTCAGCAGCTTCCATCCTGAACTCACCGACGACCCCAGAATTCACGGACTCTTCCTTGAGGGATCGGGGATTGGGTCTTAGACCGGGTGAGGAATGCATCCGGTGTTTCAGCCGGGGATTCTCCGATTACGTTCATCGGGCGGGTCTTTCCATGGAAGAGTACCACAGGTTCACCGGTCTCATCTTCGACAATCTCAGAAGGGGGATCACTCCCCCGCTGGCCGGGGCAGAGGCATGGGAACTCCTTCGGACGGCCTCCCTTTCAGGTGAGGACATCTTCTTGGAAGAGAAAAGCCTCTTCACCGAGAAGATGCTCTCCGTCTACCACCAGCTCAGGAGCAGGTTCTCCGGCTCGGTCTCACCTGCCATGGAAGCCCTTTCAGCCTCCACCTGGTGCAACCTTCTGGATGTGGGACAGGGCAACCCCCTCCCCGGCCCTGAGGAACTGACCGAGCTTTTTCACAAACCCCTTGCGGTTGATGAAAGGTCCTCTTTCCTCCAAGAGCTGAACGATGCTGAAGTACTGCTGATGCTGGGCGACAACGCCGGTGAAACGGTCCTGGACAGGCTTTTCCTGGAGCTGAGCGGCTTCAGGGGAAAAAGGTTCTACATGACCAGGGAGAGACCGGTAATGAACGACGCCCTTCCGGAGGATGCCTTTCAGGCGGGGATTCACCACGAGGCTGAGATACTCCCCAGCGGAACAGATCTTCCTGCGGTGGTTCCCGAACTGCTTCGGGGCAAGCCCCTTGAGGTTTTCCAGATGGCCGATGTCATTCTGGCCAAGGGCCAGGGAAACCTGGAGGGCCTCTTTGGCTCCGGGGATCCCAGGATTTATCATTCCTTCGTGGTGAAATGCCCGGTGGTTTCCAGAGCAGTGGGAACCCCGGTGGGAGAAGGAGTTTTCGGACGATTCACAGAAAGGAATTCCTGATGCCCATATACGAGTATCTGTGCGGCGACTGCAACACCATATTCCAGTTCCTGATGCGGGGAGACCGCAGGGAAGCGGAGCTGGAATGCCCGAAGTGCGGCAGAGGCGGTCTCAAGAGGGTCATGAGCAGTTTCTCCACCACTTCATCCAGGGGCGGAGGTTCCGACGAGGACATGGCAGCTGACCTGGTGGACATCGCTGAGCACGACCCCCGCTCCCTGGCCCGGGCGGTCAGGAGGATGGCCGATGAAATGGGAGAGGATCTGGGCCCGGAGCTTGAGCATGCCCTGAACCGACTTGAGGCCGGAGAGGACCCGGAGAAAATAGAGCAGGAGCTTGAGGAAATGGGCTTCAGCGATCAGGGAGGACCAGGTTCCCCGGGCCCCTCCCGGGACCCGGGGCTTTACTGATCCCGTCAGTTCTCCAGAACCCCTGCTATCTCACCGGCAGCCTTTTCTCCCGAGAGGAGCATTCCACCGAAGACCGGTCCCATCCTGTTCCCGCCGCCGCAGGCGCAGGCGCTCATTCCGCTCACGAACAGTCCCGGGAAGACCTCGCCGGTATGCTCCACCGTGTGACGCTCTCCCTGGAGGATGTTCAGGCAGCCTTCCCCTGGCACCTTCGTACCGCCGGGATTCCTGGAGAGTAGCTTCGCAACCACGAAGGCCGGATGTCCCGTGGCGTCCAGAACGCACCTTGCCCTGGCCATTAGAGGATCAACGTACATTCCCAGCTTCAGGGCGGGGCTCCAGTTCACCACCACCCCGTTGACCCTGCCGGAGCCGTCAACGCTCACATCTTCAACAGCGGTGCAGTTGAACACCCTCACCCCGGCGGTGCAGGCCCTGGAGACAAGTGCGGCGGTTGCCTGTACCGAATCCGCCAGATAGCCTGATTCGTTGCCCCTGCGGAGCATTATGCCGCTGGCGGAGGCAATGTCACCCGCGGCCTCCTCGATCACTATGGAGTTGAACATCATGGCGCCCCCCCACATGCCGCCTCCGGGGGAAAGGTTCTTCTCATAGAGGTTTACCGAGAAGCCCATTTCGGCAAGCAGCGCCCCGGCAACGAGCCCGGAGGGCCCCCCGCCTGCTATTGCCACGTCCGCGGCGAAACTGGACCGGAGCTTGTCGAAGTAGTCCCCGGCAATGGCCGTGGATACAAGGTGTTCCATTCCTGGATCCTCCTTTTCCACCGGATGCCGACTGGGGATGAAAACCGCAAAGCTCTCTTTGATTCCCTACGCCGGCATTATCCGGATCAGGTTCAACGGGTATGATCTCAGCCGCCGTTGTGGCAGCACCCCGATGTGGTTTAGCTTATGGCGCCCTCCTGGACCAGGAGCGCTATTCCCTCGATATCAGAGGCGAAGTGCCTGTCATGGTCCATGGGAGGGAACACTTCAGATACCGTCTTGAAGGTGTTCTCCGTTCCCCTTCCCCTTCTGCCCCTGTCAAGGAACCTCTGGGCCTGAACCGCGGCGGCAAGTTCCACCGCAAGGACGTGACAGCTGTTCTCAACTATCTCCAGAGCCTGCCTGGCAGCGGTGGTGCCCATGCTCACATGGTCCTCCTGGGCTCCGCTCACGGAAATGCTGTCCACGCTTGCCGGGTGGGCCAGGACCTTGTTCTCGCTGACCAGGGATGCGGCGGTGTACTGGGCGATCATCAGCCCCGAGTTGGTTCCCGGATGGGGGGAAAGGAATGCCGGAAGACCGCTGAGGTCCGGATTCAGCAGCCTTTCGGTCCTTCTCTCGGAAATGTTAGCCAGTTCGGCTGCTGAGATCTTCAGGTGATCAGCGGCCAGGGCAATGGGCTGTCCGTGGAAGTTGCCCCCGCTGACCGCCCTGCCGTCCTCCATCAGAAGCGGATTGTCGGTCACGGCGAGGAGTTCCCTCTCCACCACCTGCTTCACGTAGGCCATGGCGTCCCTGGAAGCCCCGTGCACCTGAGGAGTGCAGCGGAGGGAATAGGCGTCCTGCACTTTGCCGCAGGACGGGTGGCTGTGCACTATCTCAGAACCCTGGAGATGGTCCCTTATCTTGGCCGCCGAAACAGCGGCGCCGGGATGGGGTCTCAGCCCTATGAGTTCTCCTTCGAGGGCAGCGTCGGTTCCCAGAAGGGCCTCAAGGGTGATGGCAGCGGCGGAATCGGCGGCCTCCATGAGGTTCAGTGCCTTCAGAAGGGCTTCACACATCACAGCGGTCATCACCTGGGTGCCGTTGATAAGGGCCAGCCCTTCCTTCGCCTGGAGCACCACCGGCTCCATGGAAAGCTCCTCGAGGACCTGGTCGCCCTGGAGCACATTGCCGTCCTCATCGGTGCATTCACCCTCGCCCAGGATGGGCAGACACATGTGGGCAAGGGGCGCCAGGTCGCCGGATGCCCCCAGGGAACCCTGTGAGGGGACCAGGGGGATGAAGTCGCTGTTGGCGATCCGAACCAGCGCCTGAACCGTTTCAAGCCTTATGCCGCTTCGTCCCCGGGCAAGGGAGACGACCCGGAGGAACATCATGGCCCTGACAAGTTCCCTTGTGAAGGGTCTCCCGGTTCCGCATGCGTGGCTCAGCAGCAGGTTCCTCTGCAGAAGGGAGAGATCCTCAGACGGAACCACCGTGCTGGCAAGCCTTCCGAAGCCGGTATTAACCCCGTAAATGGCGCTGCCGGAGTCAAGGAGATCCTCTATCCTGGCTCTGCCATCCTCTATGGAACGTACAGCTTCAGGACCGAGTTCGAACCGGGCGCCGTCCAGGACCCTGGACACCTGATCCAGGTTTGTTCCCCTGTCATCTATGGTTACAATGGAATCCATTCTTACCTCCATGGTCTACGAAAAGCCGAATATACCCCATGTGCCAGGAAGCCACCCAGCGCCATTGCGTCAAACTGACCCATACCTCTTCGACGGGCTTCTTCACCCCGCACCGGTGCATCTGTTTTATATCTGCGCCACAATGCATTATGCAGATGCCTCATGAAAGGAATTTCTGTGGCACATTCCTTGCTTCAGATAGAATCGCGAAAATAAAGAAAAGGGTCGCATTGATCGTTTTTGCCTGAACAGAATTCCTCACGAAAGGAGAAGGAAATGGCAGAACTGAAGGTAAGGCCGCTCTTCGACAGGATTATAGTCCGCAGGGAAGAGCCCCAGGAAGTCGTAAAGGGTGGAATAGTACTTCCCGATACGGCCAAGGAGAAACCCCTCGAGGGAACGATCGTTGCCGTTGGAAAGGGCAAGCGCTCCAAGAACGGCGATTTCATTGCCCCGGAAGTAAAAGTTGGTGACAAGATCCTCATCGGCAAGTATTCGGGCACGGACGTCACCGTGAACGGCGAAGAACTCGTTATCATCCGCGAGGATGACATCCTCGCCGTCATAGAGCAGTAAGGAGAATTCCATTATGGCAGGCAAGGAACTCAAGTTCAATCAGGACGCCAGGCACACCATTCTCTCCGGTGTGGAACAGCTCTCTAAGGCAGTCAAGGTTACACTGGGACCCAAGGGCTGTAACGTGGTCATCGAAAAGAAATGGGGCAGCCCCACCATCACCAAGGACGGTGTAACCGTCGCAAAGGAGATCGAGCTTCCCGACAAGTTCGAGAACATCGGCGCCCAGCTCATCCGCGAAGTCGCCAGCAAGACCAGCGACGTTGCCGGCGACGGCACCACCACCGCCACCCTTCTGGCGGAGGCCGTTTACCGCGAGGGTCTGAAGAACGTCACCGCCGGTGCGAACCCCATGTCCCTCAAGAGGGGCATCGACATTGCCGTGGCAGCCGTCGTCGAAGAGCTCAAGGAACTCTCCGAGGAAGTCAGGGGCAAGGACGAGATCAGGCAGGTTGCCACTATCAGCGCAAACAACGACGATGAGATCGGCGCCATCATCGCAGACGCGATGGAGAAGGTAGGCAAGGACGGCACCATAAGCGTCGAGGAAGCCAAGTCCATGACCACCGACCTGGATGTGGTCGAGGGAATGCAGTTCGACCGCGGATACCTCTCCCCCTACTTCGTAACCGATCCGGAGAACATGGAAGTGGTTCTCGAGAAGCCGTACATCCTCATCTACGAGAAGAAGATCAGCAATGTCAAGGACCTTCTGCCGGTTCTCGAGAAGGTCGCCCAGATGGGCCGTCCCCTTCTCATCATAGCAGAGGACATCGAAGGTGAAGCCCTTGCCACCCTCGTGGTGAACAAGGTACGCGGAATGCTTCAGGTGGCCGCGGTGAAGGCTCCCGGCTACGGCGACAGGCGCAAGGCCATGCTCGGGGACATCGCCGTTCTCACCGGCGGCCGCTCCATCACCGAGGACCTTGGCATCAAGCTCGAGAACATCACCCTCGACGACCTGGGCACCTGCGGCGTTGTGAAGATCGACAAGGACAACACCACCATCATCGAGGGCAGCGGCGCCACCGAGGACATCAAGGGCCGGGTGAACCAGATCCGCAAGCAGATCGAGGACACCACCAGCGACTACGACCGCGAGAAGCTCCAGGAGAGGCTTGCCAAGCTTGCAGGCGGCGTTGCCAGGATCAACGTGGGCGCCGCCACCGAAACCGAGATGAAGGAGAAGAAGGCAAGGGTAGAGGATGCCCTTCACGCCACCAGGGCAGCCGTTGAAGAAGGCATCGTCCCCGGAGGCGGCACCGCTCTTGTCCGCTGCGAGGGCGCCGTTGAGAAGCTGGAACTCGAGGGCGACGAGAAGGTTGGCGCTAGGATAGTGTTCACCACCCTCTCCGCTCCCCTCCGCCAGCTCGTTCAGAACGCCGGAATGGAAGGCGCGATCGTCGTTGAGAAGGTCCGGGGCATGGCCAGGACCGAGGGTCTCAACATCGCCACCGGAGAGTACGTGGACATGTTCAAGGCCGGTATCGTCGACCCCACCAAGGTCACCAGGACCGCCCTTCAGAACGCATGCTCCATCGCCGGACTCCTCCTCACCACCGAGGCGATAATCACCGAGATCCCCGAGCCCGAGAAGCCCTTGCCCGGCGGCGACGGCGGCATCGGCGGTTTGTACTAG
>CAYLXG010000069.1:0-13069 GCA_964387445.1 uncultured bacterium
CAGCTGCTCTGCCAATTGAGCTACGCCAGCGCAGGACAGCGATAATACTATCGGGCCCTGCACCCGTCAAGGTTTTCGAAGGTGAATCTCCGGTGACTGTTGGGAAGAGGGTTTTTTCGTCATAATTCACATCCGGGCTGAAAACTATATCTCCAACTGGAGGGTGTCAACGGTATGGGGAAGTATACTCTTAAATTATTGACCATAAGCCTTTTCCTGGGCTTCCTGGCCGGCTGCGGCGGGGGCGGGCCCGTGCCGGAGCTTTCGGTGGTGCCGGGAACGGCCCTGATACACGTGCATCTGGAGCAGGGTTTCAACGGCGAGTTCCGTGAACTGGCAGGCGAATATCTCCACGGATTCTCAATTGCAGACTCCCTTCTTAAATCGGGGCCGGTGGGCATCACGCTTGTGGGTGTGGACATCACCACCCTTGAACCGCAGCTGCTTCTCCTTTCCAGGAACGTCTCCACCGAGTACGCCGCCGCACTGGCCGCAAGGCAGCTGGACCTCGACCCCAGGCAGCAGGAGTCCAGGGTCGATCTTGTCTCAGAGCAGGGCTACGCCAGGGCGGCCGTAGCCGAGAGGAACGGCTGGACTGCGCTTTACATCGGCCCGGCTCCCCACGTGACCATCGGCACCTGGCTCAACCTTGACGAAGGCAGTTCCCTGGCAGCCGACGAAGCGCTGCGCTCGGTGATACCCGAAGACTGCCATGTAACTGTGCTCTTCCCCGGCAACCTCTTCGGCTTCCTTTCCCTTCTTCCCCTTGAGAGGCAGATAGACTGGTGGCAGGGTTACAAGGACGCCGCGGCCTCTGTGAAACCAGCCGGTCTCGCAATAGGAATAAACTGGCCCGATCCGCCGGAGGATATCATTCAGGCGAGAATGGGCCTCGCCGGGAGGGACGGCGGAGTGCTAACGGTGAACATGGAACTCGCGAATTCGGGGATCACCGCCGACAGCCTCTTCTCCATCGCCCTTACCCTTGCGGAAGGTATGTACTGAATGGCAGCGCCTGTAATAAAAGCTGAAACCATCTCCAGGGCCTTCGACCGCAGGGAGGTGCTCCGGGGGCTCAGTCTTTCCCTCTCCCCCGGGGAGTTCTGCGCGGTTACCGGCAGGAGCGGAACTGGAAAATCCACCCTGTTGGGGATACTGGGCACCCTGGACATGAACTTCGAGGGATCCCTGCAGATAGCGGGGACCGACATCAAGGGATGCTCCCAGGCTGAACTGTCCGCACTTCGCCGGCAGCGGCTGGGCTTCATCTTCCAGGACTTCCACCTTCTTCCCAACCTCCCAGCCCTTGACAACATCCTCCTTCCGGCGGTGTTCAGCGGCACGGAAACCGCCGAGACCAGGAGATCCGCAATGGAGGTCATGGAACTGCTGGGCCTCAGGAACGACAACACACCCTCCAGGTTCCTCTCCAGGGGTGAAAGGCAGAGGGTGGCCTCCGCAAGGGCACTGGTGAACGACCCGGAGATACTCCTGGCCGACGAGCCCACCGCCAGCCTTGACGAGGAGAGCGAGAACAGCCTGTTCGACCTTCTGGATTCCCTCAGAAGCCGAAAGGGATTCGCCATTATAGCGGTGGTGCACTCGAAGCGGGTCCTGTCCAGGGCTGACAGGGTCCTGGAGCTCAGGGAGGGGGTTCTCCATGAAACAGATGCGTAGGGCCGTTTCCCTCTGGAACAGGGGCCACTGGAAGGACTATGTCTTCAGCCAGGGAATGCTGCTGGTGGCGGCGCTCCTCCTTGTTTTCTTCATCTCCATAGGTCTAGGGGTGGGCTCGATACTGCAGCGGTTCCTTTCATCCGACCTTCCGGAGGAGCAGGTAAGGGTTACCCCGCTGGGGGTTCAGGCCGGATTCTTCCAGACCGAGCGGGGAGGCGCCGCAATCACCGATCAGGTGCGGGACACCCTGGAGACGCACCCCCTGGTGGAGAGGATAGACCCCCAGGTCTACGCCAGGGTCCCGGCATACCTCAGGGGTCTGCTCGGTGGAAGGAACTATTACACGGACATAACCCTGGAAGGGGTTACCGACGCCTTCGTACCCGATTCGATACTCGAGAACATCAGCTGGAGCTACACTCTGGCGGACAGCGCCGAGAAGCCCCTGCCCATAATCCTCAGCGAGAACCTTCTCATCCTTTACAATGCCGGGTTCGCCGAGTCCAACGGGCTCATGGGGCTTACTCCCGAGGGAGTCCTCGGCCTGGAATGCAGGGTGAACGTGGGATCCAGTTCCCTGGCATCCCTCCAGGCACCGCCGGTGAACGTCAGGGCGGAGATAGTGGGCACCTCCAGGAACATGGCCCTCTTCGCCCTTGCTGTTCCCATCGAGTTCGTGGAACAGGTGAACACCATGTACCTACCCGGCGAGGAGCATACCTACAGCGCACTGATGGTAACCGCAAAGGCCGCGGAGGACGTGCCGGAGATAGTGAGGTTCGCCGAGGGGATGGGCCTTCAGGCGGAAACCAGAAGGGGCATCGCCCAGAAGGCCGAACTGCTGGTGGGTGTGGTAACCGCTGCACTGGGGGCCCTTGCGGCGGCCATACTGGCCTCCGCGGTGGCCAGTGCCATACACACCCTTGTGGCGGACCTGAAGAACAGGTCCTACGCCCTGGGTGTGCTGGTTGCCCTGGGGACCAGACGGGACAGGCTGGTGTCCATATTCGCCTTCCAGATATTCCTGATGTCCCTGGTCACCTCCGTTACCGGGGGGCTGCTGGGGTGCGGGCTCGCCTCCCTGGTAAGCTCCGCCATGCTGAGCCTGGTCCCGGCGCTGAGGGTTGCCGTTGACTCCCTGGCGGTGTTCCCGGTGGGATGGCTCTCCGCGGGTCTGGGGCTAGTTCTGGCGACTTCCACGCTCTCGGCGTGGTTCTTCTTCAGGAAGATACTTTCCACCCCTGCGACTGAGCTTCTCAGACGCTAGCAACGGAGGATCGGATGACCTGCTCCATCTGCATCGCGATGTTATTCATACAGGGCCAGTTTCCAGACACTTTTCTCGGCTCTATCTCCGTGGGGAGCGACCCGGTCGACCTCTGCATCTCCCCGGACGGAACCCGGGCCTATGCCGCTGTGGAATTCGGCTACGCCACCGCAGTGGACATCCTGGGCTACGACTCATTCGAGCTTGCGGGTCTGGTGAGCATCGACGGAACTCCGTCGGCTGTGCAGTGCAGCGGGAACGGTGAGGTACTCTACGTTGCCGATTCCGAGAACTCCGCCGTCCACATCGTAGATACAGGAACTCTGGAGGCAACGGGCAGCTTTTCAGTCCAGCCAGCCCCTGTGGACATGGTTCTCAGCGCAGAACACGAAAGGGTTTTCATCTCCCATTCCGGAGGGATGGTAACGGTGATCAGCACCCAGACATCCTCGGTGGAGACCGTTCTCTGGGCCGGGAACTCCCTCCATTCTCTTACCGTATCACCATGCGGGAACTATGTTTATGCGTCCGATGCCGCAAGCCCTGAAGAAGCGGTGATAAACGCCGGAACCCTTTCCGTAACCCGGTTCACCAGCGGAATGGACTCAATGGCCTCAGCCATATCAGGCTCCGGAGAATGGCTCTACCTCTCCAGCACCGACTGGGACGTGATCGGGGTGGTGAGCACAGCGGATCTCAGCATTGACACGACTTTCGTCTGCAACGGGGAAGCGCCTGTGGAGATAGCCGCCCTCCCCGGCCTGCCCTACCTTTACGGGGTGGACGCCGACGGCGCGGGTCTGGTGGTTTACGATACCGATGACCTCTCCTTTCTCGGTACCGTTCCGGTTCCCGGAGAACCAGTGAACCTGGAGGTGCACCCCGACGGCGAGAGGATATTCCTGGTGTGCACCGGCGACAACCGTATGAAGGTCATCGGCTACGACCCTTCAGGTGTCCAGGGGAACGAAGGGGCAGCAAGCCTCTCAGCGGAGTCGCCCTCGACCCGCCCCTCGGTCACGGCGCGGGGATTCACCGGGGATCTCACCGTTCGGGCATGGGACCTGTCCGGAAGGATGGTATGGGAAGGCCGTTCAACGGCTGCCCCGGGTGATGTGTGCGAATTCTTAATAACGGGTGCGCCGGCGGGGCTTCTTCTGGTGAGGGCCGAGTCCCCGGACCTTTCGGCAACCGCCGAGATAGTGGTGCTAAAGCCTTAGCCTGAGGTAAACCTCGGAATCCAGATTCTCCCAGGTCTCAACAACCGGGGTCCTTGTGTAGTCCAGTGAGAGCCCGGAAACCAGGGACAGCGGGCCCGGCAGCGAGAACTCAAGCTCCGCCACGCCGCTGGCCACAAGGTCGGATGTGTCCGCAGGGGGAAGGTAAACGCTTCCGGAGAGCCAGAGCGAAGGAAGCCACTCCACCTTGGTCATGGCCCATACGCTCACAGAACCGTAGACCGTCCATTCGTCGGTGCGGTCCTCTTCGGTGCTCCACCGAGTGCTGACGAGACCCGCCCCCGCCTCCGGGGCTACCCAGATCCATTCGGCGGGCCAGCTCTTCCAGCCCGCGGCCAGATAGGAGCTGACCTGCCAGGGGCGCACCGTCAGGGGCTGCCTGTCCCAGCTGGTGCTTGCTCCTCCGTAAAGATGGCGGGTAAGGAAATGCTCCGCCGACAGCGATGCCCAGGCGGTCCTCCGCAGGTCGCGGTCGTTCTTGATCTCTGCGGTTCCGCTGGCCTCGAAACTGACTGAACTGCCGCCGCCGTAGTTCCATGAAACATCGCCTCCGCCTCCGTAGTATCTCTCTTCCGTGTTGCCTCCGGTGGATGAGAGGTTGAGCCAGAGGCTCCAGTCTATCTTCCTGTTCATCGACCGCCTTCTCTGGGGGTCGTAGTCCTCCCCGGATATGAACAGAAGCCTGTCCTCGGCGTAGCCGTAGCCGGGTTCCAGCCGCAGGGCCTCCAGGTACCGCCTGGCCGCCGCGTCGGGATTGCCGCGGTTCTCCTCTATGAGGCCCAGGTAGCAGATAGAATAGACGGAAAGGGGATCATCCTCTATAACCCTGAGCAGAACCCCTTCCGCCTCGTCCAGCTGATCGTCGAAAAGGTAGGCCTCTGCCAGTGCGGTGGCCACCTGCTGATTCCCCGGGTCCGCCGAGTAGTCCTCCAGCAGGAGGCTTATGGATTCCGAATACTCCTCCAGCCTGAAGTAGTGGTTCGCTATGCTTACGGTATGGTCGGGGGTTCTCTGTGGCGATTCTGCGGCAAGCGCATAGCACAGGGACATGGATTCATCGTCCCCCAGTTCTCCGAAGAGCTCACCCAGGCTTATCACCGACCACAGGTCGTCAGGAGGGGAAAGAAGGGCCCTTTCGGCCATGGTGCGTGCCCTTGAGCCAAACCCGCTCTGAAGGGCGCTCCACCCCCCCCTGACCCAGGCGTCGGGCCATCTGGCGATGATCTCCTCCTCGGCATGGGAGGTATCCTCTCCCCCGGCCTCGAGGACAAGTATCCTCTCCGCTTCCGCCGCCAGGGAATCCCCGCCCCTTGCCAGGACGGAATCCAGGGGAGCGGCGGGATCCTCCCCGGAAGCATATGAGGAGAGGGCCCGGGAAAGGTTCAGCCAGTGATCAGGGTTGGAGGGGTCCAGCTCGGCGGCCCTGCGGAAACAGACGGCGGCGGAGTCAGGCCTCCCGTCTGCGGCCATCAGTGATCCCAGCCTGGAGCATATCCACGGGTCCTCACGCTGAAGGGTCTCCAGGGCCAGACGGTACCAGGAAGCCGCGGCCAGGGAGTCGCCCAGGGTGAGGAACACCTCGCCCCGGCGCTGCCATCCGTACAGGTACTGGTCGTCCATCTCAACGCTTCTTTCGAAGGCTTCCGAAGCTTCCCGGGCATTCCCCATGACCTCGTTCACGTAGCCAAGCTCCCCCAGAAGCCAAGCCTCAGGGGCTATGTCTATGCACCGCTCCAGTGCCGATGCCGCCGCGGGCATCATGTCAAGGGTCTCGTACACGAAGGCCAGTTCCTGCCAGGCATGGGAATAATCCGGGTCCAGCTCCACCGCTGTTTCCAGCAGGTCCCTTGCGGAGCCTGGATCGCTGCCGCTCCTCAGCCTGCCCAGCCTGTAGTAGAGCCAGGGATCCCCGGGGTTCAGGCCGATGGCCCTTGTGAAGGAACTGTCCGCCAGGTATGTCCTGCCCAGCTCGTCCTGGAGCGAACCAAGCCGCCCCCAGGCCCAGGCATGGTCAGGAGCGGTCTCCAGAAGGTCCCTGTACACCTTGACCGCATGGCCCTTCCTCTTCGTTCCCTCGTAGAGAAGGCCAAGGTCCGCGTACGCGGTTATCCTTGAAGGATCCATTTCTGTCACCCTGGAATAGGCATCTTCCGCCTCATCGATATGCCCCGAGGCTTCCATTGCCACGGCGCACTGATGGAGCAGGGCGGGACTCTCGGGCTGTACCTCCACCGATGCCAGGGATGCCTCCAGGGCAAGCTCAGGGCTTCCCATGTCCATGTATGCCATTGAAAGCGTGAGCCAGCCCGGGCCGAAGGAGGGATCCGCCTCCAGGGCCAGGGATGCCTGCTCCACGGCGGAATCATAGTCGCCCACCGACAGGAGCCAGTAGGAGTATATCTCCAGAAGCACCGGATCGGCGTCCGTGCACCTGCTGAATGCCTGGTTGAAAAGGCTGTCCATGAAGAGGGTGTCCTCCCTCATCTCAACCAGGGCAAGGGCGGTCCATCCCCTGCAGTCCATGGGGTCCAGCTCCACGGCTTCGGCTGCCAGGGCCAGGGGGTCCCCTGTTCCAGCTCCATATGCGGCGATCGCCGCCGCCGCCAGCAGCCCGGAGTCCCCGGCATACTCCGAGGCCACGGAATCCATCCCGGCCCAGTCGAGTCTGGAATAGGCTTCGTACCAGTCTGAGGACCAGAACGACAGTACCGCGGCCAGCAGGATCAAGGGAGGTTCTCCTTTCCCGTAACGGCTTCCAGGGGGATCTTCACCACGCAGGTTCCCTCGGCCATAGTATCCGTGATCCGGCGTACTTTTCCAAGGTACTTCAGGCACAGGAGCTCCAGTATTCTTTTCTTTTCCGGAATGTCCTCCACGAAAAGGGGCTCACCCCAGGCGATAACGCTCCTGTACCAGGTATCCGCCCCTGGAACGTCCGTACCCAGGGTCTCGTCGAACTCCACGCAGACCCTCCCGCCGGAGGAGAGGGCTCCGTGCTTCCGGCCTTCGCAGGCGCAGTGGAAGAAGACGCTTCCATCCAGGTAGATGAAGTTCACCGGAACCACATAGGGCTCACCCATGGAAACCAGTCCAAGCCTTGCGGTGGCGGCGCCGGTGACGAACTCCCGGATAAGACCGGTGTCGTTCATGGGCCTCTTCCTGGGATCCATCACATACCGCCGTTGTTGACCGCAAGGATCAGACCGAAGATGGAAACCCCCCAGCAGTACCAGGCGAACCCCCGTATCCTTCCCTTCTTCACGAACCTTACCAGCAGGGCCAGGGCGGCGAAGCCCACCGCGGCTGAAACGGCGAATCCCGTGAGGAGCACCGAGGGGGCCATTGACCATTCAGCACCTGGAAGCTCTTTGAAGGCTGCCCCGGCGATTGCAGGTACCGAAAGAAGGAAGGAAAACCTTGCCGCCTCCTCCCTGGAAAGGCCGGCCCTGAGCCCGGCGCATATGGTTGTCCCTGAACGGGAGACACCTGGGAAGAGGGCCAGGGTCTGGAAGAGCCCCACTGCCATCCCCTGCCTGAAGGAAACGCCGGGCTTCCTGTCAGGGGGACTTTCCCCTGCGAAGAAAAGGACAGCGCCGGTGAATGCCAGGGCGGCGGAGACGAAGTAGAGGTTCCTGAAAAGACCCTCGATGAAGTCACCGGCGAGTATGCCGAAGAGAGCCACTGGAACGGTTGCCGCGGCCATGGTCCCCAGGAGGATGAGGCTCTTTCTCTCGCGCCTTATGGAACCCGAGGCTATGGCGATAAGGTCCCTTCCGTAGAAGACAAGCACCGCGAGGAGGGTACCCAGGTGAAGGACGATGTCGAACTCAAGCCCCCCCTCGGGGACCCTGAGCACCCCGGAGGCCAGAGCCAGATGTCCGGAGCTGGAGACCGGTAAAAACTCGGTAAGCCCCTGCACCACAGCCATGGCCGCCGCTTCGAAGGCGTTCATTCCACGAACTCCCCGTGGAGCAGGGAGAGGGCTTCGTCCCTCTGATCGAGCCTCACCAGGGCGCTTATGGTGGCGTGGGAGTCCACCGTTTGAAGGGCATCTATTCCGGAACGGTCCAGGGCCTCGCAGAAACGGGCCATCACCCCCCGGAGGCCGTGCATCCCGGCGCCCACGATGGACACCTTAACACAGGGGCCCAGGAATGAATGGGCATATCCCAGAGAGTCCAGGAGGGCGGAAACCGCTTCAGAGGACTCCACGGGAACGGTGAAGGAAGCGCTGCAGTCCCGAACGCTGAACATGTCCATGGAGACCCCGCTGTCCGCCACGCTCCTGAAGAGCCTGGAGAAGAAGGCCGAGGGCTTTCCCGAACCGGTGACAGTGAACCCGGTGACCACCGGGCCAGAGGCGACGCCCACGATGTACTTCGTATCCTCCAGGGGCCGGGGGACCACGCTGGTGACCACCCTGCCGGTGGCGAAAGAGCGCACGGTCAGGTTAAGCCCGGATGACAGTGCCGCCTCCGCCGCCCTGGGGTGAACCACTTTTGCCCCCTGCCAGGCCATCTGACGGAGGTCCTCGGCGGATATCCTCCGAATGCTCCTTGCCGAGGGGACCTTGTCCGGGTCGGCGGTGAACACCGATTCCACGGTCTTGTACAGCATCACCTCGTCGGCCTCCAGGGCAACGGCCAGCACCACCGCGGAGGTATCGGTCCCTCCCCTGCCCAGGGTGTTCAGTTCGCCCCCCGGGGCAATGCCCTGGAAACCGGCGATGACCACCACACTGTTCCGGGAGAGGGAGTCGGTGATCCTTCCGGTGTCCACGCTTACTATCCTGGCGTTCCCGGAGACCCCGTCGGTCTCGATCCCCGCCTCCCAGCCGGTGAGGGCCTCGGCCTCTATGCCGCTCTCCCTCAGGGCCGAGGCCATGACGATGGCGCTGATCACCTCTCCGCAGGCCATCAGCCTGTCCTTCTCCCGGGTGCTGGAGCCGCCGGGGACCAGGCCCAGGAGGGTGTCGGTGGCGTAGGGATCTCCCTCCCTGCCCATCGCAGACACCACTACGACCAGTTTCTCCGAATCCTGCAGCAGCTTCCTGCAGTGCTCCACCGCCTGGAGCCTTCTCTCAACGCTCTCGAGGCTGGTGCCTCCGAACTTGGCCACCAGCAGTTTCTTCTCAGGGGTCAATTCCTCCGCCTTTCGCGCCCAGGCTTTCCGCCAGGGAGACGAACTCCCTTTCGGTATCCGCCCAGGTGAACAGCTTTCCGGCCTTTTCCAAAGCCCTTCTAGAAAGATCGCTCCTCAATGTTCCTGAAGATATGAGTTTTTCAAGGCATCCGGCGAGGGCGACGGCATCCCCCGGGGGGAAAAGGAAGCCGTCCACACCGTTCTCCACCAGTTCCGGCACCGCCCCGGCATCGGCGGCCACAACGGGAAGCCCCGACTGAAGGGCCTCCACCACGGCCATGCCGTACCCTTCCCACCTGGAGGGATTCACCAGGACATGGGCGGAGCCGTAGAACTCCCTGAGCCCTTCCACCGCAAGATGCCCGTGGAACGACACCCTGTCCTTCAATGAAGGATTGCCGGCAAGTTCACGGACCCTGGAAGCGTAGGCCGGGTCCGCCTCGCAGTCTCCCAGTACGTGCAGATGAAAATCAAGTTCTCCCAGGGACGAGCAGGCCTCCATGAGGGTGATCTGGTCCTTCCTGGGGCACAGGGTGCCCACAGAGAGGAGCTTCACCGGAAGTTCTCTCCCCTGATAGGGCGGAACAGGGAACGGGTCGTAACCCGGTGGTATCACCGCCAGCCGTTCCATGGGAATGCCCAGGGCGCAGACGTCCGAGGCGGTGCAGCCGCTGTTCGCCCACACCCTGCGGCCTGATGAGACGAACCATCTTACAAGCCTCTTCCTGGAACTGGGAACGTCTTCCCCCCTGTCGTGCCACTCCAGGTGGTGAACCATGTAAAGCACCGGGATCCGAAGCAGCGGCAGCATGAGACGCAGGGGGGCCATGAAGCTGTAGCTCTTGCTCACCACAAGCAGGTCGGGCCTGTTCCCAAAAACCCTCCTGAGCACATGCAGGGAACCCCTGAGCCGGGATCCCCTGGCCCCGGGAGGGATCGTCTGGTAGTGAATCACATCCACCGTGTGACCCGCCGCGGCAAGCGCCTCCGCCATGCGGAAATTGAAGGCGTATCCGCCTGTGCTGTGATCCCTCAGCCCAAGCATCACGAAGGTTACTTTCAATGCGGCCCCCCCAAGGCTCCGGTTTCCCCATGAAAAGGAAAGTATAGCCAAGCGGCGGATTAAAGTCATATTCCGCCGGATGCCCTGAGGGGTTATGTTCCCGCAGAGCGGAAAGGAAGGCAGATGACCCCCAGTCCCCATGTATGCATGGTGGTGAAGAACCGCCTCTCCAACGACGCCAGGGTGAAGAAGGAAATGAAGGCCCTGGCGGAGGACGGCTGGAGGGTAACGGTGATAGCCATGCCGGAAAAAGGGGCTCCCCCCCGGGAGTCGAAAGGGCAAGTCACCATTATCTGGCCCAGGATATACAGCAAGAAGAAAGAGCTGCTCAGGGAAAAGGTGGCCCGGGTCTCCGCCAGGGGCGACATGTCCCCCAAGGCGCGGCTGGTGAGGTCCATCAGGAGCAATCCCCTCCGCCGGTTCGTCGCCGACCTCCAGCGTGACATCCCCTGGGAGCTCAGGCTCAGGAAGGCCGCCCTGGAAGCCCGGGCGGACGTATACCACGCCAACGACCTGGACACCCTTGAGATCTGCGGCATCGCCGCGGCGAAGAACGGCGCCCGGCTGGTTTACGACAGCCACGAGCTCTGGCTTCAGTCATCCCGCTACCTTACGGCCACCAACCCCCTTAACCGTATCCGCCTGAGAAGGATCGAACGGAGGTACGTCAGGGATGCCTGCGCGGTGATAGCGGTAACTCCCATGCGCGGGGAAGAGATGCGCCGAATGTACCCGGAAATGGGCAGGCTGGAGATAATCGAGAACGCCCCGGAACCGCTGAATACCCTGCCTGCCAGGGGAACGCTCAGGCGTCTTGCGGGGATCGGCGATGAAGAGCCCTTAGCGCTCTACCAGGGGGTGATCTGCCCGGAAAGGGGGCTTGAGGAACTGATCCAGGCCGCAGCCCTTGCGGTGGATACGAAGCTCAGGTTCGTGGTGATAGGCATGGACGCGTGGAACGGGACCCTCCAGCAGATGGCTGAGGAAGCCGGGCTCTCACACAGAATAACTTTCCTTCCCCCTGTGCCATCCGAGGAACTGCCTAAAATCACCGTGGACGCCGACATGGGCTTCATCCTTTTCCGCAACACCTGCCTGAACCATTACCATTCACTCCCCAACAAGCTCTACGAGTACATGATGGCAGGGGTGCCGGTGATCGCCAGCGGCTTCCCGGAGATGAAGAGGGTCATAGCCGGAACAGGCTGCGGGGTCACGGTTGACCCGGAATCCCCGGAGGAGATATTCCTTGCTGCAAAGAAGCTTGCGGAGAACCCTGAGGAGAGGGAAAGGATGTCGAAGGCCGGAAGGAAGGCAGCCCTGGGAACCCACAACTGGACCGCCCAGAAGAAGAAACTCATAAGCCTTTACAGGGAGCTACGCCCATGAAGAAGGCCATTCTGCTCTCCTACACCTTCCCGCCCCTTTCAACCGGAGGGACCCCCGTGGTGCTCAATCTGTGCAATCATCTCCCCGGGAACGGATGGAAGATCATTCCTGTTACGGTGAAGGACCACAGGGGAATGGCCACCGACGAAACCACCCTGAACGATCTTCCCGAAGACCTGAAGGTCTACAGGGTTCCCCATGGGAAGGGAACAGCCCCCACCCAGGGGAAAGCTTCCTCCCGGGGAGCTCTTCAGCGGCTTATGAGGTTCGTTATCCACAACTACGTTCTTGTTCCCGACAGGCTCATCACCTGGGTGAAGGACGTGGTGCCGGTGCTGGAGAGAATAGTCCGGGAAGAGAGACCCCACTGCATCATCTCATTCGGCCCGCATCATTCCCTGCATCTCATTGCCTCAAGGGTGTGCCGCAGCCACACCCTTCCCCACCTCCCCTTCTTCGGCGACCTCTGGCTGGCGGACAGCTACGTGGAATGGCCCAGCCGGATCAACAAGCTGGTGGAGCAGTTCCAGGAGAGACGGGTGGTTACCCGTGCCAGGGGGCTGGTGGCTACCACCGAGGGTTCCACCGGCTACTTCCTGAACAGGTACGGAGACAGGTGCCCCCCATGCCATGTGGCGGAGAACGCCTACGACCCCAGGAGGATGGGCCCCCCTGCGCCCCCCAGGGAGAAGGGGGAATTCCTCGTGGCCGGATGGACAGGCAACTTCTTCTCCTCCCAGTCACCCTCTGAGCTCATCGCCGGGCTGGAGATGTTCTACGGCAGGAACCCCGATTCCAGACTGCGGGTTAGAATGGCCGGGGACATCGACGTGGAATCGGAGAGCCGCCTGCACAGAAGCCCCCTGGAAGGAAGGATCACCCATCACGGGCGGATCCCATGGGACCGGGTCCCGGATTTTCAGAAGGACTGCGACCTGCTGGTATGCTACCTCTCCGGCAGGAAGGGCAGCGAGCTGAAGAATTCCAGCAAAACCGCTGAATACCTCATTTCCGGAAGGTCAGTACTCGCCATCGCCCTCGAGGGGGATCTCACCGAAAGGGCAAGGAAGTTCGGAAGGGGTTATACGGTGGAACCCTCCGCCGCAGACATCGCTTTGAAGCTGGAGAACATCGAATACCAGTGGAAAACCTCCTCCCTGAGCCTTCCGGCGGACTACCGGGCCATCGAGAACCGGTTCTCGGCACCCTCGGTCATGGAGAGGCTGGCGGGTTTCCTGGACGAGATGGCGGCGCCGTGAGTATCCTGTACATCCTGGGCTTCCTTCCCACCTA
>CAYLXG010000070.1:0-8727 GCA_964387445.1 uncultured bacterium
GAACAGAACGGGGAGAAAGACACTGGACATCCCCTGGAGGACTGAATGACAATGGAATTCGCCGTTTACTCCATCAATACCTCCCCCGGGAAGGGAACTGCAAAGAGACCGGTCGATGCGGTGGAAGTGGTTGGTGCCGGGATCCGGGGCGATGCCCATTCCGGGAACTGGCACAGGCAGATAAGCATGCTTGACCTGGAGAGCGTGCTTTCATTCTCGGAGCGAACCGGGCTGGAAGTCTCACCGGGTGATTTCGGTGAGAACATCACCATACAGGGCATTGACATAACGCTTCTCACACCAGGATGCAGGATATCGGGCCCAGGAGGCCTCCTTCTGGAGGTTACGCAGGTGGGAAAGGAATGTCACGGGGACAGGTGCCGCATCTACGCCCGGGTGGGGAAGTGCATAATGCCCTCCAGGGGTGTTTTCTGCAGGGTGGTCGAAACTGGACATTTGCACAGGGGTGATATACTTAGGCTGTTGAAAAAGAACGAAACACCCTGATTTCATGAAAGAAGGCTTCATGTCCATACTGGAAGACGTGGGAAAAAAGGTAACCGAAAACATTCGGCGCATGACTGGATCAGGAGCGCAGTACGCTGATGCCCGCTGGTATCAGGACGACAGCTGTCAGCAGTTCATGATCCTCGACGGCAACCTGGAGGCAAATGACACAACCGTTGAAAGCGGCATAGGGGTCCGTGTGCTCTATGGGGGAGCCTGGGGCTTCGCCGCAACCAGCCGCATCAGCGAGATAGAAAGCTGCTTCAGCAGGGCGATGGCCAATGCGGTATCCGCCTCCAAGCTGGTGAAGGTGCGGCTGGATATGGGCAGCAGGCCCGGGATCACCGGGGAGTACTCGTCTCCCTGTGAGACAGATCCCATCAATGTGAACCTTTCGGAGAAAGTGGACTTCCTCAGATCGGTGGACGGTTCCATTACCGAGGACTGGATTGCCAGAAGAATGATCAGGGTGCAGCTGCAGCGCCTGGTGATCCACTTCTGGAACAGCGAGGGCACCAGGACATCCAGAACGCTGATCAACGCCTTCGCACACCTCACCGCCATGGCACCCGACATGGACGGCCAGATGCAGAGAAGGTCCAAGACCCTTCACTGCCGCCCCGACGGGACCAGGGGCTGGGAGATGCTCACCGACCCTGAGCTCTGGAGCGGTCACGGTGAAAGGGTAAGGAACGAACTGAAGCAGGTCATCAGCGCTCCGGAAGTTTACTTCCGCAGGAGGTCGGTGATCCTCCTTCCGGGCCAGGGTCATCTTCAGGTTCACGAGACCATCGGACATCCCCTGGAGCTGGACAGGATACTCGGCTACGAACTCTCGTACGCCGGGGGCAGCTTCGTGGACCTGAACTCCTTCGGTACCCTGCGGTACGGCTCTCCCAGACTCAATGTGAGCGCCTACGGATCCATCAGGAACAGCCCGGGAACATTCGGGTTCGACGATGAGGGGACCCCGGAGAGGGACTACATGCTCATAGAGAACGGAATCCTGGTGAACTGCCTTACATCACGGGCGATGATAAGCGAGGCGAACCAGAGGGCCGGACGTCAGGTCTTCACCGAAAGCGGAGGGGCCAGCAGGTCCACCGCCTTCTACAGAGCCCCCATCGACAGGATGACCAACGTGAACATCCTCCCCGGTAACGACGGTTCCCTGGATGACATCGTGGCCTCCACCGAGGACGGGATCATCGTGGACAATCCCACCAGCTGGTCCATAGGCTCCAACAGGGAGCACTTCCATTTCGGCTGTGAAATAGCCTGGGAGGTTAAGAACGGCAAGGTGACCAGGGTGCTTCGGAACCCTTCCTACCAGGGTCACACACTGGAGTTCTACAACAGCCTCAGCGCCGTGGGCGACCGTTCCACCTGGACGGTGGAGCAGGTGGAGAACTGCGGCAAGGGTGAGCCCAACCAGGTGATGGAGCTTGGACACGGTGTTCCCGTTGTCAGGTTCGATGACGTGATAACCGGGGAGAGGAGGTAGACCATGACCGGCGAGATCAGGAAAATGGTTATGGAAGCCAGGGACAGAGCCGCAGATAGCGGAATGGAAGCCTCCATAGAGATGCATCATGAGAACAGCCATCTGATGAGGATAGGGAACAGCTCCGTAAGCCTGAACACCAGCGAGGAACTCACCAGGTTCGACATCGAGGTGATCAGCGGCCGCAGAAGGGGAACCCACACCATTCTGGGCGAAGTGAACAGCGCTGAGGAGCTTTTCAGGATAATGCAGGAAGTTGCGGAGAAGGCCCAATGCTCCGGGGAGATGGACTACGCACCGGTTCTGCCGGTAATCACCCGGACACTGGATCAGACCGCCCAGTACGATCCGGAGCTGGAGAAGCTCGACCCCTCGGTGAAGGAAGAGGTATACAGCGGAATAATCCGCTCCTGCGGCGGGGAGTACAACTACTCCGGAGCCTGGTCCAGCGGAAGCGTGGAGACCTTCGTGGTCACCACAGCCTCCGGGAACAGCTGCAGGACCCTTCTCACCGACCAGCAGTTCACCTGCGTACTGAAGCACCCTGTGAAGAAGTGGGAGCTGGCGCACTGGCAGACCGGATGGAAGGCAGGCTCGGTAACCTCCGGAAGAACGGTTGAGAATTTCTCCTCTCTGCTCCCCGTCTACCAGGGGAACGGGGGCTTCAGGGTGGAGCCCGGCAGATACAAGGTGGTCTTCGGTTCCCAGGCCCTTGGTGAACTTGCCGGGATGGCGGTCTGGACGGGGTGCCATGGCAGGGCATGGGAAATGGGAACGGCCTGGACATCTTCGAAGAAGCCTGGCGACAGGGTTTTCCACGATTCGATAACTGTCCTGGACGACCCTTCATGCGAGAACGTGTTCTCCAGCCCCATGAGTGATTCAGGAATGCCCTCGGAAACGGTTCCCATGATCAGCGGCGGAAGGCTCTCCTCTCTCATGTACGACAGGAACACCGCTTCGAAGTACGGCAAGGAACCCACCCCCAACGCCGGGTGCCTTTCAATGCTCCCGGGGGAGGGGCCGGCGGACCTGTCCGAAGCGCTGAAGGACCATGAGATGGTACTTTACATACCTGCTATCCACTATATGAACCTGCCCAACATGAGCCGGGGCATCTTCACCGGCAGCAGCAGGTTCAGCGCGGTCCTCATACGGAACGGCAGGGTGGCCAGTCCCATTTTCTCCAGCAGGATTACCGACAGCTTCGAGAGGGTCTTCGGAAACGTTCTGGGGATGTCCCGGGAAACCGTGAGCGTCAATACGTCCAACACCTACGGGAGAAGGAATCCCTCAGCGCTTTCCGTTCCCTCATGGATGCTGGTGGACGATGTGAAGATAACCGACTGCGCAGACAGCTTCTAGTCTGAGAAAGGCCCCCGGAGCGCCGCTTCGGGGGCTATCCTTCCCGGATCGCTGTCCCGGGGAACGGCGAGGCTTTCCAGTTCGTCTTCCGAACGGGGGATCCTGCCGGTCCTGACTATTGCGTTGGTTTCCCTGTGGCGTATGGCCAGGTTCTTCCATTCGTACTGTCCGGGGTTGGTCCGGGCCAGATCCTCCGCGGCTGCGGTGAAAACACCGGCGAATTCCACGGGGTCCCCGGGGGTTTCCAGTTCCCGGAACCCTATCTCCCAGCCCATTCCCTGGATCTGGGTGCACCAGGCGAACAGGACACTGCAGCCAGTTCTCTTCCACAGCTTCCAGGGAGCCGAAGGAACCAGGACAGGAACTCCGAATCCGGAGGTCCAGGTACCCCCGGGCCCTCCATAGGCAGTGGAGCCGTAATGGATGATCCCGTTCTCCTGAAGGGCCCTGTACATCCATCTGGGATTCTCGTCGGGGAAGTGCATTTCATTGTACCTCAGCCCCGGGGCAAGCCTGGACCTCCTGCAGAAGGGGGACATGTCCAGATACCTGCTGCTTATCACATGAACCCTTCTGCCATGCATTCCCAGCAGGACATGAAGCCCCCTCTCGTCTCCGTAGTGGGGGACCAGCAGCAGAACGCCGCTGCCTCTCTCCCTGGCTTCTTCAAGGAGCTCAGGATCCCTCCATGAAACCCTCTCAATGGCTGAAGAAGGGTCTTCCCGGTCAAGCAGGAACAGGCTGAACAGATTCCTCTCATGGGTCTTCCAGTATTCCTTCAGTACATTGTCGAGGTCTTCTTCGCTCTTGGCAGGGAATACCCTCTTCAGGTGGAGGCGGTATAGCCCCGTGGCATTGCCGGAGGCGGCCATCCTGAGAGAGGAGAGCCTCCTGGAAGACCATTCCAGGGATGCGGGTCTCCCGGAGAGGGCCACCAGGAGTTTGAGAAAACGGTAGTAAAGGGAAGAAGGTGACAGCACGAAGCCCTCCTTTATTTCAGGGGTGGAATCTACCACTTTCACCTCTGGTTGTCAGTGCGTATCTTTCACTACATGGACAATGTTCTTGTGGTCGGAGCCGGTCCCGCCGGGTCAGCCTGCGCCTGGCGGCTGGCGGTGGGCGGAGTGCCCTGCCTGCTTGCCGACAGCGCTTCCTTTCCCAGGCCCAAGCCCTGCGGAGGGGTCCTCTCCGGAAGGGGAGAACGGGTCCTTCTGAGTTCCGGAATGGTCACGGAAGAGGAGCTGGAGGACCTGACCCTCCGTTCCCACGGTTCCATGACCATCAGCAGCGACTTCACCCCCCTTCGCACATTCACCGGCGGAACTCCCCCGGTCAGACTGGTGGAGAGGACCGGCTTCGACGCTTTCCTGAGAAGGAGAGCCCTGGAAGCCGGAGCAAGGCCCATGGAAGACAGGTTCACGGGCTTCCAGGGCAGCGAAGCCGTTTTCAGATCGGGCTTGAGTATCCCCTTCAGCAGGGCTGTGGGCGCCGACGGAGCAGCCAGCAGGGTGAGAAGGTCCATGCCGGGAGGGCGATTCGCCAGACCTGTCCCTGCGCTCACTTCCCTGGTCGCCCTCTCTCCGGCGGCAATGGGACCGTTCATGGAGAAGGGCCTGCAGATATTCTTCTTCACTGGTTTTACAGGGTACGGATGGCTCTTCCCCAGAAGGGACGATCTGCTGGCGGGCATCGGTTCCTTCGGCGGCTCCTCCGCTGGAATGCGCACGATGATGCAGAAGCTTATGCTCCATGCAGGGGCCGGTGTATCCAGCCCGGTGTCCGGAGCGCTGATGCCCGGGGCAGCTCCGCGGGTTCGAACGGGGAGCGGGGCCGTCCTCCTTGCCGGAGACGCCGCAGGGCTCTGCGACAGGGTGTCGGGAGAGGGCATATCCCATGCCCTGGAAAGCGGCATTGCCGCAGCTGAAGCGGTGATCGAAGGCGCTGACACCTGGTATTCGGACTGTATTCGGACCGTGGAGCAGTCGAGCCGCTACAGGGTCTTCCTGTATGGCGCCCCTTTCAGAAAGCTTGCCATGCGGTCTTTGGCGGGGAGCGACAGATGGTACAGGAAATACTGGGAGATAGTGTGCGGCGGTTCAGGCTACCAGGGGCTTTTTCGGAGGTAGACCTCAGGGGCCTGCCACTATGACCCTTCCTGTTGAGCATTCCCCGTTCCCTGAGAGCCTGGTGATGTAAAGTCCCCTTCCGCCAAGTGCTGAAACCGGGACAGTCATTTCCAGAAGCCCCGCAACGGATGCTCCATAAACCCTTCTGCCGGAAAGGTCGTAGATCTCAAGCGTATCCCATCCACTGTCCGAAGACCAGCTCAGGGTGAAGGATGCCCAGGCAGGGTTCGGCCGAAGCAGGAATCCGGGGCCGCCGCCCTCCTGGGGTCCGGACTGATATGTCCCAGGCGGTCCGTGGTGGAATCCCAGGTCGACCATTGCCGAATCAGGCACGCTGTCCGTCCTGGTCCAGGTGAACTCCAGGCCCCACAGGGATGAAGCAGCCTCTCCGGCGTCGATGCATGGGCTGTCGCCGGGCTGCCCCGCCTGAACGTGCCAGAGGAAGCAGTCCTCGGTGAGGAGCGGATCCTCTGATATGTTCCCCTGGGTGCCGGTCGGGTCCGGAAGGTTCCCATAGTTGCCGTCGGGGTTTCCCCAGACGCAGTTGTAGAGGAACTGGGGATCTCCGCCGTCCTGAATGTAGAACGCCGGGCCCTGGTTGCCGGTGGCGATGCAGTGGCTGACCGTGGGTGAGGAATTCACCCTGAAGTATACGGCGCTTCCCGTGTTCAGTGACTGGTTGTTCCTGAAGGTGCAGAAGGCTATTTCCGGGTTCGAGAGGGCGTAGCAGTATATTCCAGCCCCGTCGTCGTGGGCATACCCGCCGGTGAAAAGGCAGTTGAAGATGAAAGGAGAGGAGTTGTAGGCGAAGATGCCCCCGCCGTCGTCCCAGGAATGGCTGTCCTGGAACCTGCAGTGGGAGATGGATGCCTCAGATCCGTAGAGATAGACCGCCCCCCCCGCCGACTGGCAGGTATTGCCGATGAACACGGAATGGCGGATCACCGGGGCTCCTTTCCAGGAGTAGATCGCTCCCCCGTTGTCCGCCTGGTTGTCCAGAAAGACGCAGTGCTGGATGACCGGGGAGGAATGCCTGGAATACACGGCTCCCCCGAAGGGTTCGTCCTGGGGTGCTTCACCGGAGGAGAAACAGATGCCTGAAATGACCATCGTGGTGTCCACCGGGCCGGCTCCAAGGCCGTCCACCCTTATTATGCCCCCTGAAAGGCCCTCCCCGGAGAGAACCACTCCGGATGGGTCCTGGACGCTTCCTGTGAGCACCACTCCGTTGTGGGAACCGTCGATGGAGACCAGGTTCTGTCCTGTGCCAGTATGGACACCAGGAAGGACAAGGACGGTGTCCCCTGGAACGGCCATGTCCAGCGCATTCTGAATGCTCTCCCCGGGGGAGACCTGGTAAACCGCGGAGAAGAGCGAAAGCAGAAGAGGGATCATTCCAGAACCACCGTTTTGCCGTTCACCGCTCCCCCCTTCCAGATGCATCCGTAAAGTACCGTTCCCCGGGGAAGGGCGCCGGCCGGGATGTGAACCGTTCCAGTGCCGCCGCCGTTCATGGTCAGGACCGAACTGAGAAGGAGCCTTCCCGACAGATCGAAGAATCTCGCCTCGCCGGAGTCTCCGGTGATCCCGCTGACGGTGAGAACGGCTGATCCCCTTACGGGGGAGGGGCTGATGCTAAGGGCGGCTGAAGGGGATGCATCCGGTTGAGTGCCGGACTGGGAGGCATTCACATGATGCCAGCCCATGTCGGAGGTTCCCTGATCCGGGAGACTGTCCGTTCTTGTGCTCAGCATGGCCACGGCGGATCCCCAGGCTTCCTGGTGCCCTCCGTCAAGGCAGGGGCTGTTCTCCACCTGTCCGGCCTCCAGGTGCGAAAGATTGAACAGGGAATCGGCGAAGACCGGATCCATCGAGATGTTCCCCTGGGTTCCGGTGGGGTCCTCCACGCCGTTGTAGTTGGCGTATTCATTGTTCCAGCAGCATACGCTCACCATTACCGGGGGGTGGGCGCTTATCACGTTGATGCCTGCCTTGCCGGTGTTGGAGGTGACGATGGAGGAAGCTAGAAGGAGGGAATCCACCGTGTGAATCCGCAGACCTCCTCCGTCGTCGAAGGCGTTGTTCCCGTGAACGGTAAGGTACTCCAGGGAGGATGTGCCCTGAAGAATGCAGAGCCCGCCGCCGTCGTCCCCCGACGAGTTCCCGGTGAAGAGGGCGCATGAAAGGTCGATCCATGACTGGTAGCCGTTGAGACCTGCTCCGTCATCGGAGCTGGTGTTGTTCTCGAACAGAAGGCTGAACCCCTGGAACATGCAGGCGTACAGGTCCACCCCTCCTCCGGTTACCTGGGCTTCGTTTTCCGTGATCTCGCTCCAGTGCAGGGAGAGGGTGCCGCCCTGGGCGCCTATCCCCCCTCCGATCAGGGCGGAGTTGCCGTAAATGTGGCAGTTGGTAAGAAGGGTCCATGCCTCCTGGCAGAAAACGCCTCCTCCGGAAATGTAATCCCCTCCGGTGGCGTTCCCCCCTGTAATTACAAGGTTGGAGAGGGTTATCCTGGAGGCATTGGGTCCCGACGCTGAGACCACCGGTCTCACAAGACCCTGACCATCCAGTACAGCCCTGTTGGAAGGGCTTGAGGTGATGGTGACCCCGGACTGGCCCGGGGAGCACTCCAGAATGGGGACCTGCTCAGCCAGTGTGTAGGTGCCCGGGGACAGGAACAGCGTGTCACCCTCTCCCAGGGTGTCCAGTGAATCCTGAAGGGCATCTCCGGGCCAGACGGCAACCGTCCTGGCCCCTGCGGCCCCTGCGGTGAGAAAAGCTGCCGCCAGCATGGCGCCCCTTATGTTCATCGCCGCCCCGCAACCACGAATTTCACCGTTTCGTTGTAGCCCATGTTCCTGAGAACTGCGAAGTAGACACCGGATGCCAGCCCCTCGATGTTCACCGAAAGGGTGTAGGAGCCTGTCTCCAGCTCCAGCGGAACGGCCTGCTGAACGGTCCTTCCCGCCAGGTCCCTTATCTCGAACTCCGCGGCAACCGCCGCGAGCGCAGTGAGAAGGAAGGTTATCTGTCCCTCTGCGGGCAGCGGGCCCGCAGCCCTCATCGCAACAGCTCCTCCTCCGGGCCATTCCGGGTTCCATGATCCTGCGCCGAAGGGTGTTCCCCCGAAGGGACCGGCGACCCATGAAAGGGGATCGGCGTTGTCTGATAGAATGTCGGCAAGTACAAGGGTGGAACCGTTCCCGGAGGCATCGGGCCATG
>CAYLXG010000070.1:8737-13063 GCA_964387445.1 uncultured bacterium
AGGCTGTCGACGGTTTCCCCCGAAGGGTCCCGCACGACCACCGCATCCCCCTGATCCCTCAGGTTGAAGTTAAGGGTTCCAGAGGGTGGAGGGAGGGTTCCATAGGCGTTCAGGAAGAGGAAGGAGTCCGCCGCGAAGACCATGGATTCCCCGGGCTGTATCACAAGCTGGTCCAGTGTGGTGAGGTTTTCCGGGTCGTTGTCCCTGAGGGACCATCCCCCCAGGGCCACAGGCTCCTCTCCCGGGTTCGTTACCTCGAACCAGTCTCCGGGATCCAGTGCAGGAGAACTCTGATAGTTGATCTCTGTCACCACCAGTGTACCGGTGTGGGACGCTTCCGCTGGGGTGTCGAGACGCAGGGGACCGTTGGCGGCCCTGTGCCTCGAGCCGTTCCGGGTTCCGAACACCTGCAGCCACAGCTGGGTTCCAGAGTACGCCCCGGGAAGAAGGATCGAGGTGTCCGGGGTGAATGCGCTGTAGACTATGTCCTCCTCATGGGTGAAAAGGCTGTCAGGGGACAGGACAACCTCCCAGGTACAGCCGGGACCCCCGGTGCTCCATGAGACATGAAGCCCTGCCTCTGATGTGACAGGGGGGAAGATCCTGAAGGGCAGTGGCCAGAGGGAGAACTGCTCCTGAAGGTAGGAATACCTGTCATCGGGCCAGTTCTTAAGCGCTTCAACGGTTCCCCAGAACTCGTCCATCGTGTAGTCCCTGAACGGATCGCTCTCCACCAGGGGAGCCGCCAGGGCCGCAACGGAGTCCACCGTCCCGGACATGACCATGGAACTCATCATGGGGTACTGATACTCGATCTCCTGGATAAGGTCGTTCCTTATCGAAGGGCTGCACCACATCCTCCAGATGAGCGTATTCCTCCGGTTGCCGTTGTTGCTGGAGTTCTTCCAGTAGGGGAACTCCGGGCCGTACTTGCCCCAGGTCCTGTCCATGTCCCATGTGACGTACCGCCAGGGGCCCTCTCCACCAGGGGAGTCCAGTATGAGGTGATAGTTGTGATAGTAGGTGCTTCCATGCCCCAGGAGAACGTTGGTCGCCACGGCGGACAACAGCTCCTGGTAGTGGAACCGATGGTGTATTCCTGCTTCGAACTCCTCGTCGGAGGCAAGGAGGAGCCAGTATATCAGAAGTCTCAGGTCGTCCCAGGGCTGGTTCTCGTGGGTTTTCTTGGTGTATGGGCCCAGCTCAAGGGGTCTGTCCAGGGTGGTGTACCTGTCTGCGCACTTGTAGATGACAGCGTCGTCGGGGAAGTCCGTGGCCAGGAGAAAATCTCCGTCGACGTCCTGAACCGACACATACGGACCCTGGGTATCTCCATTGAAGACCACCTCGACCAGATGAGCTTCCGGGACCGTCTGGCCGGTTCGCCTGTAATAGAGGTAAGAAAGGAGTTCCCTGAACCGGGTCTTGTCAAGGTATTCCGCGTTGAGGTTCAGCTCATCGGCTCCGAAAAGGAAGGTCCCCTGGGGGAACTCCACCTTGATGGATTTCTTGGGGTACTCCCTGCTGGTGGCTCCCCTGATCCTGAACTGGCACGGGGTCGAGTAGCCCCCGCAGGTGAGTTCCGCGGCCAGGTAGATGTCTTCCCAGTAGTGGTCGCAGGCGTACTGCCACTGTTCCTCGTCGAACTCCAGATGTATCACCGGTACGGTATCCGGCCATGCGGATCCCGCAAGGACGGCCAGCAGGAGAAGATGCATCTTACTCCTAAGGGTTGGTAAGGTCTTCGAGTAACTCCACGGCCACCTGTTCCGGCTGAAGACCCTGCATGGTGTAAAGGTCCTCGTGGTCTCCGCTCACTCCGTATCCTTTCACCCCGAACCTGAGAAGGGGAGGGGCTCCGCCCCTCCGTGAAAGGGCAAGTGCCACCGATGCTCCCAGACCTGTTTCCGTGTCATGGTCCTCGTAGGTAACAACCCTCCTGAATGACGACAGTTCCCCTGCCAGCCCTTCGGGAAGGTGGTTGGGGCAGCTCACGCAGCTCACCTGGCAGGAAAGACCGCCGGTTCTCAGTATGTCCGCAAGCTCAAGGGCCTTCCAGGTCATGGGGCCCAGTGCCAGGACGGCTATGTCTACACCCTTCCTTACCGTATCTATCTGGCCGAACCTGAACCGATAGTCACCGCCGAAGAAGGGGTCTCCGTTCTCATCTGTGATCACAGGGAGCTTCGAGCGTCCCATTGCGATGAAGAAGTTACCCGGGGTGGCAGCGGCGTACCTTACCGCCCTGTCCGTCTGGTTCGGGTCGGCGGGCACGATGGTGCTGCAGTTGGGAAGGGCCCTCATGAGGCCGGCGTACTTTATGCAGTGGTGGGTCTTGCCGTCGGGACCCACATCCAGGCCGCAGTGGGTGGCAATGATCTTCAGGTTGGTGTGGTTGATGTCGTTCAGCCTCTGCTGGTTGAAGGTCTCGTCGGCGGCGAATACCCCGAAGTCGCTCCAGAATACCAGCTTGCCTGCCAGTGAGGCCCCTCCGGCCATGGATGCGGTGTTGTGCTCCATGATGCCCCCCTGGAAGAAGTGGTCTGGATACCTTTCGGCGAAGGCTGCGGTCTTCACGCTTCCGGCCAGGTCGCAGTCGAAAACCATGGGAATGTTCCCGGGGTTGTTCTCCGCGAGGTCCATGAGAGCGGCGCCCCAGGCGCTCCTGTTGTCGCCCGCATGGTCCGCGGGGTAAGCGGCGGGGGTTCCGGGGTTCTCGGCACATACATGGCAGGATGTCTCGCTGAACCTTCGTGGATTCTCCTTGATGAACCGGTTCCTCCGGGCCCTGAGCTCATCCATGTCGTTGGGTGCTCCCAGCTCCTTCAGGGCCTCCTCAAGCTCCCCGGGCTTCAGTGCCCTTCCGTGGAACTCGGCCCTGTTCTCCATGAAGGAGACTCCCTTTCCCATAACGGTTTCCGCCAGGATGAGCCTGGGCCTCTGCTGCCCCTCCGGGCGCATCGCGCCGTAAAGCTGGTGGAGGTCGTGTCCGTCTACCCTCAGGGTTTCCCAGCCGGAGGCCAGGAACTCGGCCTCTATGTCCACAGGCATCACCTCGCTGGTGCTGCCGGATATCTGAAGGGAGTTCTGGTCCACGATGAAGGTCAGGTTGCTCAGCCGGTACTTCGAGGCGAACCTCCTGGCTTCCGCGATCTGTCCCTTCTGGTTCTCGCCGTCGCCGGCCACCACCCAGATGTGGTTCCGCCATCCGTTCAGCCTGTCGGCCAGGGCCATTCCGATCGCTGAGCTGAGCCCCTGCCCCAGGTTCCCCGTGGTAAGCTCGATGCCCGGGATATGCCTTTCGATGTGGCCTTCGAAGTCGCTTCCCGCAAGGCGGAATGAAACAAGGGCTTCCCCTGGATCGAAGTAGCCCATGGAGCCCAGTACCGTGTAGACCCCAGGGGATGTGTGGCCGTGGCTCACGACGATCCTGTCCCTTCCAGGCATGGACGGAGAACCGGGATCGACCTTCGCCTGGCTCCAGAGCATAGCATAGATCTCCAGGCTGCTCATGGAGCCGCCGGGATGTCCGCTGGCCGCCAGGGAGGTCATTTTCAGGATGTCGATCCTGGCCCGGCGGCAGAGTTCGGCTATCTGCCCGGCGGCGGCATCAGGAAGTTCAGCCGGGCCGAACTGGGTTCTTTCAATCCTCAACTGTCAGCCCTCCTAATTCAGTTTTGCGGAAACCTTTTCCCTGGCCTCCGCGGAGAGGGCCGTTACCTTTTCAAGGAGGGTCTCGGCCTTCGCCCGGGTTTCCTTCCTGTATCCGGCATCCTCGATCTCCGGCAGGTTGATAAGCACGTTGTAATACGCGCCCGTTGCGGCGGCCATTGCAGCGGCGGCTGCCACCCCGGCGTCGGACAGGCTCGACTGCATGCCCCTGTCCAGGAGGGCCATGGCCATCTCCGTGACCTCAAGGGACCTCTCCAGTACTCCAAGGGGAACCTCCACGGCGCTCTTCACCGCGCTCTGTACATCGCCCTTTGCCCTGGCGGTCTCCATCCACCTGTTGAATGCCCTGGTGTCCTCGTCTATGGCGTTAAGAAGGTATTCCTTGGCGTTCTGCGCCCTTGGGGCAAGCTCAAGCATCTCATCCCAGCTGGACCTGTACTTCCTGTTCTTCACCGTAAGGTTGGCCACCATGCTGGAGAGCCCGGCGCCCACGGCTCCCATCAGTGCCGCGGCGCTGCCTCCGCCAGGGGCGGGGCTGTCTATGGAAAGCTCGTCGCAGAATGCCCTGCAGGTCATGCCTGAAAGGTCCACCGACCTGTCGGGGAATTCCCGTACATTTTTTTGTGGGGAATCACGATCTCTGGACATTCGGAT
>CAYLXG010000071.1:0-13041 GCA_964387445.1 uncultured bacterium
CAACTGTCAAGAACCGCGGTGAAAGTGATTAGTCGGCAGAGGGATAGGCCTGGGAGGATCCCGTGTCGGCCTGCCCGCCGAGCCTGTCCATGACCTGCTCGATGGACATCTCCATGGGGGTGTCGTGGGTGGACTGCCAGGCAAGCATCACCGAGTTCAGGGCCACCGAGACGATGATCCCGGTGAGTACCACACCAATGAACCCTGAAAGAACGGATAGGATCCTTCCCCTTCCGGTGGATGGAACCGTTCGCCCGTAGCCTATGGTAAGGGCGGTGATGAGGGTGAAGTAGAGAGAACCTGAGTAGGTCTTCCACTTCTCCGCCCTGCGGGTAGCCCGGGCTATGAGGAGCAGAAGGGCAAAGAGGAAGATGATCACCGGGCTGACCATGAAGAGTCCTGTTATGAAAAGCTCCAGGAACCTCAGTGTGAAAACGAAGGGAAGGAAGCTCATCCTCCTCCTGTCAGTAGGGTTTGTCCGGTCTGGAGCCGGGGCCGTCGGGGTCGGTTTCCAGCCAGTAGCTCTCCCTGCCGGGGTCGAAGCCCCTGGCCAGGGGGTCCCTGCGGAAGAGCCTCATGAGCAGCCCGGTGGGGGTTACCGCCAGGAAGAACACCAGGGTGAGAAGTATCTTCGTCATCACGAATCCCAGGGCTCCGGCGAAGACCATCCAGGCCCTCTCCACGGGAGCGAGAATCCGCGGTAAGAACAGGGCCGCTGCCAGGAAGGCGGCGGAAAGGCCCCCCGTGTACATCCATCCTCCGCTTCCCTTCAGGTAAAGGAGCACGGATACCGCCAGAAGGGCGCCGGCCATCACGAGTCCATACTTCCTCAGCTCATCGGATGTTTTCCGCTCCCTGTCAGTCAAGCTCATAGATGTGTCTCCAGTCAATGTCTTCCTCGAGTTCCGGCTGATCCTCCTTCATCAGGAGGCAGTTCCCCATTGCCAGGGCATCCATCTCGGTGCGCATGAAGCACAGGTAAGCGTCCTCCGGGGTGCACACGATGGGCTCCCCCCTGACATTGAAGCTTGTGTTGATCACCACGCCGTAGCCGGTAAGGTCCCGGAACGCCCTGAGCAGCTTCTGGTAAAGCCGGTTGTGAGCGCCGTCCACGGTCTGCACCCTGGCGGAGTAGTCCACATGGGTGACGGCAGGTATGTCCGACCTGGGTATGTTCAGCTTCTCTATTCCGAAAAGGCCGTTCTGCTCATCGGTCATGGGGGTGCGCCGCTCCTCCCGGACAGGCGCCACCAGAAGCATGTACGGGCTGGGCACTTCCAGTTCGAAGTAATCGGAGCAGTTCTCAAGGAGCACCGACGGGGCGAAGGGACGGAAGGATTCCCTGTTCTTGATCTTCAGGTTCATCACCGACTGCATCTTCGGAGACCTTGCGTCGCCAATTATCGAACGGGAGCCAAGGGCGCGGGGACCGAACTCCATCCTCCCCTGGAACCATCCCAGTACATTCCCCGAGTCAATGAGCCCGGCGGCTTTACTGATAAGGGAATCCTCGTCCATCAGGGTGTAGGGGATCTTCCTCTCCTTGAGGAACCTCTCTATCCTGTGGTCCTTCCATGCGGGGCCCAGATAGGAGCCCTTCTGGGAATCACCCGTTCCCCCGGGGTTCCGTTCCCCGTTCATTACCTGATGCCACGCAAACAGGGCGGAGCCCAGGGCTCCCCCGGCGTCTCCCGCGGCGGGCTGTATCCAAATCTCGTCGAATATGCCCTCCCGGAGTATCTTGCCGTTGGCCACGCAGTTCAGGGCAACTCCCCCTGCAAGGGAGAGGTTCCGCTCTCCGGTCTCCTTCCTCACGTGTCTGGCGGTCCTGAGGATGATCTCCTCGGTGACTTCCTGGACGGAGGCGGCCAGGTCCATCTCCCTTTGAGTGAGTTCCGATTCGGGCTTTCTGGGCGGGCCCCCGAACAAACGGTGGAACTTGCCTGATGTCATGGTAAGCCCCTGGCAGTATCTGAAATAGTCCATGTTCAGCCTGAAGCTGCCGTCTTCCTTCAGGTCAACGAGGTTGTCCAGGATGGTCTGAACGTAGACCGGCCTGCCGTAGGGCGCAAGCCCCATGACCTTGTATTCCCCGGAGTTGACGCGGAAACCTGTGTAATAGGTGAAGGCAGTGTACAGGAGCCCCAGGCTGTGGGGAAAGTGCAGTTCCCGCTTCAGGTCTATCCTGTTGCCGCTGCCCACCCCCCATGAAGAGGTGGACCACTCCCCCACGCCGTCCATTGTGATTATGGCCGACCTCTGGAATGGCCCCGGGAAGAAGGCCGCCGCCGCGTGGGACTGGTGGTGTTCGGGAAAGATCATCTGCCCCTCCCAGCCTCCCATGTGCTTCCGTATCCTGTCCCCGGTCCACAGCTTCTCCTTGAGCCAGAGGGGCATCGACTTGAGGAACGAGGGCAGGCCGGCGGGGGCGTAGGAGAGGTAGGTCTCCAGAAGCCTCTCGAACTTCAGGAACGGCTTGTCGTAAAAGGCTATGCAGTCGATCTGATCCGGTGTCAGCCCACCCTCCCGCAGACAGTATTCGATGGCCGAGGAAGGGAAGCGGTGATCGTGTTTCTTCCTTGTGAAACGTTCCTCCTGGGCGGCGGCAACTATCTCCCCGTCGGTTACGAGGCATGCGGCGGAATCGTGGTAGAATGCGGATATGCCTAGAATGGATGAAGCTATTGGATACCTCCTTCTATGGAAGCGGATTACCGTGAAAGATAACTCATGGGAGTGGATTCCTCAACGGCTTTTCAGTTCCCCAGAACCCTCTGAAGTGTCTTCAGAAGACCGCCGATGCGGAAGGGCTTCTCCAGACAGTCCTGAAATCCATGCTCCGCATAGTTAGCCATGACGGCGTTGTTGGAATAGCCGCTGGCGACTATGAGCCTGGCGTCGGGGTCCAGCCCGAGGATCCTCCCTGCGGTCTCCACTCCGCCCATCCCCCCGGGGACCGTAACGTCGGTTATCACCGCGTCGTAGCTTCTTCCTTCAAGAAAAGCGGTGCGGTACATCTCAACTGCAACGCTTCCCTCCCTGGCGGTGTCCACCTGATAGCCGTGGTGGAGGAGGATCTCCGATACCACCCTTCGCACGCTATCCTCGTCGTCCATCACCAGTATCCTGCCCATGGCGGGAGAGCCGGGGATGACCCCTCCATGCCCCTCTTCCAGCCTTTTTCCAATTGCTGGCAGATGGATCACGAAACAGGCTCCGGACCTTGCCCTGGAATCCAGCGTTATGCTTCCCGCATGATTGCTTAGAATGGAATGGACCGTTGCCAGCCCGAGACCCGATCCGGACTGTCTGGTGGAGAAGCAGGGATCGAAGATCTTGTCCCTGATGTCGTCCGGCACTCCGGGACCGTTATCCCTGACCAGGAGTTTCAGATAGAAACCGGGCTTCAGGAGAAAGGGGTTGCCGTCTTCAAGTATCAGGTTCTCCCCGCTGATCCTTATCCTGCAGCCCTCAGGGCTTGACTGCACGGCGTTCAGCACAAGGTTGTTCATCACCTGGCCGATCTGGCTCTCGTCCGCCTCCACCGCCCAGAGATCCTCTGGAAGGTCAATGTCGAGAACGGCCCTGGAGCCGGAAATGGCGAAGGAGGCTGTTTCCCGTATTACCTTTCTCAGGTCGCACTTCTTCCTCACAGGTTTTCCGCCCCTGGAGAAGGTCAGCAGCTGTCTGGTGAGTTCGCTCGCCCGGATGGAAGCCCTCTCAGCCTCCTCCAGCTTCTCCGTCACCTTTCCCTCTCCCCCGGCATACAGCCTGGCCAGGGAGATGTTGCCCAGTATGGCGGAGAGTATGTTGTTGAAGTCATGGGCGATCCCGCCGGCGAGTATCCCTATGGACTCAAGCTTCTGGTTCTTAAGCATCTCCCGCTCCAGAGCCTTAGCCGAGGTTATGTCCCTTATCACGCCGTCTATCACCGCAACATCCCCGTCATCACCGGTGGTGGCCGTTGCGGAGATGGAGGCCCAGAAAGGCCGTCCCTTTCCGGTGACAAGCTGCACTTCGTATCCCTGAACCATTCCGCTGGAGGTCATTTTCTCAAGGAAGACCTCCCTGTCTCCGGCATTCAGGTAGCGTTCGGACACCGGAACCGAGAAAAGGTCCTGCAGTGATCCTTCCTCGAACATCTCCACCATGGCCCGGTTGGCAGAGATGCAGTTGCCGTGCCTGTCGGTGGTGTATGCCGCAACAGGAAGGTTCTCAACCAGTTTCCTGTATTTCAGAAGGCTCCTCTTGAGGTTCCTCTCGATCTCCTCGGCCTTGACCAGCTCCGTTATGTCCTCGGTGAGGATAACAACGAACCTGTTCACCCCCTGTTCATCCGGGATGCCGTAGAAGCGCTGGCGGATCCACTTGCCGAGCCTGGTGGAGTGGATGGGATCGAGTTCCAGCTCACCGCCGTTCTCATATATGCTCCTTACCCTCTCCATGTCTGAGCCCAGGTAACTGTCCCTGGAATCCATCTGAAGACTGTCGCGCCTTATGGAAAGGGCCTGTTCCACCGCCTGGGAGGTCATCTCCCAGATACCGACCCAGGATCGGTTGCAGAGGACCAGGTTGCCGTTCCTGTCCCTTACGGAAATGCCTATGGGAGAGCGGTCCACGATGGCGCCATAGATCTTGTCAAGGGACTGGCCATGGCCGTCAGGGAACTCCCTGCCGGACTGTTCTTCGGCTGGTGCGATGTCCGCAGATTCCATAGGGTGCACTGCTCCTTCCCTGGCAAATTGCACTTGCTTCAATAATAACCGCTATCCACCGGGGGTGTTATGATACCCTGCAGAAACTCATACCATCAGCAGCACGGAGGTATTCCCATGACAGCCTTTACGGTACTCCTTTCCCTGATAGTCTACATCCCCTTCAATTCATACCTCCCCTATGCCGGCGAGCAGGCGGGAAAAGGCGCAGCGTCGCTGTCCGTGGGCTGCGTGACCGCAGGCAACACCGCCCTGGACGCAAGCGGGAACATGCAGATAATCTTCTCCGTGATCGACGAGAACGGTACGGTTCTCTGGTACGACTCTCTCCATCGGGGCAACAGCAGCGAAATACTGGGAGTGGGTGAAACCGTGTCAGGCCCTGTCCTCACCGGCTCCTCCTCGAATCCCTCCACTTCCGAGGACGCCCTGGCCCTGGCAATGGACGGGCAGATGCAGCCCAGATGGACCTTCACCCTTGATCTGCCCCTCCAGGAGAGGTTCACCTCCGCCGCGGAGTCCGGGGGCATCACCCTCTGCGCAGGAAGCACCAACAGCATTGGTGCCGGGGGCAACGATGTTCTAATGGTGGCGGTTGACCAGAACGGCGGCGAGCTCTGGAGGAAGACCTACGGCACAACCGGCGAAGAAGCCGTCTACCATGTCTCTCAGTGCTCCGACGGAGGCTATGTGATGGCCTGCCAGGCGATGGACTGGGGAGCCGGGAACGGAGATTACTGGATAATAAGGACCAATTCTTCAGGGGACACTCTCTGGACAGGCACATACGGAGGACCGGAATTCGACTACCCCTGGAGGGTCATTCAGAGCGGCGACGACTTCTATGTTGCGGGGAACACCCTCTCATACGGAGAGGGGAGCTATGACTGGTGGATACTGAAGCTTGATCCCAGCGGGAACGTACTCTGGGAGAAGATATGGGGAGGGGAGAACACCGACACCTGCATGGCCCTGACGGAGACCCCCTGGGGTATTCTCGTGGGCGGAGCTTCCGAGCAGGGCCTGAACAATTTCCTGGCCACCGCGGTGCTTCTAGACGATTCAGGAGAAGTGGCCGGCGAGTGGTTCTTCCAGCCGGGGATGATAAGGTCACTCTCCATGACCGGCGACGGATACTGCCTCATGGGAGGAACGGTTTTCTCGCCGGACGGAAACCTCTGGGCTCTCTGCGTTGACTCCACCGGCTACGCCCCTGAGCTGGGCGTTGAACCTGAGGAAGGTGGAAGGTCGGAGATTCATCTGTATTCCAACCCGGCCAGGGAGTCACTGCGGATAATCCTTGCCGGAGGTTCGGGACAGGTGACCGTGAGGGACATGACCGGCAGGACCGTTCTGGGAACGCAACTGGAGAACGGCGAAGCTTCACTGGCGATCAGGGAGCTTCCACCGGGTGTCTACTCGGTGTCCTCGGAAGGCAATGCCCAGGCGGTCAGGTTCACCGTCGTGGACTAACTCCCGCCAGTTCCATGGCGTAGTCCATCACCGGATCCACCCCTGCGGCGAAATCCCCGGGTGTTGTCTCCACATGGATGTCCGGGGGGAACCCGTTGCCTTCAACATACTCCTTGTCATAGGTCAGCAAGGTTGAGACGGCTGAGGATGCCATCCAGCCGTCCTCCATGCCCAGGGGTATGAACATCCCGGTTTCGGTCACGCTGCCTCCGGTGGTGTCGCCGACAACGACCACGTTAGGGAAATGCTCCATGTTCACCACCAGGTCCTCCGCCGCCTGTATACACCCCCCCCCTGCAAGGAGATAAACGGTGCCGACATACTGAACCGGGCCTTCGGGAACTATCCACGGATGCCAGTCGTGGAACTGGTCGTAGACCAGACCGGACCTTGTCCGGTACCAGCCGCAGACCCTGGATTTATTGGTGAACCGGGAAATGGCGGTCCGGTCGAAATCGTGGAACAATCCATCCCTCTCTTCACAGGAAGGATTCATCCTCACATCAATGATAACAGCGGGAACATCCAGCTCCACGCATCTGGAAACGAAGGTGTCCAGGGCCGCCACCGCCAGAGTGTCCTGCAGGGTCGGAAGGGCATCGAAGAAAGCGTATGGAAGAACTTCCGGATCGCACCAGCCGAAACCCTGGGCGTAGCCCTGGAATCCGTTGGGCTCCAGATAGTTTTCCATAAGGACATCGGTGTCCACATTGAACTGAAATTCCTTTTCGAAGGTCTTGATGGTGTCCTGCAGCTCAGGTGAGACAAGGATCAGCGCCGGGTCCTGAAGCTCCCCCAGCATCTGGGTCATCACCCCCCTGAGTTCCTCCTGGGTACCGCACTCCACCGCCATGGGGTAGTATTCTTCGCATACTCCCATCCATTCGATCCCCTTGAGAACGAAAAGGGGATAACTGACCTCGTAGGAGTCCCAGACCATGGCGAACCCCGAGAGATCAAGCTCAGGCTGAGGGGACAGTCCCTGGGGATCGTGGAGACACCCTGAGAGAAGGAATACCGGCAGAAGCAGAAAAGCACGGATCATGGTCAGAGTGCCGCGCACAGGCTCAGTAGGAAAGAACATATATGTCACCTCCTCCGGAAACCTGCATGTCAAGCGGGTATCCCGGTATATCTTCTGAGCAGAGGATATCTCCGTTGCCCACATAATAGTACTTCCACAATCGGCAGGTCATGTCTCCCATGTAACCCAGGGCAAAGGCATGCTGGCCGTCGCCGGCGTCACCTGTCCGGTGAAGGCTTCCCTGGATGTACACGATCTTCTTGAACGATGGCTCCGGAGGGATCGTGTAAGAAGCAAAGGGATCCAGCAGCCCCAGGCTGTTGTCTTTCACCGCGGCAAGCTGCAGGGTGTTCACTATGGCGTCCAGGGCTGAGAACGATCCCATAGCGTCGAGGAGATAGGTTCTCACCAGCCCTCCTGACCCTGAGTTCCAGACCCTGTATGCCAGGCTTGAAGTACCCACCATGATCGTGTCCGAACTCCACAATGGTTCGACGCACTGAATGATCTCCGAATCCAGGAAGGCCTTCTGACCAGCGAGGCTGTTATCGGAAAGCTTGATCTGGTAGATGCTGTTGGAATAGGCATCTGCTATCCAGAGATAGCCGCGGAATCCACTTGATACCGCCAGATCGAATGGTGATGAACACACGGAGAACTCGTCGATGACCTGACAGTCCGGCAGGCTGAGCTCCAGGATCTTCCCTGTGGCACCTGTCAGGTATGCAGTGCCCTCGGAAGGGCTGTGAACCATTGCGCTGTAGCCGGAAGCTGAAGGGGCTCCCACCACATATTCCCCCAGAAGCTCCCGTGTCTGGGAATCGAAGGCGTAAACCACTCCCTCGGTGGAGGCCACGAAAACCATCCCCGGGGTGATCATCATGCTCCTGGGTGAGGTCATCTCCGGGTAGGAAGCGATCAGTGAAAGGTCGGAAGGTGAATACACCCTCAACGACGACTGCCAGTTCAGATCGTACTCCGTGACGCCGGCGCAGGAGAGCAGCAGAAGGACGGCGGCGAATGGATACAAAAAACAGGCACTACCTGTAGGAGAGCACATAAACCTCACCCCCTTCTGAAACGGAAAGGTCCAGGGGATTCCCGGGGATCTCCACCTGGGCCTCCAGCCCGTACTCCTCGCCGGGTCTGTAAACGCTCAGGAGGCTCTCACCAGCCCCATGTGACGAGAGGATGTAAACCACCTCATCCTGCATCCCCGTTTCCATCATGAAGATGCTTCCCTGGATCTCCACGGCATGGGTGAAGTAAGCGGGAGGTTCCACACCAAGGCTGTCGTGAAAGACATGCATCTCCCCCACCATGGTGTTCTGATACATCCGGAGCACGGTTACGAATCCCGAGTCGGCGGGATTCGGCGAAATTGCGCAGCAGGCATAAGGGAAATCTTTTACGACGGTGCTCCGCAGCCCCCCCGCTTCTGTGACCGCAAGCCGGAAGTAACCCTCCGTGGTTCCCAGAAGAAGGGAATCCTCCCTTGCACAGGAGCCCAGGGAAGAGATCAGGCAGTAAGACGGCACGTTCAGGATGTTGCAGATCCCGTTGCTTACAGGGTGAACCTGTATGACCTGATTCAGCGAGGGATCAACGACCCACAGGAAACCCGGCTGCCCCGGCGACATCTCCAGCATTCCCGGGAAAGGCGCAACACTGAACTCGTCAGTAATGGAGCAGTCCACGGGGGAAAGCTCAAGGATCACCCCGAAGGCACCTGTCATATAGATGCTTCCCTCCACAGTACTGTAAACCATATCGACATACCCGGCGGTGGAAGGCTGCCCCACCTGAACCTCCTCCAGCAGGTTGTGAGAATCCTCGTGATAGCACCTCACGAACCCGTCGGTCCCTCCGATGTAAATCCTCTTGTTCCTCACCAGTATGCATCTTGAGTCCTGATCAGTCTCCAGGGTTGCCAGAGGGATCAGCGCTGCCCCGGAGAACACCCCCAGCTCGGCATCGTATAGCATCTCATGCTCTGTAACGCCGCTGCAGCCCGCCAGGGAAAGGAGGAGAAGCAGCAGTAAGGGAAGGGCGGCCCTTACCACGAGAGCACCGCCGAGAGGAGATAGTGCCTTGCAGGGGACCAGGCCCTGGGGTTGCCCATCTCCCCTGTGGGGTCTCCGCTGGAGTGGAAGAGGCTCGTGTCGTAGATATGTACGATGTTCCTCCTGTTGAACAGGTTGAAAATGCCGAACATCACCTTCAGTTCGCTCCCTGCCACGTCGAAGCCCCTGGAGACGCTCAGATCCGTCTGCATGGAAAAGGGCCTTCTTTCGGTGTTGGTCTCCACCAGCTGCGATTCAGCGGGGGGCAGGGTATATGGCATCCCGCTGCCGTACTTCCAGGAAAGAGAGAGGGAAGAATTCTCCAGAGGGTGGATACCTGCGAGTTCAGGACCGTCTGACTGAAAGGACCTGATCTCAACCGAAAGCCCCGCCTGGTGTGTCTGGTCCCAGTCCAGGTAGTTGTCCTCCCTTGAAGGATAGACCACTCCGAACTGGGCATAGTTGTACCGTGACAGCATGGAGGAATACCTGCCCTTTGCGATGGAAAGGGTGTAAAAAGCCTGGCCAGACAGATGACCTCCGGACATCCTGGTCAGGGATGTTTCCAGACCGCGAACATTGCCGTGGCTGTCGTCGTTGGTGAAAACGTAGAACTGGCCCTCGCTGTGATTCTCGGTGCTCACCAGACCGGTGATGTCCTTGTTGTAGAATGAGAGGGCGGCGTCGGTGTATCTGTCCAGCTCCTGCCTGATCCCCACCTCGAACAGGGTGGTGAGTTCCGGGTCCAGGTCGGGATTGCCGGCCACTATCCTGCTGGAGCCTGTGCTGTAGCTTGTCTGAAGGTACAGGCTGTTCATGGGCGGCATCTGGAAGTAGTGGCCGTAGGTGGTGAAGAACAGCGACCTCTCGCTGAAGGGCACCGAAAAACTCAGTCTGGGGCTTATATGGGTCTTGGGTTCCACTTCGCTGGCCTTGCCGGCTTCGGAGGAGAACACGGAGGTGTTCGCGTCGAAATAGTCCGCCCTGAGCCCTGCGGTGGTGATAACACCCCCTGAGAACCTGTAGCTGGCCTGGGCATACGCCGCGGCTGAATGGGGATAGGCGTTCCACAGGGAAAGGTATGATGTTCCCGGCGCCAGGTGATACACATTGTACTGGTAAAGGTCGCTGTAGCTTCCGGAAATACCCGCTTTAATCCGCATTCTGGGGTTGGGGTTGTAGTCCAGGCTGAGCATCCCCGTTGATACGATGGCCTTGGAATCGTGCCAGACGTTCCTGTGGAGGCCGTTGTAGAAGAATCCCAGGGAGTCCTCTATCAGCGCCGGCGGGGAATACTGTGTGAGCCAGTAGATGGGATTGGTGCCCTCGCCGACGAATCCGCCGTCCTCGTCATAAATCCTGTTTCGGTTCTGAAAGAGCAGGTGGCCAAAGGAGAACTCCAGGGCCGTCTTGTCGCCGATTAGCTGGGAGAAGTTCACGATCCCGCCGAAGGTCTCGCTGAACATGGCCGGCAGGGCATGGTCCAGGCTGCCCGGTTCGATCATTGAACCCTCCACGAATGACAGCTCGTCGTAGTTCTCCCAGGCCCACTGGTTCCAGCCCCTCTCCCTGTATGAGCCTATTCCGCTCAGGGATATCCTGGTCCTTGGCGCAGGCCTGTAAGTAAGCTTGGCGATACCTGAACCGTCGTTGAGCCAGTTGTATGACCAGTTACCCCTGGTGTCGGTGTTGTCCTTGCCGCTTGTGGAGAACTGCCCCGCAACGCTGAAGGTCATCTCCCCCGGAAGGTCCGCTCCCAGGGACGGCAGAAGTACTTCGGTGAGGGGTTCGGGACCGGACAGTGAGAACTCCCCGTTCATCAGACCCGTTCTGCACTGATCAACATCGATGGACTCCATGAAGACCTGCTCACCGGAGCTGATCATGCCGGTGGATGCTGCTCCGGACCGGCCGTGGATGGTGGCCTGGAATCTGTCTCCCCCCTCCTTGCCGATGAGGTCGACCACCCCGGAGAGGGTGTTCCCGTACTCTATGCTCAGGCCGCCGGTCATCAGGGTGGCCCCTGAGACCGCGGACATAGGCAGGTCGAAGTTGAACCTGTTGTCCATGGGGGAGCGGAGGGAGATCCCGTCCAGAACGTAGTCCACCTCGCCGGCCCGTCCTCCCCGCACATGGAGCTCGCCGTCCTGCTGCACCACCCCGGGCTGCGTCGCCACCACATCCACGATCCCGCCGGATGACATTGTCCGCATCTCTGAAAGGTCGAGCTGGAACGCGGTTGCCGGTACATCCCTGAGAATGTGTGTTCTGGTGTCCACCACCCTTATCACGGTGGAACCGCTGGCATCCTCCGCCAGCTGGAAATCGATGCGGCTGGTGTTGTCGCTCTGAACCGTGACACCCTCCACCCGGGAGGTCTCCCTGCCCACCATCCTGGCGATAACGGTGTAGGTGCCCGGATCCAGCGAAGGGATAACGTACTCCCCCTGGGCGCTGGTCATGGCTCCGTATGGCGTCCCTTCTATTGTCACCGTTGCACCCACAAGGGGAGCTCCCCCCGGGTCTTCCACCAGCCCGGCTATTATCCCCGTTGAGGACGACAAGGCAGCGGATGCCAGAAGAGAAACAAGAAGAACTGCGTGTTTCACATGAACCCCCAGTATTCAATCAAATGGACACTGACTTACACTATAGCTTACAAAAATAAACAGAGTCAATGAGCCGCTCTACCCCGGGGGATCGATACCCGGAGAACAGCTGATCAATCCCTTTTCGTGGAGGCATGGAACCGGCCCCTGAGCCTTCCGGAAGGAGCGAGTTCAACGCCCTCGCTTAGAAGAAGGAACCGCTTCATTTCCTCTCCCCCCTGATATCCGCCGGTCCGGCCATCGGACCTCACCGCTCTGTGACAGGGGATGAGCAGTGGAAAGGGGTTCTTAGCCAGAGCCGTACCCACGGCCCTTGAAGCGCCGGGTTTCCCAAGGGATACCGCGATTTCGCGGTAAGTGGCCACACTGCCCCGGGGTATGCGGTGCAGGGCCTCGAGGACCATTCTTTGAAAACCGGTGCACACGGAGAGATCCATGAGATAGAGGGGGAAGACCGCCCTGCCGCCCCTGAGGGTTTCCGTAACGCCCCTTACCACATAGTCAATGGTGGAGTTCACGGAAACGGGCGAATCGGGAAAGTGCTTCGCTGCCAGGGAAACCGCATTGGATCCCTGGGAACTCAGGAACAGCCGGATCACCCTTGGAGCATCATCCACAAGTTTCCACACCACGGACACCTGCCGGAAATCCGTCTGTATGTCAGTTCTTCTTGCCGTTCTAACCATTCTGTTTCCTTATCAGCTGCCTTGCTTTCGTTGTTTCCGTACGATCATACCTGATCCCATAGGGCAAGTCATGCCGGAAGGCGAGTCAACCTCTGCTGAAAACTCCGTTAGCGATGGAACAGGCAGATGCTCCAGATTGTATGTTTATCTCAGGTTAATGGATAGAGTTGCTTACCTCTGGATCAGATTCCCCAGGGTCAGTTCAGAGGAGCGGACAAGTCGGGAGGACAAGTGGCTGATACTGCTGTATTGGATACCCTGCGGAGTGGTAAGGTGGTTGTGATAACTCCTGGTTCTGCACTGGAGGATATGCTGGATATCGAAGAGATATCTCGATGTGACGGTATGTTCGGAGAAATGGTTCTGTTTCGTTTCGGGCCAGATTGGATCGTAAGGGAGGTTTCCAACCGCAGGGTCCACCTGCTTCGGCTGTGCGCGGGCCCGGAGGAAGCCAGGGGCTTTGTCGATGCC